>JBELAJ010000195.1:0-13625 GCA_049508935.1 Terriglobia bacterium | reverse complement strand
CAGGTCTACATGGCAGGCCTCTCGACGCCCGGACGGCCATTAGTGAACCTGTTGTTCCTGGGTCCCACGGGGTCAGGCAAGACGCGCCTGGTGGAGGCCGCGGCGGAAGTGCTGATGGGCGACTCCAAAGCCGTCATCAAGGTGGACTGCGCGGAGTTTCAGCACAGCCACGAAGTTGCCAAGCTCATTGGCTCGCCTCCCGGTTACGTCGGACACCGTGAGACACAGCCGCTCATTACGCAAGAGGTCCTGGAGCGCCACTACTCCGACCGCGTCAAGCTCTCACTGGTGTTGTTCGACGAAATCGAAAAGGCATCCGACTCGTTGTGGCAGCTTCTGCTCGGAATCCTCGACAAAGCCTCCCTCACCCTGGGCGACAACCGGCGAGTGGACTTTTCCCGCACCATGATTTTCCTCACTTCCAATCTGGGCTCACAGGAAGTCATGAGACTGATGCGGGGCGGATTGGGGTTCTCCCCAGTGCAGGACAATCACGAACAGGAATTGGACCAGAAGATTTACCAGACCGCCATGGAGGCCTCGCGGCGGAAATTCTCCCCGGAGTTCATGAATCGGATCGACAAGGTCATTGTCTTCCGCCTCCTGAATCGCGACAGTCTGGAGAAGATCCTGGATATCGAACTGGGGCGGGTGCAAGATCGCATCATGGCGGCCACCGAAGGAAATCCCTTTGTGTTTATCTGCACGCCGGCCGCTCGCGACTTTCTTTTGCAGGAGGGGACCGACCAGAAATTCGGCGCCCGGCACTTGAAGCGCGCCATTGAGCGCTATCTGGTCTTTCCCATTTCCAACCTGTTGGCGACGCACCAAATCAAACTTGGCGACCTGATCACGGTTGATCGTTCGCCAGACGGCTCCAAGCTGGCTTTCATTAAGGAAGAGCAGGGTGCGCTGGTCAAAAGTCCGAACGATGCTCCGGCGGAAACGTTCGAGGCAGCCATTTCAGCGGATGCAACCTCTGCCTCGCAGCCCTCGCCGGGTAAGCAAGTCGAGACCGTGACGGCGGGGAAGGGGGACTAGGGACTAGGGGCTAGGGATTAGGGATTAGGGAAAAGCGGGTCGTCGAGGGTCACTTCTGATTTGTCGTTAGGCGCTCAGGACCGGGAGGGTACAGTATAAGCAGGATGGGATGCTCGGATATATCCTCATGAGACGTGAGGGACGTTCTCGCTAGTCCCCAACGCCTAATCCCTAATCCCCTAGTCCCTAATCCCTAGTCCCTAGCCCCTAATCCCTAGCCCCTAGTCTTCCCAATCATCCGTGCGGAACGGCGAGGCGGGCAATCCGGCGCGGTTGTACAGGTTGCACGTCGGGTTCATCCCCCAGGCATAGCGCACGGCGACGGGGTGTGGAGTCCGGTCGCTGCGCACGACAACCGTATCGCCGTCAATCCTGGCTTGGGCGCCGGTGAATTTACGATCCTCACCCGCAATCTCGAAGCCGCTGACATTGGGTGACGAATTTCTGGTCGCCAGCCCGCCGTAAACATACTTGAACCGCAAACGGATTTTGTCACCCTCCGCAGCCATGGACTCGTAGATCGGGCCCGAGTACATCACATCCCGTCCATAAGCGATGGCCTGCGCGGCAAGTGCCAGGCGATAGCCCACGTCCTGTTTGTCTTTAGGATGAATATCGCTCCCGTCACCGATATCGATCGTGACCGCCATGCCGGTTCTGGGCAGCGAAAGCGTCTTCAGTTGGGCCTCCCGCAGTTCCGGCCAATTCGAGTGAGGGCTATAGATTCCCCAGTTGGCAAGCTGCACGAAGAGGAATGGGAAATCACCTTCTCCCCAGGCGTTCCGCCAGTCGCCGATCATCGCCGGAAAGAGCTTGCGATATTGCGCAGGCCGGTCGGCATTAGATTCTCCCTGGTACCAGATGGCGCCTCGGATCGCGTAAGAGGTCAGCGGCATGAGCATGGCGTTAAAGAGGCCGGCGGGCCGCCAGGGATTTCGTCGGGGATCATCGGGAACGGTGGGCGCGGCAGGGACTGGCGCCCCTGAGGATTCCGCGTGGTCGGAGTCCTTCCGCCACTGCTCGAGTTGTTCAGCGTAGCCCTGGAAGACTTTTGGGTACGGTGACAGCAACTTCGTTCCCGCCTCCAGTATAGATTGGTAAGCGGGGTCGGATTCGAGCGTGCCGCGACTCGTCCACGCTTCCGCAGGAGTGCCGCCCCAGGAACTGTGAATGAGGCCGACCGGCACATTCAATACCCTGAGCAGCTCCCGTCCGAAGAAGTATCCGACGGCTGAGAAGTCGGCCACCGTCTGCGGACGCGCCGTTACCCAATAGCCTTGGACATCTCGCTGCGGTCTCGCGGCGACGGCTTTCTGAACCGTAAACAGGCGGAGCATAGGGTGATCGCCATGAGCGACTTCATCCTGATAATTGTTTACGCCGCTGCCCCAGCCCTCGACGGGCATTTCCATGTTGGACTGGCCGGAGCAAACCCAGACCTCGCCCACCAGCACGTCGTGCAGGGTAATGGTGTTTTTGCCGACAATCGTCATGGTGAAAGGCCCGCCGGGATTAAGCGGCCCCAATTTCACCGTCCACTGGCCTCCGCTGTCGGCCGTGCCGCTCACGCGCTGATCTCCCACAGTGACTGTTACCTGTTCACCCGGGTCGGCCGTTCCCCAAATGTTCACTTTCATTCCTTGCTGAAGCACCAGGCCGTCCGAAAGCAGGCCGGGTAGCTTCACATCGGCTCGCAGACTGAGCGTGCCAAAAAGGACCGCGCCGAAGCAAAGCGCCACGGTTAATCTGGCTTTGAGTGTTGTGTCGTACACGGTAGTCCTCCAGTTAAATCCGTCGTATGGCCGGAAACGACAGCATTTTATGCCAAAGCCCCTCCCCTGCGAACAAAAATCATCGACGCCGCAGAACGTGGCGCGGGCGTCCCGCCCGCGGTCGTGCGGGCATTCCTTCGCTCCCCTCAGGACAAGCTCTGGCCGCTCGCGGGAGCGAGGCGCTCCCGCGACCGCGGGCGGGACGCCCGCGCCACAGCAAACTTACCAATGTTTTTGCCCAAGATGAACCGCCTCCAGTATCATGAGAGCATGGCCGCGCCAAGTGAAGATAGGCAGGGGCGTCGTGCGACCACGGCGCCGGGGGGGAAAAACGCAGCTTCGCGCGATGCGCAGAGCCGCATTCCGGAGATGTTCCGGGCGCTCCGGTACCGGAATTTCCGGCTATTCTTCAGCGGCCAGGTCATTTCCCTGGTCGGCACCTGGATGCAATCCGTGGCGCAGTCGTGGTTGGTTTACCGCCTTACGGGTTCCTCGCTGCTGCTGGGATTGGTGGGCTTTGCAGGGCAAATCCCGGTGTTTCTCCTGGCTTCGATTGGCGGCCTGGTGGCGGACCGAACCAGCCGCCATCGCATTGTCGTCAGCACTCAAACCAGCGCCATGGTGCTGGCGCTTATCCTCGCGGCTTTGACTCTGTTGGGCCACATCAAGGTGTGGGAAATCATGGTGCTGGCATCATGCCTGGGCCTGGTGAATGCTTTCGACATTCCCGCCCGCCAGGCCTTCGTGGTCGAGATGGTGAACCCAAAGGACCTGGTGAACGCCATCGCCCTGAATTCCGCCATGGTGAACGGGGCGCGCATCCTGGGGCCCGCGGTGGCGGGGATAACGGTGGCGGCGATCGGCGAAGGCTGGTGCTTTTTCGCCAACGGGGTCAGCTACATTGCGGTGATCGTCGGGCTGCTGTTGATGGTTGTGACGCCACGCCCGCGGGATAGCCACAGTTCCGGCCTGCGCAGTATTGCGGAAGGCTTCCACTGGGTGGCTCGCACCGCGCCCATCCGCGCCCTGTTGCTGCTGCTGGGAGTGGTCAGCCTGACCGGCATGCCTTACATGGTGCTGATGCCGATCTTCGCGGACCGAATCCTGCACAGCGGCGCGCGCGGCCTGGGACTGCTGATGGGAGCGGCGGGAATTGGGGCGCTGGTGGGAACCATGGCGCTGGCCACACGCCACGGCGTGCGCGGACTGGGAAGATGGGTCATGTACGCGGCCATGGGATTTGGCGCCTCACTGTGTCTCTTTTCCTTTTCGCACCGATTCTGGCTTTCCGTGGTGCTAGTCATGCCGGCCGGGTTCTGCATGATTCTGCAAATGGCCTCCTCGAACACCTTAATACAAACCATGGTCCCTGACGAATTGCGCGGCCGCGTCATGGCCGTCTACTCGATGATGTTCATGGGCATGGCGCCCATTGGCGCGTTACTTTCGGGAGCGATTGCGCAGCATGTGGGCGCGCCGATCACCGTCCGGCTGGGCGGAATCGTTAGCCTGGCGGGAGGTGTGGCGTTCGCGTTGACTTGGCCGGGAATGCGCGGCGAAGCCCGCCGCCTCATCCTCGCGCAGTCAATGGCGGGAGGCGATCCGCCTGAAGAAATGACCGGACAGGCAGTTCCAGTGAACCCTAACGAGGAAGGAGACGTGAATGACGGAAATTAAGACGGAGTGGATTACCCTGAATGTTGCAGACGGAACAGTGATGCGCGCTTACGTGGCCCGCCCTGACGACGCGAACCCGCACCCCGGCCTGCTGGTTTATCAAGAAGCCTTCGGGGTCAACGCTCATATCCGCGATGTGACGGAGCGCTTTGCGCGCCAGGGTTACGTTGCCCTGTCGCCGGAGCTATTTCATCGCACCGCGCCCGGCTTCGAAGGCACGTACGATAAGTTCGAGGCGGCGAGGGCCCATGTGATCGCACTAACTCATCAAAACCTCGAGGCAGACCTCCGCTCTGCCTATGACTGGCTGCGCGCGGAACCCGCGACTCACGGCCGGAAGATCGCCTGCGCGGGTTTTTGCATGGGCGGGCGCGTGGCGTTTCTTACCAATGTGGTTTTTCCGGTGAGTGCGTCCATCTCATTTTATGGCGGCGGGATCGCTCCCAACCCCTTCAGCCCCGGCCTGCTCGATCGTGCTGGCGACCTGCACGCGCCGCAGATGCTCTTTTGGGGCGGCTTGGATAAGCACCTCGGCCCCGAGGTAACCCGTGCGGTGGCCGAAGCCGTTCGCGCCGCGGGCAAACCATTCGTGAACGTCGAATTCTCGGACGCCGATCACGGGTTCTTCTGCGACGCCCGCTCGAGCTACAACCCCAACGCCGCCCGGCAAGCCTGGGCGCTGGGACTGATGTTCTTGAGCATCTACGCTCCCCTTAAATGAACAGCCCTCTCCCGCGGGGAGACGGCACTGCTCTTAAGGGGGGACGGCTGTTTGCCTGCCTTTGGAATCGCGCGATTTGGCGAGACGGGAAGCCGCTAAAAAGGTTAAGATACTTATATTGGGCACATAAAGAACACAAATCAACCAGGAGGTACTGCCACGTATGCGACGCATCATCGACAGTCATCCGCCCGGAGCTTTTTGCTGGCTCGAGCTTTATACCACCGATCAGAATTCCGCCAAGAGCTTTTACAACTCACTATTTGGCTGGACCGCCAACGACATGCCGATGGGTCCTAACGATTTCTACACGATGTTTCAACTCGAGGGGCGCGAGACCGGCGCCGCCTGCACGCTGAGACCTGAACAGAAGGCTCAAGGCGTGCCGCCGCACTGGATGCTCTATATTGCCGTCGCCAACGTTGACGAAACCGCCAAGCGCGCACCGGAACTTGGGGGCAAGGTTGTCGCGGGACCGTTTGACGTCTTCGACGCGGGGCGGATGGCTGTGGTGCAAGATCCCACGGGCGCTTTCTTCAACCTCTGGCAGAAAAAAACCCACAGCGGGCTGGGAATCGCGGGGGTGCCTGGAACCCTGTGCTGGGCGGATCTGATGACGCCCGACACCGAGCGCGCCAAGTCGTTCTACGAGGGACTGCTGGGCTGGAAAATTAGCAAGAGCGAGAATGATCCCTCCGGCTACCTGCACATCAAAAACGGCAAGGAGTTCATCGGCGGGATACCCCCCTCGCACTTCGCCCCTCCTAACACTCCGCCGCACTGGATGACTTACATTTTTGTTGCGGACTGTGACGAGACCACCGCCAAATGCAACCAACTTGGGGGGAAGACACTTCTGGCGCCAATGAATATCGAGAACGTGGGCCGCATGTCCATCCTTGCCGATCCGCAGGGCGCCGTGTTTTCAGCCTTCACACCCTCGGGTCCGCCGGCATGAAGCGTTTGCGCGAAAACCTCCTTCGGACTGTCATTCCGAGCGAAGCGAGGAATCTCGCTCTGAGTATTCTCAACGCACAGCGAGATTCCTCGTCGCCTGCGGCTCCTCGGAATGACAGCAAGAACGAGTTCCCACCGAGACTCGTGCAGCCCCAGGAGGAACGGTGATCGGCGAATTGCTTGGCCACTACCGCATCGTCTCGAAAATTGGCCAGGGAGGCATGGGTATAGTCTACCGCGCCCATGACGAAGTCCTGGAGCGCGATGTCGCGGTGAAAGTCCTGCGCGAAGGCGCGCTCGTTGACGAATCCTCCCGCCGACAACTTCTGCACGAGGCCCGGGCCGCCTCCGCGCTCAGCCATCCCAACATCTGCACCATCCACGAAGTGGGCGAGTTCGGCGGCAAACTCTACATGGTGATGGAGTTGATCGAGGGCCAAACCCTGAGTGCGTTGATTGGCGGCACGGGTCTGGCGGTCCAATCCATCTTGCGTTACGGCATCCAGATTGCCCGCGCCCTCGCGCACGCCCACGGGCGCAACATCGTGCATCGCGACCTGAAGAGCGCCAACGTCGTGGTGACTCCTGAAGGCCTGGACAAAGTCTTTGACTTCGGGTTGGCGCGCCGCGTGCCCAAATCCAGGGCGGGCGGGACGCCCCCACCACAGTAGAATCCAAATGACAGTAGGCGCTCACAAGACGGAACTCGAAAATATCCAACCGCTCCGTGCCCTTTTTCTTCAGGAGACGAATTTCCAGATTCGCTATAACGCCTGCCATGAGCGCGGCTGGACCGACTCGTATCTCTTGACAATGGACGATGTGACGGTCGGCTATGGCTCCATCAAAGGCCAGGAACGTGACGACCGGGACACGGTATTCGAGTTCTTTGTCGTTCCGCCGTTCAGAAGGAAGGCGAGCGAGCTGTTCCGGCAACTACTTCTGGCTTCAGAGGTCGGCTTAATCGAATGCCAAAGCAACGACCTGCTGCTTTCTTCTATGCTTTACGAATTCTCAACCTCCGTAAGCGCTGATGTAGTGCTATTCGAGGATCATGCCGTCACCAAGTTGAGTGTGCCGGGGGCACTCGTGCGCCGCAGCCGTCCCGGCGATCAGATTTTCGGGCACACCTCAGAGCCGGTGGGAGACTACATCGTGGAGTTGAAAGGTGAAATCGTCGCCAGCGGCGGTTTCCTCGTCCACTACAACCTGCCGTTTGCAGATTTGTACATGGAAGTTCGCGAGGACTCGCGCCGGCGCGGAATCGGCAGCTTCCTGCTGCAAGAGGTCAAACGAGAGTGCTACCTCGCCGGCCGGGTTCCGGCCGCGCGCACTAGTATCCGCAACGTAGCCTCACGCGCCACGCTGACCAAAGCCGGCTTAAGAGTGTGCGGGTTTATGTTGATGGGCAAGGTCGCTTGAGTTCTGAATCCTGACTCCTGCCGGTTTGGCTGGTGTCCGCCATTGACTCGCAGCGCCCTGACCTGTCGGGGTGGTGCGAAACTCTCTGCCGGCACCATCCCGATTGACAACTCTTTGCGATGTGGCTAAACTGGCGCTAAGTCTGAGACGGGGCTTACATGATCGGTGAAACTATCCGCAATGCGGTGGAACGATCCATCGAGCCTTCTGAGCAGTCGCGATTACGCAGCATCTTGGCGTCTACGGGTCCGTATGCGATCAAGTTTGTGAAGAGCCGTTGGGCCTCTGCCTACTTTTCCCCGGATCGCCTCAAGATATCGGAAACCCCTGCTCTGACGTGGGGCACCGCCACGTATGTTACGCCCCTGGCGTTTCCCTTATCGTCGGCCTTGTATGGCCGCGTCGGTCTGGTGACGGACTTTGATCCGAGCGGATGGCGCGTGTTTGACGCCACTGACCCCGCGGCGCGCGCAGCGTACGTTAATTGGGTGCGGGTTCAGCCGGCGTTCTTCGACCTTGTTCTGACCGTGCACTCTACCTACGCGAACCATTTGCTGCGTAACAAGTTCCGTGAAGATTTCCGCGTGGACTGTGTGCTATTCAATCCCGACCAGGAAGCCGAGCTTCACACCGACCGGCGGCAGCACGTGTGGATGGCGGTCACCGATTGGACGCCGCAAGGAACGATTGATTCGTCCAAGAGCGCGCGTTTAGGCAGGGCGCGCTTTACCGTTCTGATCGACGAGGATTTCGTGCTGGAAGATCAAGGGCTTCCCATCCAGCGGGCGGCGCGCCAGATCGAGAGCGTTACCCAGAGAATAACCGGAAGGAGCGCCATCGGCGTGAGCCAAGCGCGCTTGGATCCGAACCTTCCTGCCTATGTGATTAACCATTATAATAGTGGTGAATATCTACACGTGTATATTGAACCATGAGTGAACTACTGGCGCTGGCGCGCGATTTTATCGAGAAGATGGCGAACCCGGTGTACGGTTACGCCACCAATGAGGATTACTCCGCCCGGTTCGCGGAACTCTTGCGGTCAGAGGGCTTCGAGGGCCGGCTGCGTGAGGAGATTTCCACCCTCCGCCGACCGGATGCGTTAACTTCGTACGGTTGGCTCTGGGTTATCGGATGGGCGAAGTCCAGACGTATCCCCCTTCCTGACGATTTGCTGACTGAGCTGTTCGAAGAGTGGTCGAGCGTATTTGCGCGCTGCGCCATCGTGGATTTGGCAACGGCTGAGCTTGAATATGAACCCAGGGGACGCGATCTCTCGGTGCAAGACTTTCCGAGTCCGTTTTTGGTCAGCATCATGACGTCGGCCACGGAGCTCGGCGAAGAGATTTACCCTACGGCCGAACTCGGGCGCCCCTCAGGCCGTGCGGAGAGCGTCTTGATTGCTCTGTTGCAGGTTGGCAGGCCGATCACCCTCGACGCGGCTTCCGCCTTGCTACGGCACGAATGGAGGGGGCAGCGTCAGCTGCTTGAGTACTTTTGGACGCTCTGCAATTCTCTGGACCCGGAAACCCGCGAGGTCTGGATTAGAGACGTTAATCCTCCCCCGATCGAAGGGGATCGTCTTCGATCCTAAGTCAGCGATTTGTCTGCCGCAACGGGACACAGCCCTGCGAACGCCTGCCGTGCATCTACCGCAAAGGCGCGAAGACGCGCAGAGTGGAAGCGCGCTGTTGGCTTCGCGAACCTTGCGTACTTCGCGCCACTGCGTGGAGCCCGCCTTTCCTGTCATATGCCAACCACAGTTTCTGATGTCGGGGGCCGCTCGCTGCCGGCCCGACAGGTTTGAGCGGCAAATCTGAGTTCTGCTAGTTTGACTCTCTTCTGCCATGGCGTTTATAGTAATCTAACTACAGTTCATTTCCAGGACTCGTAGCGCGCCGATGAGTTGGCGCACTTGCGGACCTGAGGGTCGGCGCTACTCACAGAGCCAGCCACGAAAGAGGAGATCGCGAAGTTGGAGAACGAAATCCCCAAGGTTTACTCCCCGGAGACCATCGAGCCGCACTGGGCGCGGACGTGGGTTGCCCAAAAGCTCTACCGCCCATCTGACGACGCTACCCGTCCGCGCTTCTGCCTGACGATTCCTCCGCCCAACATCACCGGCATGCTGCACATGGGCCACATGCTCGAGCACACGGAGATCGACACCCTGATGCGCTGGCGTCGCATGAGCGGCAAGGACGTGCTTTGGTTGCCCGGCACGGACCACGCCTCCATTGCGACGCAACTGATCGTCGAGCAGGAAATCGGCCGCCAGGCATTGCCCGATCTCGAACCCGATTCCGCAGGGCGGGCCGCCTGGCGCCGCGAAGGCCAGCGTCGCCGGCTCGAGATGGGCCGGGAGAAATTCCTTGAACTCTGTTGGAAGTGGAAAGAGCAAAACGGGGGGACCATCCGCCGCCAGATGGAGCGCCTGGGGGCGTCGTGTGACTGGACGCGCGATCGCTTCACGATGGATGCGGATTACACGCGCGCCGTCCTCGAGGTTTTCGTCAGGCTTTACCGCGAAGGGCTGATTTATCGCGGCAAGTACAGCGTAAATTGGTGCCCGCGCTGCGGCACCGCCGTCTCCGACCTGGAAGTCGTTCACGAGGACCGGCCAGGGCATCTGTGGTACGTGCGCTATCCGTTGGAGGACGGCTCTGGTTCGATCAGCGTGGCAACGACGCGGCCTGAGACCATGCTGGGGGATACGGCGGTGGCCGTGAATCCATCCGATCAGCGCTACCGGTCTGCGGTGGGCCGCAAGTTGGTCCTTCCGCTTTTGAAGCGCGTGATTCCCGTCATTGCGGACGATTTCGTAGACCCGCAGTTCGGCACCGGAGCCGTGAAGGTCACGCCCGCTCACGATCCGAACGACTACGACATGTCGCTGCGTCACAATTTGCCGCGCCTCGAGGTTATTGATACCTCGGCCCTCATGACGGACGAAGCCGGCCCCTACAAAGGTTTGGACCGCTTCGCGGCGCGGGAAAAGGTCGTGCATGATTTGCGCGAGCAGGGCCTGCTCGAGAAGGTAGAAGACTACCCGCTCAGCGTTGGCACCTGCCAGCGATGCAAGACCGTGCTCGAGCCGCTGCTCTCCACACAGTGGTTCATGAGGATGGGGGAACTGGCCGGTCCCGCCATCCGCGTGGTCGAAGAAGGCCGCATCCGTATTACCCCGGATAATTACAAGAAGATTTACCTTGACTGGATGGGTAATCTCCACGATTGGTGCATTTCACGGCAGCTCTGGTGGGGACATCGCATCCCCGTCTGGTATTGCGACGCGTGCGGCGAGGTGATCGTGGGGCACGAGGCGCCGCCCGCCTGCCCGAAATGCCGTGGCGAAAAACTGCGGCCCGAGATGGATGTCCTTGACACCTGGTTCAGCTCCGCCCTCTGGCCGTTTGCCACCCTCGGCTGGCCAGACCGGACGCCGGACTTGGCCCGCTTCTACCCCAACGACCTCATGATCATGGGCTTCGACATCCTGTTTTTCTGGGCCTCCCGCATGATCATGATGGGCATGAAATTCATGAACGACGTGCCTTTCCGCGCGCTTTACATTCACTCGCTGGTGCGTGACGCGGAAAAGCAGAAGATGTCCAAGACGAAAGGCAACGTGATTGACCCGCTCGAGGTCACGGAAGAGTACGGCACCGATGCCGTGCGCTTCGCCTTGGCCATCAGCGCGGCCCCCGGGACCGACATTGCGTTCAGCGTGGAGAAGATTCAGTCCTACCGCGCCTTCGCCAACAAGATTTGGAACGCCGGGCGTTTCATCCTGATGAACCTGGAAAAGCTGCCGCAGGCCTGGCGCGACCAGCTTCGAGAGGCATTGCATCCAGTTCCCGAGTTGGGTTTCAGCCCGGTGAATTCGCTGGAGTCGTTGGCGCCTGCCGACCGTTGGATCTTTTCGCGCTTGCAGGCGGTGACGCGGAAAATCGAGGAAGCCCTGGCCGATTACCGCTTCCACGAGGCAGCTTACGAGGTCTACCACTTTTTCTGGCACGAGATTTGCGACTGGTACCTCGAGTGGGTCAAACCGGAGATCACGCGTCCCAGTGAAGGGCGGAAGGTTTCCCCGGCCTGGATCAATCTGGCTCGGGTGTTTGAATCCGCACTCCACCTGCTTCATCCCTTCATGCCCTTCATCACCGAGGAACTGTGGCAACGGCTGCCGCACGCAGGATCCGCACCACCCCTCGATCCCCTCCTCCCCGAGGAGGGGAGCCCGCGCATTCCCCTCCTCAATGAGGAGGGGAGCAAGGGGTGGTGGCGGGGGAGTTCAATTTCTTTGACATCTTTCAGGCTGGTGAGCGAGCGCGCCGCGGACTCGGTTTCGGAAAAGCAGTTCGAGTTGATCCAGGATCTGGTGGTTTCCCTGCGCAACGCCAAGGCGGAAATGGGCCTGCAAAAAGTGAGGCCCAGCGCGCAGGTGGGGTGCGAAGACTTGCGCTGGCTGGAACTTTTCCGCTCGCATCTCGACACCATTCTGCGCCTCTCCAGTTTCCAAGCTCTGACCTTCGTTCGCGATCGCCTGGAAGCGACAATTCCCGGCGTGCGCGGCGGGCCGATCTTCACGTTGCGGGTTTTCCACGAGCAGCCGGTTGACCAAGTGGCGGAGCTCGCCCGCCTTCAAAAGGAAAAGCAGAAGATAGAAGAGGCTTTGGCGGGCGTAAAGAAGCAACTCGAAAATGAGTCCTTTCTGGCGCGGGCTCCGCAGGAAATCGTGCGGTCCGTTACACGCCGGCGAGACGAACTGGCAGATCATCTGCGCACAACTCTGCGATCAATCGAGGGATTAACCAAAAGCCGGTCGGTGTAACGGCGGCGTTGGCTCCAGCAAACGTGCCCGCGACGTCACTTCAGATCACGACGGCTGATGTACAATAGTCTCGCGTGGAGTGGAATAGGGTTATCTGTCATGCTGAGCGGAGCGAAGCATCTGCAGTAGCTCCTTGATAACAAGCAATGCGGATCCTTCGCTCCGCTCAGGATGACAGCCCGGGGGAGTTTTTCCGCAACCTGTAAAGCCGAGGGGAATCGTCAGGAAAAATGGGCTATCTCAATCCTCTGAGCATAGGCAATCTTTCCGGCACGCTCGACCTGTCTTCCGCGGAGTTGCGCGACCTGGTTGACAGGGCGCTCGCAGAGGACCTCGGCCAAGGGGACTTGACCACGTCGGTTACAGTGCCGCCCGAAACGCTGGCTTGCGGAACTTTCCGCAGCAAGCAGAGCCTGGTCGTGGCGGGGCTTCCCGTGGCGGCTATGGTGTTTGAAGTCCTCCGGCCACCCGCGGAGTGGATTCCCACGCTCAAGGACGGTACGGAAGTTGCCCAGGGGACCGAGTTGTCGCGCGCCTGCGGCCCGGCCGCGACGTTGCTGGCCGGCGAACGTGTGGCTTTGAATTTCCTCCAGCATTTGAGCGGGGTGGCCACCTACGCGCGGCGCCTCAAAGAAGAACTGGCGGGAACCCGGGCGGAGTTCCTCGATACGCGCAAAACCACTCCCGGACTTCGCACGCTTCAGAAATACGCGGTGCGCCTCGGAGGCGGACAGAACCATCGCCTGCGATTGGATGATGGAATCCTGATCAAGAACAATCACCTCCAACTGACCGGGGGCATTCGCGCCGCGGTGACGAATGCCAAGCGTCTACGCCCGGCGGGTTATCATATCGAGGTGGAAGTCACCAACCTTGCTCAACTCGAGGAAGCGCTCGAGTGCGGCGCGGATGGCGTGCTGCTCGATAATATGACACCCGAAGAAGTGCGCCAGTGCGTCGAGCGCGCGGCAGGACGCATTCGGTTGGAGGTCTCCGGCGGAATCGACGCGACCAACATTCGCGCCTACGCTGAAACGGGCGTTGACTATATTTCGGTGGGAGCGCTTACGCACTCTGCTCCTGCCGTGGACATTAACTTTCGCATCGACCCTGTATGAGTCGTCGGGCGTGGCGCCGGCCGTCAGGTCGGCGCCGAACGGCGTGCAGTTGGTAGCGCCGACCTTCAGGTCGGTACACAACA
>JBELAJ010000194.1:0-13801 GCA_049508935.1 Terriglobia bacterium | reverse complement strand
GACGCTGCCACGCGTTCGGAAGAGCCTCTTAACGCTGTTGATTAGAATCATTGGACGCTGCCCGTGGTGCCTGACGAAATTCCACGATACGTCTTAGATACTTAACCTAGTATTATTAGTAAAGGTTAAAGGTTAAAGGTAAGAGCTAAAGGTCATCCTTCAACCTTTATCCTTTACACTTTACCCTTATCTTAGACGACATCGGCGATGGTGGCTTCCATTCTGCGGAAGAAGAACATGCCGCCGATCAGCACCAGAATGACGGCGGCCGCCGAGGCCGCGAGCATCAGGGTGGGCGGCTGGCCCTTTCCGGTCAGTGCCCAACGAAAGCCTTCGACAACGCCGGCCATGGGGTTGAGGCCATAAAGCCCGCGCCACCGTTCGGGCACCAGGCTGCTGGGATAGGCGACCGGAGACACAAACATCCAAAATTGGATGAGGAAGGGAAGCACGTAGCGGACGTCGCGATAGATCGCGTTGAGCGCGGAAAGCCACATTCCCGCGCCCAAGGCGGTGGCCACCGCCAGGAGCAGGAAAGCCGGAAAGAGCAGGAATGCCCTGCCCGGGGAGGTGTGATAAAAGAGCATCATGACCAGAAAGATGAGAAAGCCAAAGAAGAAATCGAGGAGGCCTGAAACCACCGCTGAGAGAGGCAGGACGAGGCGCGGGAAGTACACTTTGGTGATGACGCGTTGGTGCTCGACCACGCTGTTCGAGGCGTTCTGGAGCGCGCCCGCGAAATACATCCAGGGCAGCAGAGCGGCGAGGTAGAAGATTGGGTAGGGGATTCCGCCGGAGGGGATTTTGGCCAGGCGGCCGAAAAAGAGGCTGAAAACCAGCATGGTCATCAGCGGCTGAAGCACCGCCCAGGCGGCGCCGATGGCCGTCTGCTTGTAGCGAATCTTGATGTCGCGCCAGACGAAAAAGTAGGCCAGCTCGCGGAACTGCCACAGCTCGCGAAAATTCAGCTCCAACCAGCCCTTGGGAGGAGTGATGTCAACAACCGGGATATCGGTGAGCGGCATGGCCGCCTGCGTCGTGCTCATGCTCACGGTCTCTTGTACCAGTGCCATCTCTCGCCGCTCCAAAGGGGCTTGCCCAAAGACGCGACGGCAAACGGCGCGAGGATGGCCGCGTCGCCGGTGCGCTGCATTGCCTCGATAGCGGCGTCAAGGTCCATGGTGGCCAGGGAGGTGCGTTTGGCATTCACATCTTGCGGGTTGCCTTCGCTATCAAAAGGAGCGTAATAGAAAGAAATGGCCCGCGAGCCCGAGGCTTGCAGGCAGGCGGCGGCGAGGCGGCGGTACGCGCATTGTTCGTTCTCATTCAGGCTCCAAAGAAATACTTTTGCCGAACTCGAAGGAACTCCGTGTATCCCCACAAACCGGATAACCGCATCCTCGTCCTGAAGATTCTGGCGGGCGCGTTCCACCATCTGGTCGCAGGCCGGTTGCGAAAGAGGGACCTCATAGGTCAAAAGGGCGGCTTCGGGCAGGAACAGCGTGGTCTGCTCGGGGAGCGTTCGGGTGAGCTTGACGGCGGTGGCCAGTTCGTCCGGACCCCGCAAGGACAACTCTCGCGCGTAGGTCTCGGCGCACACCGTCAAGCAGGCGAGCGCCGCTAACCCAAGGGCAGGCGCCCGCCAGCGCCGCAGGAGCGGTCGCTCCGAATCAAAAAGCCGCATACCGGCGGCCAGCAGGATCAGTATGCAGGGCGTCACGGGCAGGAAGTAACGGGAAAATGCTCGCGTGGTATGAAGAAACAGCGGGGCGAGGATGGCGGCCTCGGCGGCAAGCGCAGCCGCCACAATGCGGATTTCCCGCCGCTCGCTGATCAGCGCGATCGCCAATCCCAGGGCGAGCAGGGCGAGGACCGTAAAGGTGATTCCCATGGCCTCGTTCCAGAGCGAGAGGAAGGCGTGGAAATCACGAGTCGCAGGATAGGTGGCGTTCCCAAGGGCCGACTTCCCTAACCGGGTCGGGTCCGTCCAGACGTACGGGCACCACAGCATGAAGCCCACTACAAGGCTGCCGCAAAAACGGAATAGGACCTGCATCCGCTGCCGAACCCCCGCCGGCGATTCAGGCAGCAGGATCAACAGGAGAGGCAATACGATGAAGCTCGAGATGGTGATCTTGGCCGCCATCGCGCCGGAGAAGAGAAATCCGGCGAGCGTGGCCGATCGAGGGCTCGAGCGGCGCAGCAAACAGAGCACCGCGGCCAGAGCCAGCGTGAGGCTAACGGCGTCCCCTGTGGCCATTACGGAGTGCTGGTAGAAACTCGGCTGAAACGCCAGCAGCAGCGCGCACGCCAAACCCATGAGGCGCGACTTGCTCAGTTCCGCCGCAATGTAATAAAAGAGAATGACGCCTGCACTGCTGATTAACGCAACCGTCCACCTTACCAGTAGAATCATATGGCGGGGATCAGCGTAGGCGCGCGAGAGATAGGCGGCAAAGAGGCTTATAGCCTGCGTGAAGCTGGTGGGGAAATGCGAGCTGAGCAGGAAATCGGCCAGGAACAGCGGCAGGGATAAGAGGCTTACGGTGGTTCCCGGCCATGCAAGGTGCGCCGCCGGAAGCCCGAGAAACCTGTCGAGGGACTGAAACGCCATTATCTGTTCGTCGGCGTTATAGACGAATCCGCAGGGGGGAAACAGCAGGCCCGGCAGGCGCGAACCCAAACTAACGAGGTATGCTTCGATCAGAAACAAAACCAGCGGCTTTTGCTTCGGCGCGCCCATCAGGGCGGCGCGCCAATCGAGACGCGGCGCTTGCTCGCCCATGGGGGAGTGCCCGCCGGCGCCCTCGACTAGAGTAATCTGTTCGGACATCGTTCTCTTTTGCTGCTGCTCCCCTACACCCGGCTGCCTTCACGCGCGGGATCTACCACCTCCCGGTAGTAGTCTTCCAACAACTTCCGCCCCTGCGGACTCAGGAATCTGAAACTCCCCACGTGCATCTTCTGCAGGCGGAACTTCATCGAAGTCGCCAGCACGCCCAGCCCGTAGCGTACACTGCGAGAGAAATTGATGGAAGAAGCCTCAGGGAAGTATCGGGTGGGGCAAGAGACTTCCCCGATGCGATAGCCCATGTAAATGATCTGCGCCAATATCTCGTTGTCGAAAACGAATCCATCCGAATTCTCTTCCAAAGGCAGAGCGTTCAACACTGCGCGGGAGAAAGCCCGGAAACCGGTGTGGTATTCCGAAAGCTTATAGTTCAGCATGATGTTCTCGAACAGGGTCAAAAACCGGTTGGAAATGTACTTGTAGAGCGGCATGCCGCCCGCGAGTGCTCCCGGACCCAGAATGCGCGAGCCCAAAACCACGTCGTATTCTTGGTAGGCGATCATGGAGGCCATGGCAGCGACCAGCCGAGGCGAGTACTGGTAATCGGGGTGCAACATCACCACCACGTCCGCGCCCCGGCGCAGAGCTTCGCGGTAGCAGGTCTTCTGATTGCGCCCGTAACCGAGGTTTTGGTTGTGCACGTAGGTCGTCAGACCCAGCCTTCGCGCCAACTCTACGGTGGCGTCGCGGCTGTGATCGTCAACCACCAGGACCTCGTCAACCACGTCGCGAGGCAACTCAGCGCAAGTGCGGGACAGGGTGCACGCGGCGTTATACGCAGGCATCACCACAAAGATGCGCATGCCGTTCAGCACAACTGGTCCTCCTCGATGCAGGGCGCGGCCGCATGACCCACCCGGGTGGCGCCTGACGGTGGATCGCTTCAGGGCTCTTTTACCCTGCCTCCGTAGCGATCAGAATAACTGCCATAATAAGTGCGGTAATACCCGCGATAGTACGAGCCGTAGTAGGCGTAATAGCCCTCGCTGCGCGCATCCCACTTGTTGAGGACGGCTCCCAGAACCTTTCCCCCGGCGCTTTGCAGGATCTTATGGGCGCGCGTCAGTCCGCGTCGAGCCATCACGCCGCTCTCGACCACCAGCAAGGTGCCGTCGACCATTCCGGAGAGAAGCGTGGCGTCGGTGACCAGGAGCAAGGGGGCGGAGTCCAACACCACGTGCGTGAAGCGCCTGCGCAACTGCTCCAAGACTTCGCGCATGGTCGGCGAAGAGAGCAGGTCCGCCGGATTGGGCGCCTCGGGGCCCGCGGGGAGTACCCACAGATTGGGCACCGGCTCGTACTGGAGAAGACTTTCATCCAGGGTGCGGCCGCCGGCAAGAACCGTGCTCAGTCCCGAGCCATTCGCAGAGACGCCGAGGGCGCGCGTGACGCCGGGGCGGCGCATGTCCGCGTCCACCAGCACCACCGGCACGCCGCGTTGCGCCAGCCCGACGGAGAGATTGAGCGCCGTGCAGGTCTTGCCCTCGCCGGGCTGGGCGCTGGTCACCAGCAGAGCTTGCGGAGGACGCGGAGCGGTGGAGAGCAGAATTGCGGTGCGCAGGATGTGGTACGACTCGGCAAGCGACGAGGTAGGATGTCTCAAAACGATCGACTCGACCGCCCCATCCTGCGGCCGACTCTTCTCTGCGCCCCGCTTCAGCCACGACGCGCGCGCTAGCGGGACCACCGCCAGCGTCGGTGCGCCGAGCACCCGCTCGAGGTCCTCGGCGCTCTTCACGGACGTGTCCAGGCTCTCCTCGACGATGGCCAGCGTAATCCCCGCGATCAAACCGACGAGCAAGCTGACCATGATGTTGTACATTATTCTGGGACGCACCGGATACGAGGGCACAATGGCCGAATCGACGAGGTGGATGTTGGTGGCCCGCAAACCCGCCGCGACCGTGGCGTCCTTCAAGTGCTGGAGCAGATTGGAGTAGAGCTGTTGGTTGGTCTCATACTCACGCTTCAACAGGTTGTGTTCAATGGAGAGTTGATTGAGCTTTCCCACCTCTTCCTTCTCCGCGGAGACAGCCGCGGCTAAAAGCCTTTCCCGTCCCCGGGCCACTTGGTAGTCCTCGTGAATGCGCGTTACCGTGCGCTTACGCTCGCGCTCCATCAAGGACTGAACTTCGTTCATTTGGTCTTTCACTCTCTGGACCTTGGGGAAGTTGGGCCCGTACTGACCCACTGCATCCACGTACGTCTCTCTCAATTCGGCATATTTACTCTCCAGGCTTTGCAGCAGCCCATTCTGGGTGGCGAGGGTGGCTTCCGCGCCGCTCGAGGTCACTGCGTCATAGAGCGACTGTTTTTGCATGCGGTCGTATTGGGCGTTGGTCAAGTCGGCGCTCAAAGCGGCCAGTCTTTGTTCGACCACCGATTGTTTGTCGCCGATGTCCACAATCAGGTGCTGACGCTCGTAATCGATCATGGCCTGCTGCGATTTCTCGACTTTGGCTTTCAACTCGTCCAATTGCTGCTCCATGAATCCGGACGCTTGACGGGTGGCGTCGTATTTCTTATGGAAATTGTATTCGGTATAGTTGTTGACCAAGGCGTTGGCCGCGCGCGCCGCCAGCCTGGGGTCGGTGCTTTCGAAGATTACCTCAATCATCCGGCTGTCGTGCATCAACTGCACGCGCAGGTGCCCGCGGAATGCCTGGATGAGGTTGTTCTGAGCCGCATCCAACAAATGTGCGGACGCGTCCCCGGCGGCAAATTCCGTCTGCTGGGCCGAGCCGAGTTCCTGAACCGTCCGCCAGGCTAGGTTTTCACTTCGCAGCACGTTGACCTGTGTTTGCAGGAAGGCGTCATCCGTGTAACCAGGCGCGCCGCGATAGATATCTTCGACCGACTGTACCTGCGGGGTGTCCGCCTCAACTTCGACGCGCGCTGTCGCCTCATAGACGGGCTCCATCCTGAACGAAACAATCGCCACCAGAATGGTCAGGAAGGCCATGACCGTGAGGACAGTCCAGCGGCGTTTGAGCAGAATCAGCCAGTAGGCCCGTATGTACGAGTAGCCTTCGGAGCCCTCCGGTCCCGAGTCAATGACCGACGGGGGGTGCCGATGGACCCGTTCTGGGAGTTTCGGCTCGGCAGGAACTAACTCTTCGTGTTCAGCCATATCGTCAAACCACCTTTGCCTAAATCATCAGAAGTCATGCCGCGGCACTCGCCGAGTAACCGCGGCTTTATGTTGCCAGGTCGTAAGTTCACCTCGACGCCCCAGCCGCGCCGGACACGACTAATACCCCGCGGCGTAGATTGTCGTCCAGGCAGCGGTGGTGGCGGCGATGTCGGCGCCCCGGTGCAAAGCTTTCAACATCGTGCTATCGGGCACAAAAAGTATATCATTGGCCGCCAACGGCCGATCCGCAATATGGCCCCTCAGCATAGCGTGAAGGTCAATGGGAATCTCGTCGTGGCCTTTGGGAGCAGCGGGATTGGGACGAAGCAGCAAAGCGTTCTTCGCCTTTGCGAAAGGGCTTAGCGATCCGGCCAGGGCAACAGCTTTGAGGATCGTCATGTCCTGCCGCGCGTCACTCAAGACATAGCCGCCGGCATGGTTCACGGCGCCTAGAACGTAAACAACGCCTGCCCGCTGGACGGTGACACGATCGCCGGGGTAAACTTCCACGTTCAAACTTGGGTCGCCGGTGGCGAGCAGCCGCCGAAGATTGATGGTGACTGGGGCCGGAGCCGTGGGAGCATTCGCCTCCCCCTTGCCTCCTGCCTCCTCGCCCCTCACCCGGCGCGCGGCGTCACCGCGCGTGATGGTTACGACGGAGGCGGCGTCATCCGTAACGCCGCCGGCCTGAGTGAGAATATCCATCAGCGATATGGGGCCAAACACCGGGTAGATTTGCGGGCTCCTCACCGCTCCCATTACCGCAACTGAATGCAGGCGCGACTCGCGCACCGTAATGCTGATCTGGGGATGGCTGAGCACTCCAGCTTCAATGCACTTCTGCGCAATGGCTTTCGCTGCCTGTAGAGGCGTCAAACCGGCAACGGGAACCGGCTGGGGCAGGAGAGGAAACTCCACCCCTCCCGTGCCGTTCACGCGGTAGTCGTGCGTCATCTGTTCAACGTCAAAAACCTGGATGTACAAGAGATCGTTGGGGAAGATGATCGTGTCCTCTGCATTCTTCGCCTGTCTCTCAATCGTCGCTGGCGCGCCGGCCTGTCCGCTGCCGGCGTTCACTTGTTGCGGAGCTGCCGGCAGAATTGCGGGCGCCACAAAGAAACACGCCAACCCCAGCGCGAGTGTTCCCAGCATCGTAAAGCGCAGACGCCCGTGGGGCCTATTGCCAATGGCCCACGCAGAGACGACGCGCCAACCTGATCCTTTTGCCAACCATGCCATGCTCAGTACTCCTATGCTCAAAGTGCCGCGGACCGTGAAACGAACCTCCGCGCCTCGTATCTTCGTAAATGACGCCGATTTCAGAAGTGCGGTGCCACGCTTCCTACGGGCGATTAAGGTCCTGGCTTCTCCCTACCGATTAGGTCGAAGCTGAAGGTTTCCCACCTGCATGCTCCACTCTCGAACCTTAATCAGACACCGCATCGGCTGGTGTTGCGCAAAGCTCCGCCCTGTGACTTACAGGGGCCAAGTTGCAATAATCGCCCAGTCAATGTTCCCAATCATATCTGGTGAGAGTATATCGTGGAAATCCCACTCATCAACGGTACGAGAGTACCCACAACCGCGGTACACGAGTAATGGTACCGGGCGGAAGGACTTCCCGCGTCCTAGATTATACGCCGCTTCAGCGTATTTTCGGTGCCGTGCCAGCACGTTTCAGTCCTGACTAGGCTGCCTTCCTGGAGCCCACGGTAGTCCCCTCCGCTCTCGGATCCCGTTAAGGCGCAACCCTTGTGATCCACAGGAACGGCAAGACGATCACACTTTTAACCGACCCGCACACTCGATCGCGCTGTGAAGAGGGAAGGCCCAAAACTACGCGCGAGATAGGGAGCGTCTTCGGCTTAATTCGCGCAGAACCCTAACGGATTCGCCTGCGAGATGGATGGTAGTTCGTGCGCCGTTCTCCTCGTCCTTACTCCCGACACAAGCACTTCGCGTTCCGTTAGTTGCACAAGCCGCTGGTGTGCCCGTTGCCCGTCTGCACATTGCCTTCGCGAGCGCTCACCTCATCGCCGAAGACTTCCGAAAGGCAGGAAAGCTAGGCTTGTTCTTGGTCGCTTTACTTACCACATCGAGACCAGCAGTAGCAGAGAAAGTACCGTATTTGCAATGACGTGTCAAGTACCTAGGGACATACTATGACCGCAGTAAACATATACCCACATAGGTACCTCCCATCGGAAGCCACCTCATTCCCACGCAAGCGAATCCCTTGGTTCTTGACCGACGATGGGTCACCGCCTCCGCTGAAGTCAAAAAACTGCCGTTCATTTCCTGAACAACGGCTAATTAAGGTCCGGCAGGCATTCATGAATGGCGAACTTCGCCAGCGTAATAATGTTAGGATATGAGCGTCTCGCAAAGCTTCCCGTTGGGTACATGCGTGACACATGCCGAAAGGCCCAGGCCTCCCACGCTCCGAAATTCTCTCCAGCGAATGGTGAAGCGGCCGGAGTCTGGGGATGCAACTGAGCTCGGGGACCGTCCACTCCTCGGTTGCGGCTTGGTCAAAGTGAGTCGCTTTTTCAGAATTTGACATGATACTCTTGTCAAAGTAAGATGGCGCAAAACTCGGTTGACTCGGCTGCGCAACGGGTGCCGCATCGATCCCTGATGTGGTGCGGGCGAGACGCCCGCGCCACGATAGGCTCCTCAGGCTCGCGGGACCCTCAGCAGCCTGCTAAGGTGAGACATTGCAACTGGAGAACAAAGTAACCCAGCGCCCCATCAACACAGTTGGACAAAGTGAGCCTGGGCCTTTGACCTTCCGACCCCGTGTTCTACCATTTACTTTCCCCTTGCGCGCGGCGCGTATCTTACTTGTCGTCGCTCTGTTTGGCGCGACCTTAGCCTTTGGCGCCGCCATCCCGGCGGCCTGGGTAGCCCTGGGCCTTGTCGCCAGTCTGGCGCTGTTTTTGTGGGCCCTCGGAAGCGTTCAGCTCGGTCAAATCAAACCGCTATGGTCGCCGCTCTACATACCGCTGATTCTCTTTTTCCTCTTGGGAGCAGTTCAATATGCGGCCCGCCTTACGCTCGACACCTCGGAAACTCGCCAAGCCCTGGTTCTGCTGGCTACGGATTTGATATTCTTTTTCCTCGCTGTGCAACTTTTTGGAAGCGCGCGCGGCTCCGCTCTGCAGTCCTTCGGCATGGCGGTGCTGATTTTTGCCGGGTGCCTGGGACTCTTCGCCATCCTCCAATCTGCTTCCGGCGCGCAACGGATTTATGGCCTCTTCGAGACACCGAATGGCTCTCCGTTTGGTCCGTACGTCAACCGCGACCACTTCGCCGGTCTCATGGAAATGCTCCTTCCGGTTGCGATTCTGTACATGGCCGGACGGCATGGAAGGTTTTCGCTCGAAGCCTCGGTCTGGCGTGTTTCTGCCGTTGTCCTCGCCCTTACCTCGCTCCTGCTTTCCGGCTCGCGAGCCGGCCTGCTGGCGCTGGCCGCGGAGACGGTTATTGCCACGGTGGTTCTCCGCCGGGCGTCGCTGCGGAGGGGGCAGATGCAGCGCTTGGCCACCGCCGCCGGCCTCGCTCTGGTGGCGGGCGCAATCCTGTTTGCCTACGTTGACCCCGGCTGGGTGGCCAAAAAGCTTGGCTCGGTAGCCTATGTCAACAAAACCTGGGGGGTCTGGGCCAGTGAACGCAAAATGATGTCCCGCGACGCCCTCCACATGTGGCTCGAGCATCCCTGGCTGGGGGTGGGCATCGGAGATTTCGAGACCGCTTATCCCCGCTATCAAAGTTTCCCCACCGACGATTGGATCGACCACGCCCACAACGATTACGCGGAGGCCGCCGCGGAGACCGGACTCGTGGGCGCGCTGCTCATTCTCGCCTCGTTGGCTCTGTTTCTTTATTTGGCCTTCCGCAATGTGGCGCATCTGTTTGGATCGAATTCGGGCTGGATTCGCCTGGGCGCTGCCATAGGATGCTGCGGACTCCTGGTGCACAGCGCGGCCGATTTCAACCTGCACATCCCTGCCAACGCCGCATGGTTTGCCGTCCTGGCGGGGATAGCGACTTCGGAGCGGCCTGGTGCGGGCGTCCCGCCTGCCATGCGTGATTTCTGATCGGTGATGGTCCGAAGTCTGGAATCTGAAATTTGACGATTCCTCCCCTGCGGCGCAGGAGTTCCGTCCCCCATCAACGATTTGTGATCGTCTGAAATCGCCAATTTCCATTCACACACCACAAAGAGCGCAGGCTCACGCCTGCCTGGAATCTGGACTGTGCAATCGAACTCCCAAGCCATCAGCGGGTTACAAGGTTTCTGCGCCGTTGCTTCAGAAGATACTCGCATTGCCGATAACGTCAATACTATCGCTGCGTAGTTATTGTACTAATTGGTTCTTGACAAGCGTTTCCTATTCGGCTTTACTAGTCAAGCGCCTACCGTCTCCGGAGAGGCGCGGGAATCTTCTCTGATCCATTTCGCTTCGTCGCTCTCGCCAGCGCAATGCTGGATTGGCCGGGAGAAGCGGAGTTCGATAAAGTGGTTAGTGAGTTGCCCAAGCGAGATCCCGGCGCGCCAAGGGGGCTGCTTCCGCAGCAAACCTAAGGCGTAGTGGCTTCCGTGGACAAGATTTCAGCGCGACCGCCGCTGCGCGGTTCCACGGAGGGTTTCAGTCGAACGGCGGGCCGGCCACAGAGCGAGCAGTGAAGTCGGTGCCGGCGCTTCGTCAGGCGGCAACGACCCTGCCACTTGTGAAGTTTGACGTAGCAGGTTCACAGGCTCCGCTGACGCATGCCAAAGAAGAAACCGGTTGACCCGGTACCGTGACTTAGGTACTGTTGGTTCTTAATGCTGGTTGTGGTAGGAAATCGTTACCCGAGTCGATTGATGCATCGGAGGTAATCGCAATGAGCTCCAAGATTCGTTGGTTCGTGCGCCCCTGGATGGTCCTCGTCATTTTCATTATCGTCGCCGGAGTCACTGTCTTTATGTCCGGCCAGCAGCGCGGCCAAATGGCCAACCCACAGAGCAGTATGCACGTCCCCATCCTGACTCACGGGCCGCAGGACGAGGTAGAGTTGCCGGGCTTCGCGGAGGATTGGTCCACCCACCACTTGGTGTTCAGCAACCCTGGTACGGAGGAGGACGCCATCGCGAATGGGACCCACGAGCGGTGGCTCGAGACCGTCAACAACCCGCGGTACATCATGCAGCAGTTGAGACGGCGCAGCCCGGCGCAGGGACCCGCAGCCGAATACGTGGCCAGAATGAATGCACTGGCGATCGGTCAGGAAGCTCCCGGCGACGAACTCCGCGTCGGCCAATTGCAAGATTTCCTCCGGCTGGTTGAGGGTTCTAGACCTGGGAGGCGGGAGGCGATTCATAATGACTGGCAGCAAACCTTAGGCACGTACAGCCCGAGCACGAGGGTGGCTGGTCAGTACCCGGCCAAATTCTCCTTTAATAGCGCGGCGAATTGCGCGAGTGATTATGTGGTTTACACAACGGGTAACGCCACCAGCACCAGCACGGCCACCGTGATCGCGTACTATGAGCTTTACGGCACCACCGGTTCGCCGGGCACCGGATGCGGGGCGACCACCGGCGTCACCGTTCCAACGATCTATTGGGCGTACAATACCAGCGATGGCACGGCCGCCAACGCCACCCTGTCCCCTGTCATCGATTTTTTAGGCGCCCAAGTAGCGTATATCCAGAACACATCGAGCAAGGCGAGTCTGGTGATCCTGAAATTTGCTAAGTCGGGCGGGTCGGTCGCCACCCCCGCCTCAGCTACGTTCGAGGCAACTACCTCGTACAACGGCTGTCCGGCACCCTGTTACACACTCATCCCTTTCAGCACAACGACCACCGATACCACCTCTGCACCGTTCTACGATTATAGTCACGACACCGTCTGGGTTGGCGACAGCGGTGGCAACCTTCACGAGTTCACCAACGTTTTTCGCGGTGGCGGTACCCCCGCTGAGAGTGGTAGCCCGTTCAAATCAGCAGTCTCGGCATCTGCATTGTTGTCTCCTGTTTATGACACCTCGACGGGACTCGTTTTTGTCGGGGACACCTCGACAACGACGGGCACGCCGTTTCACTCTGTCTGCGGCGTGACGGGCATCAACTCCGTCTGCACAACTGCGGGAACGCTTACGACGTCCGGCGCGATCTCTGATACTGCCGGTGTTCAGGGGATGTTCGACGCGCCCCTCGTCGATTCCACCTTGTCGAAGGCGTATGTGTTTATTGCCGATGATGGAAGCACAGGCTGCTTGACTGGCAGCGGGGGTAGTACCGCCTGTCAGGTGGTTGACGAATACTCGACCAAAACCTCCATTGCGAGCGGCAGTCAGACGCCGACCAAGGCGATTGTTGGCCGTTATAATGACGGTACATCGGCAGCCTTCTATTCCGGAGCCTTCAGCAATGGATATTACACCGCTGGCACCGGGGACATTTATGTGTGCGGGAACGAGAGCCACGTATCGGATGGAACGATGGGGCTTTACCAAATTGCAACCACAACTGGCACCATGGCTACCTCTTCGACCCTGGGTCCGACAATCACAAGCTCCGGACAGTCGTACTGCTCACCCGTTACTGAGTTCCTCAACGGGATCAACGATTACATGTTCGTGAGCGTAGGGTCAGGTGGAACCCCCACCGGCTGTACAAACGGATGTTTGTCCGGCTACACAATACCCGCTACTTGGAGCACTAGTCTTGCTCCGAACGGCTCCGTAGCCGTGACCGGCGGTTCCAGCGGGATAATTATCGATAACTCGACCGCCACTGGTACGTTGGCAGGCGCGTCAGAGATTTATTTTTATCCGCTTGCAGCCGAGGACTGCCCCTCTACGCCAACTAGTGGCTGCGCTGTACAGGCAACGCAAGCCATACCCTAATACGCCGGCGCTGCGCGGGGCTAGATTCGGTTTCTATCTATGCGCCGCGAGTTGAAGGGATCGGCAGGGGGCGCACGCAGAACGAGCAATGGATACGCCGGCCGTGGGGCCGCAGAAGTTGCGGCAGCCGGCAAGGGGCCGCAAGCTTTCGGGCGCTGCCCCATGGCAATGTCGGGAAAAAACCGGTATAAGTTTAGCGAGGTCACGATGAGTGATTCAGAAAAAACCTTCAAGGGGCTGGGCAGTGCGGGCGAAGCGAGGTCACGGCCGAAGCGGCCTTACCACAAGCCGACGGTGCGCTACGAACGCGTCTTCGAGGTGCAGGCGCTAACCTGCGGCAAAGTACAAACCACGCAGGGGTCGTGCCACGCCAACCGGAAGACTTCCTAGGCGCGCCGGCATGGGTGGTTTCTCATTGGAGGTTGGCGATTTTGCAGCAGGCCCGCCACCTGAGCTGCGGAGTATGAAGCCCTTCGCAGGAACCGAGCGCCGAAAGTCGTGAGTATTCGAGCACCGCACCGGGCAAATAGCTCGTGGCGCTTTCGCGCAATCCGACCGCCGAGGGACAAACAGAGTTAACTCGGTCCCTTAACCTTCCACCTTTACCCTTGAGCTTTTCTCGCTTACATTTACCTCGTATGAATGACGCTCGCAGCGAGCTGAAGGGTGAGCTCTTCCTGGAGGTCTTTAAATCGACCGGCCAAGCCAAGCTGGCGGTCACCGGAAGCAGCATGTTGCCCGCCATCCGGCCTGGCGACATTCTGGAAGTCCAGCGCCAGGGCATAGAGGCAATTTTGCCGGGCGACGTCGTTCTCTTTACGCGCCATGGCGGTTTCGCGGCGCATCGCGTGGCGGAGAAGGCGGGGGAACCGGATCGCCCACTCCTCATCACCCGCGGCGACGCCCTGCATGCGCCG
>JBELAJ010000193.1:0-13882 GCA_049508935.1 Terriglobia bacterium | reverse complement strand
TCGCGGCTTCGGTTTCGTGGAGATGTCTAATGACGAGGAAGCGGCCAAAGCGATTACGGCGTTGAATGGAACACAGGTGGACGGCCGCGCCTTGAACGTGAACGAAGCGAAGCCCAGGGCGGGGGGGAGCGGCCCACGGGGTGGCGGGGGATACTCCCGCGGTCGCGATAGTTACCGCGGGTAGCCGTGCTGGTTGCGGCAAGTGAGATTTAGATCGGGCCGGGGGCCCGTGCTTTCCCAAAGCCACGGGTCCCTTTGCCCGGCAAGACAATGCACCTCTCCTCTTAATGCGCGTCAAGCGAACCTTCTTCAAACCAGGACGCTACCGAAAAGCCGCAGAGCTTGAAATGCAGGTCCACGCCCGCAAGTGTCATTCCGAGCGAAGCGAGGAATCTGGCACTGGTTTGAGGGTACACGATCCCCCCAGCAGAGCGAGATTCCTCGCTTCGCTCGGAATGACAAGCGGTGGTGCGTGGCCGCGCGGGCGGCCACAAGGGCTGCCCCTACACATTACTCTACGGTTACGGACTTCGCTAAATTCCGTGGTTGGTCCACATCGCAACCGCGCAGGACGCCGATGTGGTAGGCGAGGAGTTGGAGGGGGACCGATTCCAAGATGGTCGAGAGGGTCCCACTCGTGTGAGGCAGAGTCACCAGGTGGTCAGCCATGGCGGGGACTTCACGGTCGCCCTCGGTCACCAGGGCGATGATCGTGGCGCCGCGTGCTTTGGCTTCCTTGATGTTGGAGATGGTCCGTTCGTAGCGTTGCCGGGAGGAGGGCGAGTTCCAGTTACAGGTGGCGATCACCACGACCGGCAGACCGTCGGAGATCAGAGCGATGGGGCCGTGCTTCATCTCGCCGGCGGGATAGGCTTCGGCGTGAATGTACGAGATTTTCTTCATCTTCAGCGCCCCTTCCAAAGCCACCGGGAAGTGGATGCCGCGTCCGAGGAAGAGAAAATCCGAAGACCTGTAGAAATGCTGCGCCAGTTCGGCGATTTCATCATCTTTCTGGAGGACCGTTTCGAGGTGTTTGGGGAGCGCCGCCAAAGCCTTCAGCCAGGATTTGCTGTCCTCGAGGGAAAGTTGGCCGCGCACCTGGGCCAGGTAAAGCGCGAAGAGGTAAAGGGCGGTCAACTGGGCGGTAAACGTCTTGGTGGAGCCGACGCCAATCTCAGGTCCCGCGTGGGTGTAGATGGTGCCGTGGGCCTCGCGCGAAACCATGCTGCCCAGCACGTTGCAGATGGCGAGCGTCTTCGACCCTTTGGCGCGCGCCTCGCGCTGCGCGGCGATGGTGTCTGCCGTCTCGCCCGACTGGGTGATGAGCACGGTCAGGGTGTTCGAATCGACCAGTGGATCGCTGTAACGAAACTCCGAGGCGTGGTCCACTTCGACGGGAATGCGAGCCACACGCTCGATCATGATTTTGCCTGCCAGGCCTGCATGCCGAGAAGTTCCAGCCGCCACGATTCTCACGGCGTGGAAGGCGCGGAATTCCTCCTCGCGAATTTCCATCTCGTCCAGAAAGACCTGGCCGGTCTCGAGCGAGAAGCGGCCCAAGGCGGTATCGCGGACCGCCCGCGGCTGCTCGTAGATTTCCTTGATGGTGAAGTGCTTGAAGCCGCCTTTTTCCGCCAGGATGGGATCCCAGGTGATGTGCTGGACACGCCGCGAGACGGGGTGGCCGTCAAAGCCGCTTAACTTTACGCCGTTGGGCGTGAGCACGGCCAGGTCGTGGTCCGCCAGAAAGAACAGATCGCGGGTGTGATAGAGGATGGCCGGGACGTCGCTGGCCACAAAGTATTCGTCCTTGCCCAGGCCGATGACCACCGGCGGTCCCTCGCGCGCGGCAATTATTTTATTCGGATCGCGCGTGGAAATGATGGCCAGGGCAAAGACGCCGCGCAATTGACACACCGCGGCGCGCACGGCTTCCTCGAGATTATTCGAACTCGAGCCTCCTGCCTGTCCGTTGCCTGTCAGATATTTTTCCACCAGGTGGGCGATGACTTCCGTGTCAACTTCCGTAGCGAACTTGTGCCCCTCCGCTACCAGCCCTTTCTTTAGCTCCAGGTAGTTCTCGATGATTCCATTGTGAACCACCACCACGGTCCCGTTGCAGTCGCGGTGCGGATGGGCGTTTTCTTCCGTAGGGGCGCCGTGAGTGGCCCAGCGCGTGTGTCCCACGCCGTACGTGCCGTCGACGGGGTTCAGGCGGACCACTTCTTCAAGGTTGTGCAGCTTGCCCGTAGCGCGCCGTACCTGCAAACGGTCGCCCTCAATGACGGCGATGCCGGCGGAGTCGTAGCCGCGGTATTGCAACCGCTGCAAACCTTCCAGCAATACGGGTACAACGCGTTTGTTTCCGATGTAACCGATAATTCCTGACATGGGATCTTCCCTTGGAGTGCGGCAGCGAGGCTGCCGCCTTGGCATTCCGGGAAAAACGGCGGCAGCTTCGCTGCCGCACTCCGAGCTGGCGTGACGCTCGTCTCAGGTTCGGTACGAAGCGTTAATGGTAATGTAGCCGTGGGTCAGGTCGCAGGTCCAGATATGGGCAGTGGTGCTGCCCTGGTGGAGGTCAAGCCGCAGGACCACTTCCTTCCCATCCAGTTCCTTGCGCGCGGAGGCTTCGTCGAAGCCGGCATCCACCCCGTCCCGGCAGAGAAGCAAGTCGTTGACCCGTATGTCCACTTTATTGGGGTCGAAGACCGCGCCGGAATAACCCGCCGCGCAGAGGATGCGGCCCCAATTGGGATCACTTCCCGCCACGGCCGTCTTGACCAGGGGGGAGTTCGCGACGGCGCGCGCCACACGTTCGGCATCAGAGGGTTTTCTGGCTCCCTCGACCTCGACCACGATGAGCTTCGTGGCGCCCTCGCCGTCCCGGGCGATCATCTTAGCAAGGCTCTGGCAGAGTTCTGTCAGCCCCTCCAGGAACCATGCCCAGCTTGCGTTGCCCGGACGCACACCTAGGCCGGCGACACCGCTCGCCCAGGCCAGCACGGTGTCATTAGTAGAGGTATCACCGTCTACGGTAATGCGATTAAATGAAACATCCACGGCCGCCCGCAGCAAGTTCTGCAGCGTGCGCGGGCCCACCAGCGCGTCCGTGGTCACGAAGGAAAGCAGCGTGGCCATGTGTGGATGGATCATCCCTGAGCCTTTGGCGATTCCCGCCAGGTACACGGGTTTTCTCCCCGCCTCTGAGCGGAGGACGCATGACTTGGGGAATGTGTCGGTGGTCATGATAGCCCGAGCCACCGCCGAGGCGTTCTCGATGGAAAGCCTTGCGACGAGATCCGGAAGCTGGCTCGTGACCAGGCTCAAATTGAGAGGCACTCCGATAACGCCCGTCGAAGCCACCAGAACCTGCGCCGGCGCGAGGTTCAGTAGCTTGGCTACTGCCCGCATGCTCTCCCTCGCCGTGTGAAGGCCCTGCCGGCCAGTGCAAGCATTGGCATTTCCCGCGTTCACCAGGAGTGCGCGGCAACGTCCGTGGCTTTCGGCGAGGTTCTGTCGTGAAACGAGTACGGGCGCGGCAGCCACCAGGTTGGTGGTAAACACGCCGGCCGCCGTGGCCGCCGGGGCATCGCAAAGCAGAAGAGCCAAGTCGAGTTCGCCGTGTGTCTTCTTGATTCGCGCGGCCACGGCGGCCCCGCGGAAGCCTCGCGGGGAAGCGAGATTGCCTTCCACAACTTCCCACTTTTGCATGCTTGCTCCTGCCACTAAGTCTGCTAATTTAGTTCGTAGCGCTGGCCTTTAGAGGCTGCGGGAAGACCAGTTCCCTTGTCATTCCGAGCGCAGCCGTGGACCGGACGGTCCGGGGCGGAGCGACGAATCTTGCCCTGATTACTTCTTCAAGGCACTGCGAGATTCCTCGTCGCCTGCCGCTCCTCGGAATGGCAGGCGAGGAGAGTTTCTCCACAGCCTCTAGAGCCCCGCGCTACGAGCCAAATCAGGGCGCCAGCCTCCTATCGCTTGAGCTTGACGGGTCCGGCCGGCTTGAGCTCCAATGGCGCGGGCGGCGGAGGCTCGGGCCCGGCGATCTTTATGCTGCGCAGCGTCTCGTCGCACGCGTCCGTGTAAAGGGCTTCATCTTCGCCGCCGGTGGTGCAATCGGCTTCGATGATCCGGTCTTTGGACATAATTCTCGCCGTCAGGTGCATGTAGCGACCCTTGAGCTGGCGAATCATCATGGAGTCACGATTATTGATTTTCGTGTGCTCCAGATGATAGTAGTCAAGGTTCTCAGTGACGCCCCTCGATTCCCACGTCGCCAGTTCTTGCGGTGAAAACTCCCAGGTTTGGTCGGGGTTGGGCTGGGAAGTAATGGTCAGAGAGGGTCCGACGCTCCAGAATTTCGGGCGCCCGATCTTCACTCCACCCGGAAAAGTCTCCACACTCCCGTAGATTCCGTCGGCAATTTGAATATCAAGGCCGAGCGCATCATTGTGGTAGGGATGCGGTTTCAGCGTTTCTTCCCTGACCCGGTCACGGTGCCCGGGAAGCCATTTCACCAGCAGGTATTCCCCCAGTACCAAACCGGCGCCTATAACCAGGATTGAGAAGCCAAGGATAAACTGGAAAGGTAATCGCTTCGCCATGAGTGCCATCTTACCCTGTGTGCGTGAACGGCGCAACGGTGTAGCCGGGGCTCACGCTGCAACGGAATGCTCTAGTGGGGGGGAGAAGACTTCGTCGCTATGATCGGTGTCGCGTGGCGCAAGCTCGTTGACGGGCCACGCACGTCAGCCCCGAAGGGCTGAACCGATGAACGGACCGGCGTTACAGGACACTAGAGTTCCAATTCCATAAACTCGGTGCCCGGATGCGGATTGTGATAATAGGGTTCAACACGCTTGAAGCCCAGCGATGCATAGAGGGCTCTCGCTTCTCGCATCGTGGCCAGGGTGTCCAGCCGCATCCGCTTGTAGCCCAGGTTGCGAGCTTCCTCGATGATGCCCGTGGCGATCTGGCGTCCTGCGCCTTTGCCTCGAAATCCCGGCCGCAAGTAAAGGCGTTTCATCTCGCAGGTCTCGTCATCAAGTGCGCGCAGGGCGACGCACCCGGCGGGTTGGCCGCCGTCGTATCCGAGCAGCAGCCGGCCTCGGGGCGGCGCGTAATCTCCCGGAAGCTCTGCGAGTTCCTTTTCAAAACCCTGAAAGCACAGGCTTACGTTGAGGGAAGCCTCGTATTCGCGGAGTAATCGCCGAACCTCGTCGACTTGCTGCGGCGTTTCAACCTGGAGAAGGGTGATCATAGGCAGTTGACAAAAAGAATTCACCACAGAGATCACAGCGCGGCCTGCCGGTCGCATCCAAAATTCCAGATTCAAAATCCCAGAGCCAGAATCCTTGCAATCCACAAAGAAACTCGGGACAGCATCAGGACAGAGGGCACAGGGTAGACGATCTGGCTTGTTCTCTGTACTTCCAAGGGTGAGTTTCCTCGCGGCGCGCCGAGATTCGAGCTCTGGAATCTCAAATCTGGATTTTTGAATTCGGCCGTCAGGCGGCGCTGTGCCCTCTGAGCTGACTTAGACCCTGCGGCTGCCGCCAGGCCTACGTGACCTCAATGAGTGGATGCGTCTTGTCGATGACTTTGCCAATTGTCTGCGCCGGGATGTCTAGGTCCCGGAGGGCTTCGAGGAGTTTGGGTGCGTCTTGCGCGGCGACCGATAACAACAATCCCCCCGAAGTCTGCGGGTCGAATAACAGATTTCGGACCTCTTCTGCTACGCCGCTCACGAATTCGACGCAATCCCCGATGAAATCCCTGTTCCTGTTCAGGCCTCCAGGCAGAAAACCACGGCACGAATAATCCTCAGCCTCCGGCAGGAATTCAATCCGGGCGGAATCGATCACCAGGCTTACCTTGCTTGCCATCGCCATCTCCCGGGCGTGGCCCAGCAGGCCGAAGCCCGTGATGTCGGTGGCCGAGTGCACCTCAAATTTAAGCGCGGTTTCACTCGCAGCCCGATTGAGGGCGCACATGGAGTCGACGGCGGCATCTACGGCGGCTTCGCCGGCTGCTCCTTTCTTCAGCGCCGTGCCGATGATTCCTGTCCCCAGGCGCTTGGTCAAGAGCAAGTGATCGCCCGCGATCGCGGCACGGTTGGTGAGGATGCGCTGCGGGTGGATGAGTCCGGTGACCGCAAAGCCGAACTTGATCTCCTCGTCGCCGATGGAGTGGCCGCCGATCACTACGCATCCGGCTTCCTGCATCTTGGCGTGCCCGCCCGCGAGGATCTTCTCCAGAATCTCGATCCCCTCTTCTTTGTTAGGGAATCCCACAATGGACAGCGCCGAGAGGGGCCGGCCGCCCATGGCGTAGACATCGCTGAGCGCATTGGCGGCCGCGATTTGGCCGAAAATGTAGGGATCGTCTACGATCGGCGTGAAGAAATCCACCGTCTGGACCAGCGCCAGGTCGGGAGCGAGTTGATACACTCCCGCATCGTCATTGGTGTCGAAGCCCACCAGGACATTCGCGTCGAATTGTTTTGGCAGCGTGGCCAGCACTCGGTCCAAAATACTTGGACTCAACTTGGCCGCTCAACCTGCCGCTTTCACCATGCTTGTCAAGCGAGTTGGAGGCATCGGCAACTCCCTGTCGAACAATTCACCTATTCAACCAGTATAGCAAACGCGGGCGGCAGTCGTGTGCTCGGGCCCGGCGCTCGCAGCGCCGACCTTCAGGTCGGCATGCTGGCCTGCAGACCTGTAGAGGCTGCTGAAAAACGCGTTTGCCTGTCATCCTGAGGAGTACCCATGGGCTTGCAGCCCACCCGAGTGAATGAAAATCCGCACGTCATCCCCAGTAGGGGCACGCCATGGCGTGCCCCTACAGCGACCGCCGGGGGAGATTTTCGGAGGAGCCGCAGGCCGTCCTGAGTGAAGCGAAGGAAGGATCTCCGTAGTTCGCTGTAACTTCAACTGCCGAGATTCTTCGCTGCGCTCAGAATGACAGTATCTAGGCGTTTTCCCGCGGCCTGCGAAGGTCAGTGCTACGGCGCTTGGCTGGCATCTCGCGTTCGGGCGGGTTATCATTCAACCCATGCTGTCGGGGCGAACCATCAAAGAACGCGCGCGCGAACTTGGCTTTGATCTGGCCGGAATCGCGCCTCTGAATGTTTGGAAAGACCTCGAGTTTTCGAGGCAGTGGGTTGAGACGGGCTATAACGGCGAGATGCGCTATCTTGAAAACCCCAGGCGCTTCGATCCGCTTCTGGTTCTGCCTTCCGCCAAGTCGGTGGTCTGTGTCGGACTGGTTTACAACGCGCCCCTTCCGTATTCAACCGAGGTGGAGGAAAACAGGAGTCAGGAGTTAGAAAGCAGAAGGCAGAAAGCAGAAAGCAGAAGTCAGGAAGGACCTGAAACAAGCCGCGCAGAGCCTGGCTCGGTCCCGGCCCCCGTGCGCAGCTCCGAGCCTGAGACGGACACCCGCAACGGACAACGGACCACGGACAACGGACCATTTTCCAATTTCCATTTTCCATTTTCCGATCCCGCGCCTCGCGCTTGGATATCGCGTTACGCCTGGGGGCGCGATTACCACGAAACTATCAGGGCGAAACTCGAGCAGCTTCGCGCGGCCATAAAAGAGTCAGCGCCTGAGGTCGAGACTCGGGCCTTTGTCGATACGGGCCCTGTCGTTGAACGCGCCTTCGCGCGCTTTTCTGGAATCGGCTGGATGGGAAAGAATACTTGCATCATTAATCAGGAAAAGGGTTCCTGGTTATTTCTTGGGGTCATCCTTTGCAGCCTCGAGTTAGCGCCGGACTTGCCCGCTCCCGACCGTTGCGGGTCCTGCACGGCGTGCCTTGAGGCGTGCCCCACGGGGGCCTTGGTTGAGCCCTACGCAATGGACGCGTCGCGCTGTATCTCTTACTTGACGATCGAACTTCGCGGAACCGTTCCGAATGAGTTCCGCGCGAAAATGGGCAGCAACGTTTTCGGGTGCGACATTTGCCAGGATGTGTGTCCGTGGAACAAGAGCTATCAGCCGTCAGCTCTCAGCTCTCAGCAAACCTCCTATCAGCATGCGCGGCCATTGCACACAGGCGAAGTAATGCGTCCCGCGACTACGACCATTCCAGAGTTCCATCCGATGATTGTGGAGGCGAGTCACTTCACAATTGCTGAGAGAAAGATTCGCGAGCAACAGGCCAGGGACAACGGACAACGGACCACGAACAACGGACCACGGACAACGGACTCCGCCGGCTTCTCTCTGTTCAACCCGCCCTTGGAGGCTCTCGCCTCGATCACCGAAGAAGGCTTCCGGCTGAATTTCGCCCATTCACCGATCAAGCGGGCGAAGTATCGGGGCTGGCTGCGCAACCTCGCGGTGGCCATGGGAAATTCCGGTGATGTAAGGTTTGCGCCCTGGCTCGAGCGGATGGCGCGGCATCCCAACCCGATCGTCCGTGAACATGCCGCCTGGGCCTTGGACCGCCTGCGCGGCGAACCATAGAAGGCGGCTTTACCACAGCGCGGCCTAACCGGCCGCATCCAAAATTCCAGATTCAAAATTCCAGAGCCAGAATCTTCGCACGCCACAATGAATTTCGGGAAGAGTAATACAGAGGGCACAGAGTGCGGCAGCGCTTAAGATCGCTCCAACGGACGTTACGAAACTGGCGCGGCAGCACGCCGGAAAGTTTCCCTCCATCAAGGTTTATCGGGCCATCACAGGGGAAGCCGGAATCGCCGCCCACGGCTCAAAGGAAATGCCCATCTGGAGACCCATCTTCATGTCCATCAGTCACCAGCACGAGTCCGAGGTGCATCTCCGGGTAGCGAATCTCACGGACTACATCAAGTCGCTGCAGCAGCAGTGATGGTTTTGACCCATACCCTTTTCGCGCCCGCCTCACCCAGGTGGACGCGCTTCCCGCCCAGGTCCAAGACCATGGTCTCGTCATAGTTGCGGGTCAGCACTTCTGCCCGGGAGCCGGGGCGAATTCCAAGCCCGTCGAGATATTCGAGCAGCGAGCGATCTCTTTCGTACATGGCGACCACCTGCACGCGGACGCCGGCAGGCACCTCGGCCAGCAACCTCAACCCCGCCTTGCGCCGCTGGGCGGCGCCCACGTCGGCCTCGTTCCCGCGCGGGCAGGACCCTTCCTCGCCCAGCTTTTGGATCAGTTTCTCCTCCAAGTCATCCGAAACGGCGTGTTCCAGCCTTTCCGCCTCGTCGTGGACTTTGTACCACTCCATCCCCAGCATCTCGGTCAGCATGCGCTCAATCAAACGGTGCCGCCTGCGAAGCCGATCAGAGATCTGGCGGCCCTCCCCCGTCAGCGAAATCCGGCCGCCGCTTCCCACCCTGATGAGGTTGTCGCGTTGCAGGCGCCGCAAGGCCAGGGCCACCGCCGGGGGAGTTATCTTCAACCAGCGCGCAATGGTGGCGGCGATCACCGGCTCTTCTTCGTTCTGCGCTTCGGCGATAGCCTTCAAATAATCTTCCTTTGATATGGTGAGCTTGAGATGACTCATAGGCGGCGCCTTCAGGGCCTTTCCCCTCTCCACCGGGCGGCGTACAAAACCGCTTTTCCGTAGCATTCGCCCAGCAGACAATACTTATATTAAGCCAAGCGCCGCGATCGGGCGTAACAAATTCCAGTTGACATGCATCGAATTTTACAGTTAACTATAGTTTACTATGATTAGAAAGCCGTGGTAAATTAGGGTTGGGGCAAAACTCCCAATCGACACTGTCACACCTGGAGGCACACAGGACATGAGCCGCAAAATGATTCTGGTTCTTCTCCTGGCAAGCACTGGGTTCATTTCCGCCCGGTTCGGGATGGCGCAGGGAGAAACGACTAGCGCCATCCTGGGCCAGGTGACCGACGCGAGCGGTGCGGCGGTTCCCGGCGCGACGGTGAGCATTACGAACCGCGGGACCGGCATGCGGCGATCTCTCTCGAGCGATGAGGAGGGGCGCTTCAACTTCCCGCAACTCACGCCGGGCACTTACTCGGTCAGAGTCGAAGCTGCGGGTTTCGACCCCCAACAAAACGACAACGTGTTTGCCGGTCTGGGGCAGAAGCAGGCGGTCAATTTCATACTCCAGGTGGCGCAATCCAAACAGGCGGTTGAGGTCAGCGCGGCGCCGCCGATCCTGAATCCTGAGAATGCCAACACTAGCACCAATCTCAACGCGCCAGCGCTCGAGGACCTTCCCAACCCGGGCGGCGACCTCACCTACCCCTTGCAATTCGCGCCCGGCGCGCTCATCAACACGGCGGGAAGCAGCAACGACTTTGTGGGCGGAACCAACGGCTACGGTAACGTGGAGTTCAACGGGCTGCCGGCGCTTTCGAACGGCTACATCGTCGATGGGCTGGAAACCAACGATCCCTTCACCGGTCTCAACAGCGGTCTCTCGACAAACCTGGTGCTGGGCCTGAACTCGATTTCCGAAGTGACGGTCAACACGCTCTCTTATTCCGTGGATCAGGGGCGCTATGGAGCCTCTCAAGTGAACTATGTCACCAAGTCCGGCAGCAATCACTTTCACGGAAATCTATACGAGCTTTGGAATGGCTCGGCCCTTAACGCCGCCGACTTTTTCACGAACGCGACTCCGGGGAACCACCAACCGAGATCCACGGTCAATCATTTCGGGGGCAGCTTTGGGGGGCCAATTCGTCCGGATAAACTGTTCTTGTTCAGTGATTTCGAATGGATGCGGATCGCGCTTCCCATCGTCACCCCGGTCACCGTGCCGACCCCCGCCTTCGAGAGCTACGTTCTCCAGCAACTTCCTTTAGGAGGCACGGACGCCGTGACTCGAGCCACTTACCCTGCCGCACCGCAGATGGTGCCGTTCTACCGGAAAATGTTCTCGCTTTACGGAAGGCCGAGCGGGACGCCACTTGCAGTCCTTGGCTGTCCGTTCGATGCTGACAGTAGCCAGGCGGCTGGCAGCCCACCCAATGGAACCGGCTGCGCCAACCGGCAGAGTGTTTCGCATTCGAGCGATGATCGCGAGCAGGTCCAAACCGTTCGGGTCGACTACAACGTGAACACGGCGAACACCGCTTGGTTCCGCTTTCAGGCCGACACCGGCCTGCAAGCGGCCTGGACGGATCCAATTAACCCCTTGTTCAATTCGCTCTCTCCGCAACCGCTCTACTCATTCATGGCAGGGTATTCGCACGTGTTTTCCCAGAACCTCGTCAACTACTTCAATCCGGGATTCTCGTGGTATTCGAGCATCTTCGCCCCGACCGATTTCGAGAAAACGCTGGCAGCATTTCCCATTGTCCTTCAGGGGAGTGGAGCGAACGCACCCTTCACCACCCTCGGGGGGCTTGACAACACCTGGGTGCAGGGACGGCGAGCCTCGCGGTTCTTCATCAATGACAACCTCGCCTGGAGCCGCGGCGCGCACGAATTTCGCTTCGGAACGAACACCCGAATTTTTCTTCTGAACGACTACGATTTCGCTGAAGGCACCGTCCCAACCGTGACCTACACGACCTTGCCTCAGTTCATCTATGGTGTTGCCTCGACCACCGCGGAGACTTTTCCACGTGCCGCGAACGAACCTTTCAACTCTCTGAACCTTGACCTCTACGCCCAGGATACCTGGAAGCTCACGCGCAAGCTGACCTGGACGGCCGGCGTTCGCGACACGTTGAATTCCAACCCCTCGAACCCGCACCATGAAATTGCCAGACTCGCCGGCTCTTTCGATTCAATTCCCCACGATGTGAACCAACCGCTAAACGGCGCGATCCAAACCGGTCTCAGCAACGTCTTTGCTTCCACTCCGCTCGCCATCTTGCAACCGAGGACTGCCCTCGCCTGGCAGTTCACGCCGAACTCCGTCCTGCGGACGGGTTTCGGCCTATTCAGCGACCTCTTGCCGGGCGATATTGCTGACCTCGTGGGCGTCAATCCGCCCTACGTTCGGACCTTCCAGGGCGGGCTGCTCGGCACTGCCGGTGGCACCGCACTGGCGCCCCGCGTGCCAGGTAGCGCGGTCGATGCGACAGTGGCCGCGAACCAGGCGTTTAACTTGGGCTATGCCCAAGGTTGGCTTTCCTGCACGTCTCCACAAGCCAACCCCACCGCATGTCTGCCGCCCGTGGCGATCGCGGCGGTACCGGACGGCGAACTCCGCGCCCCGTATTTCATGCAATGGAGTTTCGGGCTCGAGCATCAGTTCGGGAGCACCGCCAGCGTGCAGGCGCAATACGTGGGCACGCGAGCCTTGAACCAGTCGTACCTGACGCAAGTGAACGGTTATCAAACCGTGTGTCAGGGGTGCTTTGCTCCTTTCCCGTATCTCCAGCCGACAGATCCAAGATTTGGCGCCGTAACACAACTCTCGACGGGCGCCAACAGCCACTATCACGGGCTGCAACTGACCGCCATGAAACGCACCAGCCATGGCCTCGAGGGCCAAGTCAATTACACCTTTAGCCGATGTATGGACGAGGTCTCGAATGGCGGATTCCTGCAGTTTTCCGCAGGAGGGATCCTTTCCCCCTTACCTGGAGAACTGGCACGCAATTATGGCCCTTGCGATTACGACATCCGCAACAATCTGACTGCGGAGTATGTTTATCAGTTGCCCGTCAAAGTCCAGAATCAGCGGCTGGGCTACGCACTCAACGGTTGGCAGATCTCCGGCACGGTCTTCTGGCACAGCGGGGTTCCGTTCTCGGTGCTCAGCACGCCTTACGGCGCGGATGGCAACGGCATTGTGCAAGGCGCAGGCCCGCAATTTGCGAGCCTCGTGCCGGGTGTGCCGCTCTATAAGCACACGGCGATTGCCGGTGTCACTCAACCCGGCACTCTCCAATGGCTTAACCCCGACGCCTTCGCCTCCACGGTGGATCCGAGCACAGGCGCATGCTCCGGGGGAGACAGCCCTCAAGACTGCCAGTTCGGGGACCTCGGCCGCAACGCCTTGCGCGGTCCTGACTTCACCTGGAGCGATTTCTACCTCACCAAGTGGTTTCAGGTCAGGGAACACATGAAACTGCGCCTGGAAGCTCAGTTCTTCAATGTTTTCAATCATCCGAATTTCGCACTCCCCAGCATGGTGCTAGCCGGCGTACCAGGAAAGGCTTCCACTCAAACAGGGTTCGGGGCGCTCACTGGTACCACCTCTCCGCCCACCGGGCTGCTGGGCGTGGGTTTAGGCGGCGACAGCTCACCACGCATGGTCGGTTTCCATGTCAGGCTCGAATTGTAATCTCGCGGTGAGGCAGACTCGTCCGCTAAGGCAGCCCCGCCAGGAGACTATGATGCCGCAACGATTGATGGACTACGCTGCAGTTATTCTGATCGCACTTCCCTTGACTGTTTTCGGGGGCGCCAACCCAGGTCAACAAGAGATACGTTCAGAGGCACCCGAAGGACGTATTAACAAAAGACCTGCGCAGTACACGCCGCCATCCTCCGGTAAAGCCATGTACCTCGCCTACTGTGCCTCCTGTCATGGCAAGGATGGCAAGGGAGACGGACCGGCGGCGTCCGCCATGAAGATCGCACCTTCAGATTTGACCGAAGTCGCGGCAAAAAACGGAGGCATCTTCCCCGAGAACCATGTAGCCCAGACCATTAAGGGGGACTCCAACACTCCCAGTCACGGCTCAAAGGACATGCCGGTTTGGGGTCCAATTTTCGGGGCAATCGGAACAAAGAGTGAGGGAGTGCCGCAACTGCGTCTTCGGAATCTGACAAAGTACATCGAGTCTCTGCAGCAGAAGTGAAGCCGAGACCCACTCGTCACTAGCGGTAGTTTACTGCGAAAGTGGTTCCGCCGAGGGCATCTAACCCCGTAATTCTTTGCAAATAAAGTCTTTGGGTCCGATTGGCTTTCTCGGATTATGTATTACCCTACCGATTGACCC
>JBELAJ010000192.1:0-13977 GCA_049508935.1 Terriglobia bacterium | reverse complement strand
GTCAACGCGGGGAAGCCGGTGTTGAATGCCAATGATTTTCTCCCCCAGTTTGTGGCCCCTGGCACCAATGGCGTGCCTCCCTGCGACGCGACGGGGTGCGATTCCTACGAGTCGGTTTATGGGACCGCCGGCCGGAACACCTTTCGCGGTCCATTCCAGGTGCGCTTCGATATGAGCCTGGCCAAGGATTTCACCTTCAAGGAGCGCTACCGCCTGCGCTTCGAGGCTGACGCTTTCAATATCTTCAATCAACCCGATTTTGACACGCCCAACAACGATGTGGATTTCTTTCCTTACTATGAGGGACCTCCTTCGATCCCTCCCGAGGGCAGCCTGGGCGTGATCCAACACACCCTCGGCAGCTCGCGCTTCCTGCAGTTGTCGCTGCACTTGCTGTTCTAGGCATTCCTCGCAGGGGCGGCCGTTCTGGCCGCCCCGGGCGACTACAAGAGCTCATCTCACCAAGAGCGGATCGCCGGCCTCTGGTGCCTGGTGACGAAACTCCGTGTCACATCATGGACCGCATGGCTCGATCGCGATGGCCATATCCGTCGTTGAGAGCTTTCTCGAGATGCTTGCGGGCGTTCCTTAGATCGTTCACGGCATCGTGATACTCCGGATGTTCGTCTGGGGCGGGCTTGGCCGTCGCTGAGCGGATTACAGGAATTGCCAATACAAGGAGCAGCGTCAACACGGTCGCTATCCAAACGGTCAGCGTCTTCTTCATGTTTCCGCCTGGAAGATTGTTTGCCCTGCGGATGGAAGCTCGGAGGTTACGAGCGTCGAGCTTCACCCTAAGAATCTAATTACAGCATAGAAGCTAATTCGTGTCACGGCTGCGGCGCCCGCGGAGGTGTCTCAGGTCGAACCCGAATTGAGAGGTTGAATTTGACGCTCCCACGCCAATTTGTTGAATCTGAATTGCCGGCTTTGATTAACTGGAGAGATGAACTGGTGTTCAAATTCTTCGGAACTAACCCCTCACCCGGCTCCGTAAGCTGACGGAGTGGTGAAAACGCCGGCAGCGGGCCACCCTCACCCCAAGGGAGAGGGCCGTCAACGACGATTGTTTTCAAGCTCACCGAGGAGGGGTTGGTGCGTCCAAACAAAACGAGCGCCTGATGCGTATAACCTATAAGAAACGCCTGCCAAAAAAGGAGATTGTGTTTATGAAGTCAAGCCGCTGGCTCCCCGTGAGTGTTCTGATCGTTGCTTTCTTGTGTTTGAACGTCCCAGTGGTCGCCCACGCCGCGGAGGGACACTTTGCGCGCACTTTGCAGGTCTCCGGCCCGGTCGATCTCGAGGTCCAGACAGGCTCTGGAACCGTCGAGGTGCGCACCGGCGACAACTCGACAGTGCGCATCAACGGCACAGTCCGGTCGTCAGGAGGCTGGTTCGATAGCTCGGATGCGGAAAGCAAAGTCCGCTATGTAGAAGCTCACCCGCCCATCGAGCAGCACGGCAATCTCATCAAGATCGGCCACTTTGATGATCACGAGATGGAACACAATATCTCCATCAGCTACGAGATTGTGGTGCCCACTGAAACACGCCTGCGCTCCAACACCGGTTCCGGGGACCAGAACGTAAACGGCCTGCGCGGCCCCGTCGATGCGTCCTCCGGTTCCGGCCACCTTCGGCTGACCAACATCGGAGACGCGGTCAGGGTCTCAACCGGCTCCGGCCCCATCACGGTGGATGGAGTGAAAGGGGAAGTGCACGCTTCAACAGGGAGCGGGCAGATCGAAGCCACAGGCGTGGCGGGCGGCCTGCACGCCTCGACCGGCAGCGGCAATGTGACGCTGCGGCAGACCGCGCCCGGGGATGTGGAGGTGAACACCGGCTCCGGCACGCTCGAACTCGAAGGCGTTCACGGCCACGTGCGCGCCCAGACCGCCAGCGGAAACATCCTGGTGGAGGGGGAAGGCCGGGAATCCTGGCGGCTCTCGACCGCCTCCGGGAACGTCACGGTGCGCCTGCCCAACCAGCAGGGTTTTACGCTCCGTGCCCACACGGTCTCCGGCGGCATTCACAGCGACCGAGAGATGACCGTGCAAGGAACGTTGAGCAAGCATGAACTGGAAGGTAAAGTCGGCGATGGTGGATTCCTGCTGGACGTGAGCACCGTTTCAGGCAACATCCGGGTCGAGTAACCCCGTCGCCTGACGCGCGCCCGGGAACTATGAAAATGCGGCGGCTCTCCTCCTTGATAAGGAGGGGCTAGGGGTGGTTGGCCGAAGCTCCACCACCCTTGCCCCCTCTCCTTCGGAGGCGGGGAGTAAACTCGAGGTAGTCGCTCATGCCCCTTCGGTGACGGGTGCCTCGAAACCATAACAATTCCCTAAGAGTGCATAGAAGTGGCGCAGGCATCCTGCCCGCGCGGGAGCGGGACGCTCCCGCCACCGCGGGCGAGACGCCCGCACCACGATTGGTGTCGGTTGCGGCTCGCAGGGCATCGGTCAACCTGTATATCGCACACCTCGGCTCATTCCTCCTTTTGATTTGCACGCTACGCTCGTGGTAACTTGTCTTAGGCGAGATATGGGCTTCTCACCCACGTAAGGCAGGGTACAAGGCCATGGCAGCGTTCCATTCTTCGTTTCGCGCAAGGATTGCCTGGGCTGCGACGCTTCTTTGTCTGGCGTTCGCCCATCCGCTCGCGAGTCCCGCAGATCAGACCGTGACACTCAAAGGCCGAGTCTTAACCAGGGATGGGCAGCCGATTTCTACTGGAGTCGAGATTTCTCTGGTATCAGAGGAAGGGAGCGTGGTTGGGAGGCGTCCCACGGATGCTTTTGGCAACTATGTCTTCGAGGGCCTGGCCACAGGTGAGTATCATCTATCCGTGACTGCGGACAAATTCCAGGTCTATCAGCAGGACGTAAACCTCGAGTTCCGCGGACAAACCTACAACGTCGATGTTTACCTAACCCCCGCAGGCAAGTCCTTAGCCAAGGCCCCGCCGGCAGTTACAGATGAGGCGGCGTCTGGGCCCGCCCGTAAGGAGTTTGAGAAAGGCAAGCGGGCTTTGGACCAGAACAAAGCGCCGGAAGCTCGCCACCACCTCGAGAGGGCAGTGACTGATTACCCGTGCTACGCGCGGGCGCAGACCTCTCTCGCCGAAGTCGATCTTCACGACCGCAGGCCGGAAGACGCCGAGGCTTGTTTCAAGAAAGCCATTCAGTGCGACGGAAGCTTTTTGGATGCCTTCTCCGAGCTCGCCGAGCTCTACATCGTCCAGAAGAAGTTTGCGCAAAGCGAGGCGATCTTGAACCAGGGTCTGCGCCTCTCGCCCCAGGCTTGGCTTTTCCATTATGAAATGGGACAAGCCCACTACGGGCTCCAAAAGTATTCGGAATCCGTGCAAGACTACCTTCTGGCCCAGTCCCTGCATCCGGAGATGCCGGCGAAGTTTCATGTCAGGCTCGCCAGCGCGTATATGAGGACCGGGGCCAACTCGAACGCTCTGGCGGAATTCCAAACCTACCTTCGCCTCGAGCCCAACGGCGAGTACGCCGCGCCAGCCCGTGAAATTTCCGGGCGGATGCTTCAAGCGGGCATCACCCCCGCCACGTCCTCTGCCGGCGGCCCTGCTACTAAGCCTTGAGGAGGCACAGGCAAGGGTACCTGAGCCAGCTAAAAGCCTCACCGCGGGGATCACGGAGGCCTGAGTGGCCTGCGTGTTCAGTCTTCTTCGCGTCACAGAAGGCCACGGAGGACAAAAGCATTCTTGTCACGACAGAGTCAGGGTACTATTCCTCCGAGCACCCTCGCCCTGCCTGAAGCTGGCGCAGGGGCTCTCTAAACCCAAGCCGAACCGAGAACGCTCATATGCATCGCCGCAGATTCCTTCAGGAGATTTCAGCACAGACAATCGGCGCCGCATCCGCGGTCATCGCTCTTCGTAAGATCGCGGGAGTCGCCGCTCCCACCGACCGACCGGCCCCGTGGATTGATCCGCCCGTAGCCCGCGACTGGCAGGCGCGCTGGGAGAGATTCATCCTCGCGGACTCGGCCAAGAACCGCTACTGCGACACGGAAATGGCAGAGGAGCTGGGCTGGCTTGTTAGCCCGTTCCTCGATGGCTTCTATTATGGCTACATGGCTACGCGTGATCCGAAATGGGTGGAGCGCCTGGTCGACTGGGCTGACTCCTGCGTCAGGCGGGCCGTCAAGGAGCCGGACGGTTACCTCGGTTGGCCGAAGGTCAGCGACCAGACAGAGGGCTTTGATTACGACAGCATGCTGGGCGAAGCGATGATCCTGCGCCCCATGGTTCTCATGGCCGACGAAATCCTGAAGACGCCCAATTTGAAAGCGAAATGGGGCGGCAAAGCAGACGGCTATCTCGAACTGGCCGAACGAACATTCGAGAAGTGGGACTCGCGTGACGCCTGGCGCGATTGCACGGTCGGCGGTCTCTGGGTGGTCCAGTACTTCGGGATTGACCCATCGACCGGCAAGTTCACTGAAGGTTTCGCGCGCCGTAAGTCCGAGGCCTTCTCCCACCCGGACAACAAAGAGAATCTCATCGCGCTTTGGTTGATCGGCATGTTCGATGTTACCAAGAAGCCGATTTATCGAGAGCGCGCGGAGAAATGGTGGCGGCTTATGCGCTCCCGCATGAGGACTCGCGACGAGGGGAAGTATTTCGTCTGGGATTACTGGGACCCTGCAGGGCCTTGGGACTACAAGCCGGATGGCAAGACCAAGCACTGGGTGGGCGTTCACCCGAACGGCGGTTATTACGCCATCGACGTGGAGGGCATCGTCGCGGCCTACCAACATAACCTGGTATTCCACCAGGAGGATATTGACCGCCTGATTGCCACCAACCGCGACTTCATGTGGAACCACCAGATTTCGGGAGCCAAGTTCCAGCGCATCGACGGCGGCCCGCCAGACCCCCGCTGGAAAGACTCGCCCGGCGTCCTTTGGGATGCTCTGATTCCCTATGATGAGACCCTGCGCAAGAGCTTCGTCGCCAACCACCGCCCCGACACTTGGGGCGGGTTGCGCGCCACACCCTGGTTCCTCTCGCTCGCTGCCCAGCACTCGTAGGTGTATGTTTGTAGACTAGTGATCGCGGAGGGGCACCCCTCGTGGGTGCCCACCACAACGGTCGCCCCTACGACCATTGCCGTGAGTAATCTCACCATGCCACCCGTATAGTCTCTATTTGTGGGCGAAATGACCCACCCGTGAGGGAAGCCTCTATTTGCACCTGCTTCGAATCGCCTTACTTTTTGGTTTCACTTTCCTGTAAAACGCAAGAGAACGCAGCACAACACCAAGCATTGGCTGAGATTCGTACATCTTGGCTGACAAATTGCTCCGCAAAGGCGGGAACGAGGATTGGGGTCGCTAGAGCACGACAAGTGGCGCTATTTACGACAATATGTCTACTTAACCATCCCTCTCACCGATTGCCGCTTTTTGCTTGGTCTTCGTTACCACTTGCTTGAATTACCCATTGCGTCGACTTTTCCTCGCGGACAAGGTCTTGGTCTGAGAATTACTCGAAGGAGAATATATGATGAGGAGAGCGCTTTACCTGCTCATGGGTTTTATCTTGTTGGCAAGCTTGCCCGTGTGGGCGCAGGATACTGCGACCATCGTCGGCACGGTTACCGACTCCACTGGCGCCGTGATACCAGGAGCCAAAGTTACCGTCTCGAATCCCAACCGAGGATTCGTACGCGAAGTTGCCTCGGACACCGCAGGAGAGTATACAGCGGTCAGAATTCCAATCGGCGATTACGTCGTCACTGCCGAGGCAGCAGGATTTGAAAAGCTCGTGCGCTCGGGGATTACCCTCACGGCGGGCCAGACCCAGCGCCTGAATATGGCCTTGAAAGTTGGGCAGGTTACCGAAAAGGTCGAAGTGGTCGGAAACGTGGCCAAAGTTGAAACCGAGAACGCCACGGTTTCTGACGTCGTCACCTCGAAGCAGATCGACAACCTGGCTTTGAACGGCGAAAACGTCTTCGGGCTGGAATTTCTGGTGCCCGGCGCTGTCGTCCCGGACAGTCAATCAGGCGCGATGCAGTTAGGGCACACGGGCGGGGAAATGACGATATCTTTCAACGGCAACCGCAGCGAGTACAGCCAACTCGAGTATGACGGCGGCAACAATTCCCAGGAAAGCTCCCAGGCGAACGGCGGCGCGATAACTCCGTCCCTCGAGTCCATCGCTGAATTCCGTGTTTCTGGCTCCAATTACGGCGCCGATGTCGGCCAGCATGCGGGCGCTCTGATCGAGATGGTTACGAAGGGCGGTACCAAGGATTTCCACGGCAGCGCCCACGAGGCCGTTCGCAACCAGGCGTTTGACGCCAACGATTGGTTCGCCAATCAGGAGATCGCTCCTCCCGGAGGGAATGCACCCAAACAACCTCTGCAATGGAACATTTTCGGCTATACTTTGGGCGGACCGTTTTACATCCCGAAGGTCTACAACGAGAACAAGAATAAGACGTTCTTTTTCTGGTCGCAGGAGTGGGCAAGATATCGCGCCGCCACCGTCATTCAGGCGGGGGCTCCCACGGAGCTCGAGCGGAACGGCGACTTCAGCCAATGCGACCCGAAGTCGGGTAACTACTTGGGGAACCAGTACCCGCAATTCACCCCCGCGAACTGCATATTGCCGACGGTCAATGGCGCAACAGTGGATAAGGTAACGCCTGTGAACAACAACGGAACCGACTGGCTGAACGCTTATGTGCCACTGCCCAACAGCGGTCCGACAGGGTACGTCAGCGCATTAAAGGCGCCCACGAATTTCAGCGATACCGTCATTCGGGTGGACCAGAACCTCAGCGATAAAGCATCGATGTTTGTACGTTTCTCCAGCGACACCTGGCTGAATGAGACGGTACCTGCGCTCTGGTCCGGAAACTCTTACGACACGACGGCCACGGACTATAGCGTTCCTGCACGGCAGACGGTGTTCCATCTCAACTACAACCTCAAACCAACCCTCATGAACGAATACATCATGAGCTACACGGACACGCCTCATACCATCAACCCCATCGCGGGGCCTGCTAGTATCGCCAAGTCGATTGACAAGCCCTCCGACTGGGCTGCCAGCACCTTCTTTGCGGCGAACGCCAACGTCAAGGAACTTCCTGGAATCAACGTCAGCGGCGGAGGCCCGTGGGGGTTCGACGCGGACAACGGAAACTACCGCGGTCCCTACGATGCCGAGCCGGTCTACACGTATCGGGACAACGTGGTCTGGCTGCACGGAAACCACACCATCAAGACCGGGTTCTTCCTGGAGAAATTCCAGTTGACCGAGCAGTTCGGCTTTGAAACCCAGGGCTACTACAATTTCGCCAATTCCGGCCCGCTCACTACGGGGAACGCCTTGGCGGACATGTTCCTGGGACGCATCAACTATTACCAGGAAGGGACCTTCAACAACCACGGCGACTACACAGGCGGTTACGGCGTGGGACACTGGAGGCGTACGGACTTTGAACCCTACGTCCAGGACGACTGGAAGGTCAATCACAGGTTGACGTTGAACTTCGGCGTGCGCTACTACCTCCTGATTCCTCCTCACGACGTGACCAAGCCAACCGTGGATTCGAGCTACATTCCTTCACTCTATAATCCGGCTTCGGCAGCCGTGCTCGGAGCGGATGGAATCCTGCATCCGAACCCGGCCACGGGTCAGATTTACGATTACACAAACTTCGGCAACGGCCTGGTGGAGTGCGGCGCCGGCCCGGTCGCCAAGGGTTGTCAGGTACCCTACAAGGAGAACATCGGCCCTCGCTTCGGCTTTGCGTTTGATCCCACCGGAAGGGGGAAGACTGCTATCCGGGGCGGATACGGAATCTACTATGAAGCCGGCAACGGTAACGACTCGAATACCATCGGCCTCGAAGGCAATACGCCAACCACCCTGGCCCCACTAAGGTACAACATCAACGGCTACGATTTCGGCTCCGGTGGCTTCGCGGGTGTCAGTCCGGGTAATATCGGGGCAATTCCCTATTACCAGAAGAACCCGTCCACCCAGCAATTCAACGTCGACGTGCAACACGAATTCAAGGGAAACGACTTTTTGAGCGTAGCCTACGTCGGCAACCTGGGACGGCATCTGGATCGGGGTCGCAACCTGGACCAGATCCCAATTCCCGTCGTCCCCAATATGACGGTTCCGGCCTTGGCCAACGTCACAGACTCGAATGGCAATAACATTTGTCCTGGCGGCGTCTGCAACGTGCAGAATATCCTCATTCACAACCAGTTGCCTACCGCCTACTTCGTCCCTTACCAAGGGGCTAACAGCATTAACCAGAAGGAGTTCACGGCAGTATCCAGCTACAACGCGATGCAGCTCAACTTCCGCCATACCACGGGCTATGGGCTGACCCTGCAAGCCGCCTACACCTGGTCCCACCTGATCGACAACGCTACGTCGTACGGCGTCTTGGGCGGCGGCACCACCGTGGACGCCAACTACGACCTGAGCCGCTTCAAGGGAACCTCCGACCTCAATCGCACCCAGGTGCTGATGCTGAACTACATCTACGACCTCCCGTTCTTCAAGAGCTCGATGAACAGGTTCGCGAAAGAAACGCTGGGAGGCTGGCGTGTGAGCGGGATCACGGCCTTCTTCAGCGGTGAACCCCTCGGCCCCATGGGCACCAACTACAACGGCAACGTCTGCGGTATTACAGGTCTGTCGTCCGGGATCGGAGGCGGCGTTACTTGCGATACCGTCGGCCCGATGAAGATCAAGAAGAGCGTTTACCATGATCCCACGTACGGCAACATGGTCAGATGGTTCGACCCCTCCGTCCTGGTGCAGCCTTCGCTGGCTCAATTCTACGCCAACGGCCAGCCGGGTATGTTCGGCTATGCGGGACGCAATACGCTGACCGGCCCCGGGCGGAACAACTTCGACCTCGCCCTCTTCAAGAATTTTGAACTTCCCTGGTTCAAGGGCGAGCACTCGTCGTTGCAATTCCGCTTGGAGACTTTCAATACCTTTAACCATCCCCAGTGGAAAGGGGTCTACTTCGGCTGCAACGGGAACCCCGATCCTGTCTCGGGTGCTCCCGCTTTTGGTCGCACGTGTGGCGGCGATCAATTCAACCCGGGCAATGGCGAGGTGGCCGGCGACTTCGGTCCGCGTAATGTCCAACTGGGTATGAAGCTCACGTTCTAGTTTTACTTCCGCATCCGCTTGAACGCGCTTGGGCCCTGGCTGTCCTCAAAGGCAGCCAGGGCCTTTTTCTTTGAGTGAGACCATTACCGGGAACCGCTTGCGGCCCGGCCACCCGCGCCCTATGATGATGCGTGAAGGAGCCATAGTCTTTGAGAAGGCTGCTGATCCTCGCGCTTGCACCGCTGCTCTTGCAGGTCTCAGTCGGCGTCTGCCAGCAATCTCCGCCCGATCCTAAGGCAATTTTCGAGCAGGCCCAGCGCGCGCTCGACGCCCACGATTACACAACCGCAGAGCGGGGATTCCGCGCGGTCCTTAAAATCGACCCGCAATCTGCGGCCGCGTATTCCAACCTCGGCGTGGTCTACATGCGCAGGAACGAATACGGCCGGGCGGTCGAGGCTTTCACGAATGCCAAGCGGCTCGCACCCCAGGTGACGGGACTTGACCTCAACCTCGGACTGGCCTACTACCATCAAAACGATTTTGCCAACGCCATTCCAAATTTCTCCCGTGTTGTCCGCTCCGATCCCAGCCAAATCCAGGCGCGATATTTGCTCGGAATGTGCTACTTTCTCACCGACGATTTCGCGCAGGCGGTCGCAACGCTCGAACCGCTCCGTGACAGCCAAAAGACCAATCTGGATTTCTTATACGTTCTCGGCATCGCATACCAAAAGCTGCGGCGCACAGAGGACGCCGCGCAAACCTTCGGGCAATTGGTGGGCGCCGGCGGTAACTCGGCCCAACTGCACCTACTGATGGGGAAGGCGCACCTTGACCTCTCAGAAATCTCTCTCGCGCAAGCTGAGCTTGAGAAAGCCGTAGCCCTTGATCCCAGTTTGCATTTTGCTCACTACAACCTGGGAGTGGTCTACCAAAAACAAGGCAAGCTGGCTCTGGCGGCAGACCAATACAAACTGGAAATGTCGCTCACTCCTGACGATCCGGCGAGCGCGGAGAACTTGGGCTCGGTATACCTTGAACAAGGCGATCCGGATGGGGCGCTCGCAAGCTTCCGGCAAGCGCTGAAAATCGATCCCAAACTGCCCAAGTCGTGGGATGGGATGGGCAAGGCTTATCTGCGCAAGAACCTGCCGGAGCAAGCGATACCTTGTTTCCAGCGCGCCCTGAACCTCGCACCGGACAGCGCGAAAATGCACTTCCAACTGGGCCAAGCTTACCTGAAAATAGGCGCGCGCGAGAAAGCCCAGAAGGAAATCAGCGAGGCAGGACGCTTGCAGGCGAAAGCGCGGAAGAAGTTCGAAGACACTGTCTCCGGAAAGTTGCCGCCTCCTCAAGCTCCCACTGGAATGCCATGAACTGAGCGGCACGTCAGGACCTCATTGCGTTGACTTAGCCGCAAGCGCAGCCTAAGATCGCTACTAAAGGCGGGACCCTCGCATGGTTGGTAAGAGCGTTTCCCACTACCGCATCGTTGAGAAGCTCGGTGGCGGCGGCATGGGTGTCGTCTACAAGGCCGAGGACACCACGCTCCGTAGGTTTGTTGCGCTCAAGTTCTTGCCGGAACAACTCGCAAAGGACCAGCAAGCACTCGAGCGGTTTCAGCGGGAGGCCCAAGCTGCCTCCGCACTCGACCACCCGAATATCTGCACGATTTACGAAGTCGGAGAGCACGAGGGCGAACCCTTCATCGCCATGCAGTACCTGGAAGGGCAGACCCTCAAGCATCGCATCGCGGTAGGGGCGGTTCGCGAACCGCCCCTACGGACGGACGAACTGCTCGATCTGGCGATTCAGATTGCCGACGCGCTCGACGCTGCGCACTCGAAGGGCATCGTCCATCGGGACATCAAGCCAGCGAACATCTTCGTCACGACACGTGGCCAGGCGAAGGTCCTGGACTTCGGCTTGGCCAAGCTGGCACCGGGAAAACAGGGGCTGGGGGCTAGGGGCTGGAGGCTGGGGAAAGAAGCCATCCAAGAGATGCCCACCGCCTCCAGCGAGCCCGAGCAGCTCACCAGCCCCGGCGAGGTGATGGGCACGGTCGCCTACATGTCGCCCGAGCAGGCTCGGGGAGAAGAACTTGACGCGCGCACGGACCTATTCAGCTTCGGCGCGGTGCTCTATGAGGTGGCCACGGGCAGGCAGCCCTTCACGGGCAACACTTCCGCGATGATTTTCATGGCTATCCTCACCCAGGCCCCGACCCCACTGCTGCGGCTGAATCCTGACTGCCCGGCGGAGTTGGAACGCATCATCAACAAGGCGCTAGAGAAAGACCGCGAGGTGCGTTACCAAGTGGCCTCAGAGATGCGTGCCGACCTGAAACGCCTGAAGCGCGACACAGATTCGGGGCATGGCGCCGCCGTCCCGGCGGCTGGGCGCGACGTAGGGACAGGCCTTGTGCCTGCACTCGGACTGGACGCCGGCGAGAGAGCGAACCGGCAAGATGCCGGCGCTACGGGCGAGAGCTCCGATTCGCAGATGATCGCCGCCCTGGTGAAGCGTCACAAGAAATCCCTCATCGCATTGCTGGCTGCCGGGATGGTGATCGCCGCCGCGCTGATCTATGCGCGCTATCGAGCCGCCGGCCATGTGCCGGCACCGCCCGCCGGTTTGGAATTTACGCGCGTGACGGGCAGCGGAGACGTCAACCAAGCGGACATCTCACCTGACGGCAAGTACGTGGCCTATGTGCGGGAGACGGCAGGAAAGCAAAGCCTCTGGCTAAAGCAACTGGCCACGGATAGTGACGTCCAGATTGCCACGCTGGGCGAGGATTACTGCCCCGGCGTGGCATTCTCTCCCGATGGCAGCTACGTCTACTTTGTCCGTCAGGAGCATCTGAAGCCTGGCGCCGATCTTTACCAAGTGCCGTCCCTGGGCGGGACTGCAAGAAAGGTCCTGAAGGAAACCTTTGGAACACCCGCATTCTCACCCGATGGCCAGCGGGTCGCTTTTGGGCGGGGGACCGTTGACGCGTCAAGCTTGTTGACCGCCTCGCTGGACGGCTCTGGCGAGCGAGTGTTGGCATCCTACAAGCTGCCCGAGGTTATCTGGACCCGCGCCGCGTGGTCTCCGGATGGCGAGACCCTCGCCTTCGTTCTCTATAGTTCGCATCCGGTCTTGACCACCATTGCGGCAGAAGGCGGTCAGGCCCAGCCGGTGGCGGGCGCCCGATGGGTCGGCATCGACGATCTTACCTGGCTCCCCGGAAGCCGTCACCTGCTCGTGGCGGGCCGTCAACAGGGCGCGTCAGGGCTCAACCAGCTTTACGAAGTCTCACTTGAGGGAGGCGAGGCCCGCCAGATCACGCACGACCTTTCGAAGTACACAGCAGTGCGTGTAAGCGCCGACGGAAAATCGCTGCTGGCTCTGCAACACCAGACTCTTGCCACCCTCCAGGTCGCCACGCCCGGCAAGGAGTCCGAAGCCCACCCGTTGAGCGCCGGGACCCAGAACTACGATGGCACGTATGGGCTTGCATGGACGCCGGACGGCAAAATCGTCTATTATTCGGCTCCTAACGGACGCCCAGATCTTTGGGAGATCGGCGCGGACGGCTCGAACCCCAAGCGACTCACCAGCAACGACCCAATCTCGGCTTCCGGTTGGCCCGCCGTTTCTCTCCGTGGCGGCTTCATTGCCTTCGCCCAGTGGGATCGCAGTGGCCAGGTAAACATCTGGCGCATGGATATGGACGGCAGCAACCTGAAAAAGCTCACCCAGGGTAAGAACGACATATATCCTGCCATATCACCGGATGGCCGGTGGGTGGTTTTTAGCAGTGTGCAGGGAGGCAAAGCTATGCTGATGAAGGTTCCGAGTGAAGGTGGCTCAGCGTCCCAGTTGACGGACTACGTCTCATTGTTTCCGTCCGTCTCCCCAGACGGCAAGTGGATTGCCTGCTTGTACGTTCCCAGCCAGAATCAGCCAGTCAGGTTGGCGATAGCTCCTTTCGCGGGCGGCCAACCCGCTAAGGTCTTCCCTCTGCCCGCTACCATCGGTGGTGGCCCCATCTGGACCCCCGATGGCCACGCCATCTCTTTTGTCAACAGCGTGAATGGCGCGGATAACATCTGGGAACAACCGATGGCGGGCGGCCCGCCGAAGCCGGTGACGCATTTCACCTCGGACAAGATTTTCTATTTCGACTGGTCCCACGACGGTCGCCTGGCCCTCTCGCGCGGCACGGAACCGACCGATGCGGTGTTGATCAAGAATTTCCGATGACTGGCGAGACGATTTCGCCCAACGGATCGTGGAGAAGCTGGGCCGCGCTGGCGTGGGGGTTTCGCGCTTGAAGCTGCCTGCAAGATTCAGCTTCCGCAAGAATCCTGGCGGCCCCGGCGGCACTTGTACTCTCGCACGCAGATTGATACTGCCGGTCATCGGCAGGCGTTTTTCCTCCGTAAAGAGCGACAACAAATCCTCGATACGGCCTCCATTCACGGACATCTCCAGCGTCTGGACTGTGATCAACGCTGGCAGGTCCTTGCGTTTCCGGTGCAGGAAACTGACCCCTTCGGCCACGCATCCCGGTGGAAAGTATGTCTTGCGAAAGCTGCGGATTTGGACGGTTCGGGCAAATCGGTCCTGCAGCGCTTTGGCGACGGCCTGTTGCGTGTATGGCCAGTTGCAGGCCAACACGATCACCACGATGACCGCGATGACAATGAGCGACGCTCCTATGATCAGCCACAAGCGCCTAGTACTACTATGTTAAGTAGTATCGTCGAAAACTCGCTCAAACTTCGTTCCGCAGAAAGGACAAAGTCCGGTCCATCTCACCAGCCAGGGCTGGATCGTGCGGAGAATCCGTTCCCACG
>JBELAJ010000191.1:0-14136 GCA_049508935.1 Terriglobia bacterium | reverse complement strand
CCAGTTTTTCTCTCCGCCGCGTCTTTTGCGGCGCTCGCCTGTGCTTATTTTGACTGTCGGAGTCGTCTTCCTTTAGCTGCTCACCACACGCGCAGACGACCCACAGATTCTGCTATAGAGCCCCTTTTTGTTTGAGGCAGGATTTTTTGTCGAACTGCTTGGGACGGTGGCAGTTAGGCATCCTATCGCGGGTGGGACTCCTGACTACATTGCCGCCAGGGTGACGCCGAGAGCCTGGAGAATTTCTTGCTGGCGAGCATCCGGTTGGGGCAGCTTGATCACCGTGGTTTTCTCATCGACCGTGTAGTGCAGCAGGCAGAGGCGCGCGAGCGTCCGCAGCGCATCCGGCAGGGTGAGGGCATCGACCCGGGTTTCGGTGGCGCCAAAGGTGGCCCTTAATCGCCGATCCATCTCACGCGCGATTTTCAACGCCAGCATACAGCAGAACACGTGCCCTTGGGTGCGACTCTCTTTGCGCACCCAGACCGGCCGCACTTCTAACAACCCAGTCTTGAGAGCGCGAAAATCGCGCTCCACTTTTTGCAGCGAAACGTAGCTGTCATGGACTTGCTGCGCGCTCATTGCGGCGGAGGCGACGTCGGTGGTCACCACATAACAGCCCGCCAACTCCAACGACCGGCGGATCGCTTCTTCGTTGCGCTCCAGCTTCAACTGGGTGCCTTCCAGCTGGATTTCCACCAGGCCCCTCAGCTTGTGCCGCCCCGCCCAAGTGGCCATCGCTCGTTGTCCGGCTTCCGGCTGGCAGCGGGGGTGCTCGCGCACCTGCTGATTGCGAGCCTCCATCTTGGCATCCAGCTTCGCCAGTTTATCCTCCAGCCGATGCTGCTCCCGCTGCGCTTCCTGCTCGTTCCGACGCAGGATGTAACGCACTCCCTGACTTTCTACTTCGCACACCTGCTCACTGAACAGGCTCAACTGCAAGGTCCCTTGGCCCAGCAGCCCGCGGATCTGCGGGTCGGTGAGCGCCGTGATATACCGCAGCCCCGCCGCCGTCAGCGCCTGCTTCCCCTTCCGCTTTACCATCCCCCGGTCCCCCACGAACACCAACTCTTCCACCCCGAACTGTTCCCGCAGAATCGCGATCTGCTCCACCACCGTGGTGGGATCACTGCGGTTCCCTTCGAACACCCGCACGGCCAGCGGTTCGCCTTCCTCGTCCGCCAACAGGCCGATGACGATTTGTAACTTGCCCCGCTTCCCGTCCCGGTTATAACCGTACTCCCCTAACTCGTTCTTCTCCCCTTCCAGATAGCTACTGGTCACGTCGTAGAGAAACAGCCGGGGCGGCTGGTCGCGCCGAGTCAGGTAGCGGCGATACAGAGTCTTTTCGATCTTCGCTTGCCGAGCTGCCAGGTCATCCAGAGCGGCATAGAGATCGTCCTCGTCGAATTTCCCCAGTCCCAGCACCTCGGCCACGGCCTGATCCTGGGCCCAGCGTACGGCCGACAGACGCGAGCCTTGGTGAGCGACGCGGGCCAGCACCAGGAACAAGGCGAGTTTCGCCAGCCGGCTGCGACCCAGGGCGGCGCCGATGCCCAGAGTTTCGGCGACCTGCTGGAGCACGAATAAGAGGCCGAACACGAGTCCCAGGCGAGGGGCTGCGGAGAGCCCGGTGAGTTGGTCAAACTCCCCGCGTAGCAGGCGGCGGAAAGCTTCGATGCGGGCGGGAAGCCAGTGAGAGAGATTCGCCAGGGTGCGATTCTTGACCTTGCCGTTCACGCGATAAGATTCGCGGAGGAGAATAGCGGGCGGGGAGTTGCGGTTAGGGACGGTGGTGATATACATGACTTCTGTATATCATATAATACTAACCATGTAAAGATATATTTGGCGTATACATGACTACATATTGTCCCCAGAAATTACCGTAACTCTTCCGAACCAAACAACTTCAGCTAATTGCGATAGGGGAAGATCCGTCTGAAGTCGCCCCTGAAACACGAAATCGGCATCCACGGCTGGGTCCACGAGCCCATCTCACAGTTGAAACCGGGCCAGGAGCGGGAACTGACTACGCGCGCCTTCGAGTGGTGGACCCAGCGCCTGGGCCACAAGCCGGCAGGTATTCGCACTCCTTCCTGGGATTTTACCGGCGACACGCTGGCCATTATCCGTGACCTCGCCTTCGCATACGATTCCAGCCTTATGGCTGACGACCGGCCGTATGAAATCATCGCCGAAGGCAAACCCACCGGCCTCGTAGAACTGCCGGTCGAATGGATCCTCGACGACTACGCTTATTACAGCTACGATCGGCATTCAGACGCCTACAACCGCGTGGGCGACAGCGACGTCTACGAGATCTACAAGGGCGAATTCGATCGGGCGTACGAAGAAGGAACGATGTTCCTGCTCACCATGCACCCGTTCGTGACCGGGCACCGCTCGCGCCTGACGGCGCTCGACCGCTTGGTAGCCTATATGCAGTCAAAGCCGGGTGTGGTTCGGGACGCTCCAGCAGGTTGCGGCGGTTGCGAGAGTGCAACTATCGGCAGCCCATTAGCTTGCGTTGGGCGCTGCGCTCATCGCCTGCCTCCCGGACTACGAGCTGCTGCGGCCTGTGCTCCTGGAACTCAAGCGCCGGTATCCCGAGCAATTAGACCGTACGTCCGCACCTTCGCACTCAGGCACCTGGCGGCCGCGCGAATATCGGGATGACCGCAAACGCCCCGAGCGTCAGGAAGTAGACGGTCCCCGAAATGGGGTCACGGGCGGCAAAATCCTCTCGAATTGTTATCCCACGAATCCACAGGCCGAGTGTGAACTCGGCGACGAGCATGAGGCCGAGGGCGATGCATCCCATCGCCAACCGCTTCGGCCACAGCGGCGAAACTTGGACATGCCGAACCGCCCATCGGGCGGCAAGGATGGATATGCCAAACATGATGGGCGCTTCCGCCAGCTCGGCGGTCCTCACGCCCAATCTCGGGACTACCCAAAGAGTGCGGATGGTGCCGAGCACGAACCCGGCACCAAACACCAAGCCGAAATATACGACTCCAGCCTTGAGAGTTTCCTTCATGGACGGACCACCCAGCGCCAGAGCACAATCAGTTCATTCACCACGAACAGAGTGCCGAAGATCGCCTTGTTGTTCCGGGCCAACCAGTTGGGCAGGTAAATGTCGAAGTTGGCTGCTCGATTATCAGTGAAGCGAGTTGCCCAGCTTGTGAGCGGACATTGGCCTCGGTTCGCCGCAAGAAGCCCACATTCGAAGACAACGATTGCGCTCAAGAAGAACGCCCAATGGAAGTGCCGCAGGAAGGCTGCAACCGGCAGCGCCAGAATGCAGCCAGCCAAGAATGCCCACACAGCAGTGTGCAGCAGCTTGATTGCTGTCAGGAGGCAATCGGGATGGGAAATCCTTCGATACGAGAACGGCACCATAGACTACCATCCCTGCTCGCCGTGCTGCCTGAGGAACGCATGCAGGGTCCGTGACGGGCACGGCGGGTACCCTACCACGGAATCGTGGGAGTGTCCACGTCTGTAAATCGAGGTGGTACACGTGATTCAAGTCCCCTGTCTGTGTTGCAAAGACCATGGGCGGCCCGGGACGAATTCCCGCGAGCTGAGAAGTCCCGGGCGTCGGCATAAAACTCAGTGAGGAGGTCCGAGACCAATTGGGGCGTTCATAAGCTTTGGACTCTTCTCACTGCGCCCGGATTGACACCGTGCCGCCGACGATAAATATCTTGGGTCATGCCAAGAAATCCGCCCACATGCTACTCCAGCGAATTAATGAGATACAATCGTGAGCGTCAAACGAAGGAAGTCAGGATAGCAGGAGTATGCCCAGGGACATGGAAACATCACATGGCGATTCCTTTACAATACTTCGTGTGATTGCCGAGCGGACAAGGCAGTATACCTTTCCGAACCTAAGGCGTCCGCCGATTCCTCCAAACCAACCTGCCACGCTTAAGCTGGTTTCTTGGGGTGCGCAGGTGTACTGCTTTTTGTGGATGCGCCATTTGAGCAGGCTGGTGAACGGCATCATCACCCTAAGAGATACCGGAAACATGCCTTCAGCACGCATCTTGGCTCGGTCTGTTTTCGAGCTTGGGGCCCACGCCTACTACGTCAAAAAGCACATAAAGCAACACCTTGCTTCGAAGAACCTGGACGCCGCCTGGAATTTTCTCAGCCCTATCACGACGGGCAGCAGGTACATAAACGAGCAACACCCGGAACAAAGTGAGATGTTTCCGTTACCTTCCCACATCAGTAAGGTGGTGAATTGCTTCGGGGAAGTAATGCCCAGTTCGAATGAAGGCTATAGCTTCCTCAGCGAGTTGTGCCAGCCAAATATGTTCGCATTTTCGCAGTACTACCGATGGCCAAATCCGTTCGAAGTTCGGTTCGTTGACCACGATACTCAGGGGGTTTTCGGTACGACTACCGCTTCATGTGTTCAAGGTCTATTGGCAATTGAGAAGTTGCTGCGGCTCGCAGAAGAAAACCGGGTTCGTTCGTCCCTGGTCGAACTTCTCGTCGCTGTCTCGAAGTAAACCAGTGTAAGCACTCCTGCTGTGACTCGTTCCGGGCCATCAAATCTATCCTGCGGTCTGATTGTTGCGATGAAATCGCCTTTCGAAAGGGACCCTATGGCCAGTCCTCCATCGTTTTACGGGAACCTAGGAAGCGGCGCTCCTGCCCCGCAGGTTGACCCGGGCGACTTGAAGAGCTTGTGGGAATTCGTCAGGACAGGTCTCCGTCCTGCTGAATCCGTCGGATTCGCCCATGACCTGCTGGCCAAGCATTGCAGCCCCGGAGCGAACGTCGTCGCCGTGATGTTCCGGTGCCAGTTCTTCGTGCTTCTCATGCATCAAGGCTTGCTGGCTCCTTGGCTGGACGGAGACAAGCCTTCCGAGTTCCTCTTCCAAGTTTTCGCCACATACCCGGTTCAGGTCGGGAAGCTCGACACGGAAACTCTCCTACAGCAGATTCAGGAGCAGCGCCGACGCTAAACCATCCTGGGAGCCAAGGTCAGTAACCATGAGCCCGGCCATCCTACGGTGTAATTTCCGGCAGCTTCCGTTACGCTCCGGCGTATATTGCAGATGATGGAATCTGCCAATACCGACCCCGAACTGCGCCACTGGCTCCGCTGGGCATCCGAGGGCGGCAAGGTGCCTAAGTTTGTCCGCACCGTAGCCGAGGCTGACCTCATCGCCTGCATCCCGGACTACGAGCTGGTCCGGCCTGTGCTGCTCGAACCGAAGCGGCGATATCCCGAGGCTTGAAGCGGGAACACATCACGCTCGGCCGGTAGGCCCGTCCTGCACTGGTACGAAACGCCGAGCTCAGTGGGCACATTCCTGCTCCTTGCGGCGACGGCAACCGGAGGGCATGCGTGGCTTGGACTGCGGTTCTCCAAATGGCGCTGCCGTTGCTCCACCGCAAATGCCTACGATAATCCTTTGCTCCCGACGTATATTGCCCGTGGCGCACAGCCCCTGTACGCAACGCATGTGGAGCCACATCGGAGGATCGCAATGACCTTCACCCGCAAAATCGTCCATCCCAGCGAGACGTTCCGGCTGGAGGAGATAAACATGCCCGGCGATCTGGCGTCCGCCCTGGCGGGGCAGGCAGTTGACGTAGAAGTCCATCCCGAGGTCCCGGCAGGGACACGCCGCCTCGATTTGGACGACCTGCCGGACGGCCTGCCGTTCGGAATCGGCGACGACGGCGTCGCGTATAACGGCCACTGGCCAGCACGAGTTTCTTGCACCGACACCAGCGGCCGCACGTGGCGATTACCACGGCACTGGCTTATGGAAGGTGTCTCGCCTGTGATCGAGGCCAGCCGCTACGAGGTTACGCAAGAGTCGAGATGGCTCGAAGATTGGTGCCCGCCGACATGGTTCGACCTCGGGGATGCGAACATCCAGTTCTCACCGGGCGCAGACGAGGAGTGGAACCCGTTCTGTGTCGAGGTGAGCGTTGCGCCGAACGAAATCCCGAAGGTCTTCTGGCGAGGCCCGTCCGGGAAGGCGTGGAGGATTCCGCACGACTGGCGGCGACGGCGCATCAAGCTGCCCGACTGCGCCGGGCTGCTTCGGAACGGCCTGCCCCCGGACATCGCCGAGGAGTTCGGCGGCCGCATCGTGGCCGTGAACTACCATCACGGCTCGCTGTGCTGGCTGAGCGATGGATATAGGGTCCGTGACGGACAGGGCGGAAAGTGGCCAGTGAGGGCGGCCGACTGCATTCTGATCGGCTTCGGCGATGAGGCGGAAAGGTATGCCTGAGCGCCGTCATCGCAAGTCTACTCTCACGCCAAGAAGTCCCCAGTTCAAATCAGGGCGCTCAGACGATGCTTTTCGACCACACGCCATCCTGTTTGCTTATGCAGTCTGCCTCGGTGCGAAGGTTAACCACGTGCCACTTCCACGCCTTAGGGGCACTCGACGGTCGTAGCTGACATGGAAAGTATTTCTTGACAGCAGATTGGCGCTCCTGCGAAACTCTCACGGATTGCTTCGTTTTCATTTCCTATCTTACGTCATACGAGGGGCCTGGGGCGGACTGCTCTTGCTTACCGAGCAGATCGCAGGATGGCTAGCCAGGCTGCACTGTCGAAACTGAGAACGGAGGGCATTCTCGACGGCTATGAAACGACGGGTCTTCTTGGAAAAAATCGGTACGATACCTATTCTGGGCGCAGCATCCGGTTGGGTCACCGAATACGGACGAGCAGAGACGCAGGCCGGACGCCCCCGAACCGCTTTGCAGCGCGGAAGCTACCACCCCGGACGGATTCCCAACGAATACAACCTGTATCTTTCCGGCGAGCGGGAAGCGCTCAGGAACTCGCCTCACGTTGTCGAAATGGGAGTCGGCTCGCTAACCTGTGAAGGCGGGAAACGCGTCCGGGTGGGCGAATCGATAGACGGTTGGCGGTTGCTGATTGTCTTGCCTTGGCTGAACGGCGAAGCCACGGCAGTGTTCGAAAAGCATGTGACGCATCAAGGCGCAATCGCCTATGTGACGCCTAAGGGGGAGGTCGCACATATCCCGAAGCGAATCGGTGAACTCTCCTCCATCCGTCCGCGCCCGGTCAATACACCCAATGGTGTCCGCTTCGAGCGCCCTTCGCCTTACATCCCTGGCCCGGACGTCGTGGGCGAGTACATCCTGAACTCCGCCGAAGATCCCTGCTACGAAAACGTGGCGGCTCTTGGCGCGGAAATGATCGGCTGGACGCTGGTCGGAAACGAGGAAGGCGGGGCGGAAAAATCACTGTGGCTCGAAGCCGATGGAACATCCAGGCAGATGAACCCGGACCCTCAACTCGCCTGGGCACCGGACCATATCGGCCGCCTTTTCGATCCCAGCCACTTCCTGCCTGAGATCTATCGTGGTTACTCAGCCTACCCAGCCCACTATACGTATGAAGCCGGCTACAGCAAGCGCACGCTTTTAGGAGGGTATGCGCCGGCCGCCGATATCGGCGTTTGGAACCCTAAAGCACAGGCTGGCTACGAAGTCATGATGGTGATGCCTCCCGGCGCCGACGCACGCCCCATCGCACGCCTTCGGGTCGTCCTTCCTCCGCGCCCACCAAAGAACCTCGTCACCAGGTCTGACGATAAACCGGCCAACACTCCCGGCGTCCAGGTGGAGAAATACTGGAACGGCTCCGCGGAAGATTTCTTCTCCGTCTTGGCCGGAGTTTGGAACAAGTGGCACCACTTCTTCGAGGACCGAATGAAGGTCGAGATCCCCGACGAGTGGCTGCTCGATGGGGCGCGCGCGGGTATTGTGCTGTCCCGTTGCAGCTACCACGGGCTGGAACCCACCTACCAGATCGGCGAGGGCGCCTACACCAAGATCCCGGTGCGCAGCCACGCTCTTTTCCCCGTCGCCCACTATGAGTTTGTTTGGGCGCATCAACTCTGGAACCTCACGGAAGAGGTCGAGCCTTACTTCGAGCATTACCTCGATAACTACATCCTTCCCGACGGCAACTTCCTCTACAACACGCAGGACCAGGTGGAAGCGCCGTTGAACGTGGGCGTGTTCCTGGAGGACTCCGCACGCACTTACGATTACAACCACGACATCGCGGCTCTGCGCAAGCGCCTGCCGCCCTTGCGCAGGATGATCGATCACGTCCTGTGGCGCTACCGGTACACGAAATCCACGTTCCCTGCGGACGACCCTCGCCACGGCTTGATCTGGGGATCGGCCGAGGCGGACAACGGCGATCCGGCCGACGATTTCCCGGAGTCGCATGTTTATTACTATGAAAATGCTTCTTGGATCTGGAGAGGCTTGAAGGAACACTCCCGATGCCTCCAGCGCGCCGGGACAGAGCACCAGGATAATGAACTCAGCCGCGAAGGCGCGGAAGTCGCCCAGATTGCCGCCGCCATGCGGGCCGACGTGGAGCGCTCATTGAATAAGACGCTTGCGGACCGCAACCCGGAGATGAAGAAAGCCGACATTCCGCCCATCTTTGCGTTTGATACGGACCGAAAGCCGACGGAACTGACGAGCTACGAAAACCACCGCTACATCTCGGATTGGTGGCTGAGCGATTGGGGCAATCCGGAAATCGACGAAGGCCACTTCAGGCACCGCACCCTTGCAGGGCTTCAGATTCTAGGTATGAACGTCGTCCAGGATTACCCGATCACCGCGGGCTTCATGGAACACGGCACATTGGCGGGCCGCATCCGGCAGGATGACTACAGGCCTTTCCTCCTGACTCTGTACGGCAACATGTGCTACGCCATGGATTCCGGAAATCGATACGCGCCGGAGGATTCCTTGCTGCCCGGAAACTTCCCGGGCGAGGGCAACCCTTACGCCTGGTCGGCCGTGGTCAACAGCGAACTTCAGCCCACCCTGGGTTTGCGCTGGCTCCTCTGCTACGAGGAGCACGATCAGGATGTGGTTCACCTCCAAAAGGCCGCACCGCGGCACTGGTTCAGCCCCGGCGAGAAAATTCGCGTCCAGGGCTGCCCCACGCGCTCCGGCTCAATCAGTTGGGTGACGGAAGCTCTGTCGGCTTCCCAGTCACCGCGCTGGCGAGTCGAGATCGAAGCGGGCGATTTCAAGGGCGCCACGTTGGCAGTCCATATTCATCCAGCCGACGGACAACCCTTGAAAACGGCTTCTCTGGGCGAGGTCCGCGCGGACCGTGTGATTTTGACGCCCGAGACGCTAGCCGGGAAGACCCGGATAACCCTTGAGATAACCTAGCCATCGTCCAAGGGAACGCGTGAAGAAACCGGGAGTGTGTCGTCCTGAGCTTTGACAGCCGACTGGCAATCTCACGGTTCATGGGGCAGAGCGTGTTCAACGACGGCGCCTTCTCCCTCCCCAAGCGGGCGCACTAGTGATTAAGTTCGAGCGGCCTTAACACTTGGAGCGTCTTGATCGCCACGGGATCATTCGGATTTAGCTTCACGGCCTCGCGCAGTTCCTCCACTCCGATTTCGAGCTTGCCCTGCCGGCAGTAAATCACTCCCAGGTCGCGGTGGAGACCGGCACTATGGGTGCAATCCCCGCAGAGCCTTAGCGCTTCCTTGAACTGCACTGCAGCCTCGGGCCAGTTCCGGAACTTCGCGGCCTCGACACCGAATTCCTCGAGCAGCAAGACCCTGTCGGTGATACGCATGCTTTTCTGCAAAGACTCCAACCGCTCCGCATACACGCTCGCTTCGGGGCTGCGGATGCTGCGAAGCAAATTCGTCAGGTCATCGAGCACCTTCGGGCTGTCTGGGTTCGCTTCTGCAGCTGCTTTCCAATGCTCGACGGCTTCTTGCGTCTTGCCAAGGCCGAGCGTCACCTGCCCGAAACGGAATTGGGCCTCGAAATCGCGCGGAGCCAACTTGACCAGCCGGTCCAGCGCTTCTGCCGAGCGAATTAAATTGCCCATCTGTTCTTCGGCTAAAGCAAGCACATACAGGGGGCTGGGATCATCCGGCGCGAACCGGCACGCAGCCTCCAGTTCGGATGCTGCTTCTTGAAGCTTTTGCGAATCGTACAGTACGCGACCTTGGCTGTAATGCGCCGCAGCAGACTCCGGGGCCAGGCGCGCTGCCATGGAGAACTCATGTAGGGCTGCCGCCAGATTGAAACGGTCCGCGAACGTGTTGCCCAGGTTCAGGTGGGATTCAGGAGAGTCCGGTTGTAGCTCGACAGCCTTCGTGAGGAATTGAACAGCCTCCTCGTCCCTGCCTGTTGTCTCGGCAATCAGTCCGAGGGCAGTGTAGGCAGCAGGATCTCCGGGCGAGGCGGCAACGGCCCGTTGGAGTTCGAGTCGGGCTTCGTCGTACTTCCCCTGATCTGCCAGCGCGAGGCCCAGATTGGCGAGTGCGGCGACATATTGGGGGCTGTGCTCCGTCGCTCTTCGGAACAGACTCATCGCCTCATCGTTCTTGCCGAGTCGCGCGTACAAGACGCCCAAGTCATTCTCTGCTTCCGCAAACTCCGGGTTCGCATCGAGCGCCCTCCTGAATTCTTCCTCCGCAGCGGAAACTTGGCCGTCCGCCATTTCGGCCAGTCCCAATTGATTATGTGCCTTCGCAAATTGCGGATCGGCCTGGATCGCGTCCTGAAGCGCCCGCCGTTCCCCTTGGTGATCGCCAAGCTTCGCCAATGCTAAGGCAAGGTTGTAATGGAACGGAGCGTTTCCAGGATCCATTCTCACAGCTTCCTCATAGGCCGCAACCGCTTCACGCACGTGCCCCTGTTCCATCAGATCGTTGCCCTGATTGTTGGGAACGCCAGCCCTCATTCGCTGGTCAGTTTGCTCCCTGAACTGGCCGAAATTCTCAAGTTCGCCTCGCGCGGCCAGCTGCGCGTTCTTCTTCATCAGCAGTAAACCAAGTTCGTAGGCGGCCTCGGAACCTTCAGGCTTCAACTTCTTCGCCTCCTGCAACTGTTCGATGGCCTTGTCAGTTTCTCCCGTCCGCGCCAGGCTGGCGCCGAGATCGAAGTGGGCCTCATAGTTTTGCGGGTCCAACTGCACTCCCTTGCGTAAAACGTCGATGGCCTTTGCGTACTGTCCTACCCTTCGACACGCCCGCCCCAGCAACTGATAGGCACGCGCAGTGTCGGGCCTGTGCTGAATGTAGCTTTCGAGATACGGGATGGCATCTTTGAACTGGCCGTAGCTCAGGTAGACGTGTGCGATGGCAAGGCGCGCGTTGTCATCTCCTGGCTGAAGCCGAAGAGTCTGCTGAAACTCCGCCACCGCCTCCGAGTAGCGCTGCAGATGCCCATAAACTACGCCCAGGTCGAAATGAAGCTGAGCGGACTGGGGCCAGACTACGAGTTGCTTTTGAAAAATAGCGGCAGCTTCGTTGTCCTTGCCGGTATGCGAGTAAGCAACGGCCAGCTCCATTTGAACTGAGCGCGTAAAATCCTCCGAAGGCGAGGCCGCCAGCGCCTTCTCCAGGTAAGTGATGGCAGCCAAATACCTGTCGTTGGGGACGGTCGTCCGGCCCTCCGGCAGACTCTCGATCTGCTCCAGGTTGCGAACCTCCTCGCGACGGGCAAGTTCGACCTCGCACTGCCCGAGAGCGAAAAGCCTGGCCGGCTCAGCAGGCCGCGCCTCCACTGCCGCTCGCAGGTCAGCAAGCGCCTCTTCGTATCTTGATTGAGCGTTCAGCGCCAGCCCAAATCCGTAATGGGCATCGGCCGAGCTGTTGTCGCCGAGGCGAATCGCCGCCTTGAACTCCGCTACGGCTTTCCCGGGTTCGCTCGAACGAAGATAGCTTCGTCCAAGATAAACATGCACCGCTGCTACAGACGGATCCAGTTTGACAGATTGTAGTATTGCCTGGCGGGCGTCGTCGTGTGCCCCGCGGCGATCTTGAATCATTCCCAAGAGGAAGTATGCGTCCGCTGCTTGGGGATCAAGCTCCAAGACTTGACGGCACTTTCGGAGTGCTGCCTCGAGACGCCCCGCCTTGAAGTCTGCCTGGGCTCGGCGCAGAACGTCGCTGGCTTCGAAGCGCGCTGCAGGTTCTTGTCCCGACAGCGGGACGGTCGCGAGGGGTGCCCCTACAACGAGCACCCATAGCGCACACAGGATAGAATGCCTCAGGTGCAGCCTCCGTGGCCGCCTTCGACGACTGTCATCCGACCGGCGGACGATTCCTTGAACGCACCGCCACGCAATCTCTGCCCGTATTGCCCTTTTCGCACTTCGCATTTATCGATAACGTACACCAGTGCGCCACAGAGGGCAATTGGCTGCGGCACCCCCCAGGGCGCTCGTGCGTGGCTGTCCGCTGCCGGGAACTCTAGAACTATGAAACGTCTTACCTCGCTTCGCTCGGAATGACCTCTTATTTGAGGCTAGGTCAAGAATGAAGTCGGGTAAAAAGTCCTTGACTTCCTGCGTACTGTTTCCTTACATTATGTCAAACCGTTTAGAAATGGTGCGATAAGTTACTATTTTGCGCTTGAGAGGTGCGGACGTGTACTTGTCTTGTAGACGTCGCGTCGCTTTGTTGAAGGATGAGGACCGTCTCTCGCGTCGGCAACGAAAGGAAGGAAGCCACCATGAACGGCAGGATTTCCACGACGGCGCGCTTCGCCGGTCTCTGCATACTCGCGCTGACAGTTCTATGCTGCGCTAATTTAGCCTACGGCCAGTACAGTAGCAACCTCGAGGGGCAGGTCAAGGACCCGACCAGCGCAGTAATCCCCAACGCCACAGTCGAAATGACCAACACGGCAACGCAGGTGTCGCAGAAGCTGACGACGGACGCCGGAGGGAACTTCCGCTTTAACAGTCTTGCCCCAGGCGACTACCAAGTCACGGTGTCAAACACAGGCTTCAACCCCACGGTGATCAAGATCACCTTGCAGACGGGGCAGACTGCGAACCTCCCCGTGACCTTGACGCTGGCCGGGACTCGGCAATCGGTTGAGGTGACCGGGCAAGCTGCCGTGCTGGACACGGCCGACAGCCGGCTCCAGGCCACCATAAGCGGTCAAGAGTTGCATTCGCTTCCTTTGGAAGGGCGGAACTTTCTGGGCCTGGCGGCCGTCACACCCGGCGTAACCGGGCTGGGCGTGCTGGTAGGATCGGCGCCTGGGTCCTGCTCGAGCGGCCTCGCCAGCACGATTCCCGACAACTTCGCGACCGAGTTGCCCGTGGAAGCCAGCGCGAACGGAAAAAGCCTGCTCAGCAACATGTTCCAGCTTGATGGCCTGGACGTAACCAGCAACATCGACGGCGGCAATTTGAACCTGACTCCAAACCCTGACTCGATCCAGGAGGTCACGACCGAGACCAACGACTTCAGCGTGGAATACGGGCGAAACAGCTCGATTATCATCAAGATGACTACCAAGTCAGGCACGGACCAATACCACGGCAATGTGAGCGATTACTTCACCGACCAGCATTTCTGGGCGCGATCGGAATTCACCGGCCCTTCCTATGCGCCGTTCACCAGCAACAACTTTTCCGGTTCGGTGGGCGGGCCCGTAGTGCCGCATAAGCACACCTATTTCTTTTTCTCGATCGAACCTTTGCGGTCGACCTTTTCAACCGGAAATCAAGCCTACACTTGGGAAGATCCTCAGTTCGTGCAATGGGCACAGCAGAACTTCCCCACCAGCCTGGGCACGAAACTGCTGACCACTTACCCCATCAAATCCTCGGCCGCCGGAACGGTTTCGGAAACGGCGCAGGATATCTTCCCCACCACCTGCGGTACGTCCGCAGCCGCCAACATCCCCTGCGGCTTGCCCATGATTGACTCCGGAACCTATGAAGCAAGTCCCTACCGGCGCGGCGTGGAGTGGAACACTCGCATAGACACCTATTTTGCCAAAGACCGGTTGTACGGAAACTTCTATCGGATGACGCACAACGATCAAACTTCCGCGGTGCGCACCGGCTTTGACTCCACCAATCGCTTTGATTCCGACTCATTCCAGATTAACGAGACGCACACCTTCAATTCGAGAACGCTGAACGAAGCCATGGCCGGATTCTCCCGCCCCCAGGGGTTAAACGGGTATTAACCGGCCAATCTTTTAATAACACCTTTAAGCGCTGTAGCTGAGAAGCGTTATTCTTCTCCAGTTGGGGTTTTCTTCTTCAGGAGGAGGGGCCCCGCTTCCGGCTCAGAT
>JBELAJ010000190.1:0-14523 GCA_049508935.1 Terriglobia bacterium | reverse complement strand
TCCGCGATCCGTTCCTGATCATGCTGGCGATTCCCATGGGTTTTGTCGGGGTCCTGCTGACTTTGCCTCTTACCCACACGACCTTGAACGTGATGTCGTTAATGGGCGTGCTGATGCTCATTGGCATCGCGGACTCCAACAGCATCTTAATTGTAGATTTCGCTCACACCCTGGAAGCGCAGGGCCTCTCACCCCGCGATGCCGTCGTTGCAGCGTGCAGGGTCCGCTTGCGGCCGATCCTCATGACCTCGCTCGCCACGATTCTCGGCATGCTGCCTCTGGCGTTGAAGCTGGGGACGGGCGCAGAGCAGTACACACCCATGGCGCGCGCCATTATCGGCGGTTTGATCTCTTCAGTGATCTTGACGATCTTCATTGTTCCTGCGGCGTACGTGCTCGCTTACGAAAAGAAGGAACAGCCTGGCAACGAAGCGCCTGTAGGGCCGCATTCGTGAGAGCGTTAATCTGCCAACGTCCGCACGAGCTTGCAATGCCATTCCGAACGCTGGAATTTGGAATCCGAAATCTCAGATCTCCAATTACAGCCCTGCTGGGCTTTGCAGCGCCTCGTTTGTGGCGTTTCCCAAGCGCGGACTTCTGAACATGACCTGGAGGTGAAGTAAATATGAACCGGCGATTCCTTGTAATAGCGGTGTTGTTTGTCAGCGGAGCAGGCGCGCGAGCGCAGAACGCCGCTCCGACTCCGCTCACCTTGAAGGATGCCGAGGCTCTGGCGCTCAAGAATCACCCTCAGGTACTCGCCGCGCAGGCAACGGCGCTCGAGTACAACCAGCACGTTGTCGAGGCGCGCTCTACCTACTTTCCCACCGTCGAGGGTGAGTTGACGGGATCCGGAGGTAATCCGCAAGGTCGAATCGGCGCGGGCTTTCTCCCGGCTTCCCGGCTGTTTGATCGGCTCGGTACGGGCATCTTGCTCTCCCAGCTCGTCACGGATTCGGGGCGCACGCCCAACCTGGTGGCGAGTTCCCGGCTGGAAGCCCAGGCGAGCCAGCAGACGTTTCAAGCCACCCGTTACGACGTGTTGTTGGCGGTGAACCAAGCCTTCTTCGGCGTCCTCCGCGCGCAGGCTTTAATCAAAGTCGCGCAACAAACCGTCGCGGCGCGTCAAATCCTGTCCGATCAGGTGACCGAGTTGGCTAAGAACAAACTGCGCTCCGATGTAGACGTTGCCTTCGCCGACGTGAACCTGTCTGCGGCCAAGCTTTTGCTGCTCCGCTCCCAAGATCAGGTGCGGGCGGCGTCTGCCGAACTGACGCGCGCCTTGGGCTCGCAAACGGAGGAGAATTACAAGCTAGCCGATGAACCGCTCCCGCCCAGTCCTCCGCTTGAACCAGACTCGCTGGTAGCCCAGGCCTTTGCTAATCGGCCGGACCTGCTGAGCCTGCAATTGCAATACAAATCGTCGGTACGTTTCGAACACGCGGAGAGAGACCTGGCGTTCCCAACGGTCAGCATTTTGGGCGCCGGGGGAGCCATTCCGGAGATCAACCAGATCCTGTCGGTAAAAATCCCCAACAACTACGAAGCCGCCGCTTTGAATGTTGAAGTGCCGATCTTTAACGGGCACTTGTTTACCGCACGGCGGGAAGCGGCGCGATACCACGCACAGGCTGACAACCAAAGGGTGCGGGATCTTCAGGAGCGAATCGCACGCGACGTTCGCGTGGCTTGGTCCAGCTCCAAAACCGCTTATCAGAACATCGATGTCACAGCAGAGATGCTACGCGAAGCCTCCCTCGCGCTGGACTTGGCGCAGGGCCGGTACAACCTTGGGCTGAGCTCGATTGTGGAATTGACCCAGGCGCAGTTGAACCTCACCCAGGCTGAGATCGAGAACTTGAACGCCAAATACGACTACCAGACCGTCTACGCGACGCTGCAGTACACCATGGGATTGTTACGGTGAAGGCAGGTGTCAGGTTCCGCGTGTCGGGTGTCGGGTGTCAGGTTTCAGATGTCGAGTGCCAGAAGTTAGAAAACACCTGCCCCAATAATCGAGCAACGGTAACACCTTTCGGGGACGGCAAGCCGCTCCCTACTTCTCTTTGACGAATTTCAACGCTGCAGAGTTGAGGCAATAACGACGGTGGGTGGGGGCTGGGCCGTCATCAAACACGTGACCCAGGTGGGCATCGCATTCCTTGCATTGCACCTCGGTTCGCACCATGCCGAACGAGAGATCGTCTTCGGTGCGAATGTTTTCTGGGGCAATCGGCCCCCAAAAGCTTGGCCATCCGGTTCCTGACTCGAATTTGGTGTCGGAACTGAAGAGCGGTTTATCGCAGCAGACGCAACGGTAGACGCCTTTTTCGTGATTGTCCCAGTACTGGCCCGTGAAGGCCCGCTCTGTCCCCTTTTTTCGAGCTACCGCAAATTGCTCGGGCGTCAGGATCCGTTTCCATTCTTCGTCTGCCTTCACGACTTTTTCTGCCATAACAGTTTCTTCTCACTTTCCGGAGTTCGCGTATCTTAGCAGGGCCGCGGGGCGGGCTCTCCCTCAGTCCTGTGAAATGGCCCCAAGGTCAAGAGATGGGAATAAACGGCATTTGGTTACATGGGCTGCGGGAAAACCCTCTCCACGTGTCATTCCGGGGAGTTGCCCTCTATCATCCTCGGCCCGCCGAGCTTTGCGGCCCAAGATTCTCGGCCGCAGTTGGCGGTGGCGACTGAGGGTTCTCTCCATTGACGGGATAAACCAAACTCCGGTCCGGCTCCCAGGAAAGATAAACCTTGGCGCCTGGAGAGGTTCTCTCGAGCGGAAGGGCGTTCGCCGCCATGGCGCCTCGCACCACTAACCGTTCGCCGCTCGCGATCCGAACCGTCCAGCGGCGGCTGCCGCCTTCGAAGATGGCCTCCACCACCTCGCCGGGCACAACATTCACAGCCTCGCTGCTCGGCCGGGGGCGGCCCAGGGTCAGTCGCATGGCCTCCGAACGCACACCCAGGACGGCTGCAAATCCCCGCTCTAATTCCATCGAATTCCTTGACCAAAGAGTCCATCCGGTCTCGGTTTCGAAGCGAGTGCCCTGGTCCGAGTGGCTGAGGCAATGAACCGGGAAGAAGTTCTCCACACCCATGAACTCCGCCACAAAGGGCGTTCGAGGCGCGCCGTAGGTCTCCTCAGCCGGTCCTACCTGCTCGAGGTGGCCGTGATTGATGACGGCGATCCGGTCCGACATGACCAGCGCCTCTTGCTGGTCGTGGGTGACGAAAATGAACGTGATCCCCAAGCGCTCGCGCAGACGCTTCAGTTCCACTTGCATTTGCTGGCGCAGTTTCTGGTCGAGTGCACCCAGCGGCTCGTCCAGCAACAGCACCGCCGGCTCAAGAACCAAAGCCCGCGCCAGCGCTACGCGTTGCCGTTCGCCTCCGCTCAGTTGATGCGGGTAGCGGTCCTCTTTTCCGGGGAGTTCCACCATCTCGAGGAGAGAGCGAACACGCTTGGCAATTTCCGGGCGCGGCAGATTCTTCTGTTCGAGGCCGAAGGCCACGTTGCGGAACACATTCAAATGAGGAAAAAGTGCGTAGTGTTGAAATACGGTGTTAACGTTGCGGCGGTAAGGAGGCAGAGGCGAGGCGTCGCGACCGTTGATTAGGATCTGCCCGCTCTGCGGCTGCTCGAATCCCGCCACCAGGCGCAGGATGGTAGTCTTCCCGCTTCCGCTGGGCCCTAAGAGCGTTAGGAATTCTCCCCTGCCGACCTCCAGGGAAAAATCCTCAAGCGCTGTGTGCTCCCCGTAGCGCTTGCACACGCCTCGTAATTCGACAATGCACTGGGGCAACTCTTCCAATTCGTAAGCTGATTCCACCGCCTCGTGGGATTTCAAAATCATCGTACTCGCGACGTCGAAAAATAACAAGAGTGATTTTTGTGGTTTGCGACTTCCGATTTGCGATTTGTGATTCCCGGGAGCACTTGACAGCATGGGTCGGCCTGTTACTCTTTGGAAGTGAGAGGGATTGGATCACAGGAAGGCACAGATCGGCCACCGGCCTTCAACGGGAAGTTCGCTGAAGGCTGAAAGCTGAGAGCTTCTATGTCCAAGAAACACAAAGAGGCAGTCCAAAAGCAGTTCACCAAGACCGCCGACGCCTTTGCCAAGTTCGCGGTGCGCGATTCGCTCGAAGTCTTGGCCGAAAAAGTGGAATTTGCGAAGCCGCAAGCTCACGAACTTGTACTCGACGTCGCCTGTGGGCCGGGCTCGTTTGTTCTGGCGGTCACACCGCGAGTGCGTTTCGCCATGGGCATCGATTTAACGCCCGAGATGCTTCGCCAAGCACGCCAATTCCAGGCCGAGAAGCAAATCGCCAATGCCGCCTTTGCCCGCGGCGATGCGGACTCCCTTCCTTTCCCCGACGCCTGCTTCGATCTGGTCAGTTGCCAGCATGCCTTTCACCATATAACCAAGCCGGAGCCAGTTCTAAGAGAGATGATCCGCGTAACGAAGCCCGAGGGAAGGCTCCAAATCCTCGATCCGCTGGCGCCGGAGAGCGATTCGAAATTTGAGCTCTTCAACCACATCGAGAGGCTCCGCGACCCTTCCCACACCTCTTCCCTTCGCCTCACCAGTTTCCTCAGCATGTTCGAGGAGCACGGCCTCGAAGTGTTTCGCCAGTCGCTTCGACGGCGCCCAAGGTCGTTCAATCAGTGGATGCTACGCGCGGGACTTCTGCCGGGTAAGAAGCGCTATGCTGAGACTCGCAAACAGATGGAAGAATCCATGCCGGCCGATAAAGCGGGCTTCTCCGCGCGAGCCGATGGTGACGATATTCAGATTATCCACAATGAGGGGATGTTCCTGGCGAGACGGCTTCCTATAGATAGCGCGTAAAAGCGCCTTCTGTCGGCGCTCCGGAATTCCACGACCATTCCAGTAGGCGACGAGGGACCCATGGGACCTGTGATTCACACCTTACTTCAACTCGCTCTTTCAGTGGTTGGAGGCGTGGTCGGAATCCGGGTGGGCGCTGCCTTTTACCACGAGGAGGCCGTGAAGTCGCTCGGCCCACACCTGAGTCTGCCCGGTCTTGTGGGATTTCTGGCAGGCTTCTTTGTTGTGTTCATTCTCTGGGATCGCTTCGTGCCACTCGTTTGCCCGGTGTGCGGCGAGAGAATGAAGAAGATTTACGGCGAGGGGCGGCACCTCATCTTCCGTTGCACTGCCTGCGGCGTCAGCCACTAACCATTTGCTTGCTTCGAAGTTCTCCGGCCCCGCTTAGCACCCGGCGGCGAGGCGCGCCGCGTGCCCGGCACCTTTCCGATCTGAGGATCTTTGGCGAGGATGAGTTCACACGCGTGCAGCGCCGCCTCCTCAAAATCCGGCGAATCGGCAGGAAGAACCTGCCAGCCCGTCACTTCCTTCCCCAGGACTTTAATGGACCGCATGTGCGGGAACTCGCGTCGCAGGCTCTCATGGTGCTCCCGGGTCGTAGCTAGCCAAACCCCGTTGTCTTCGGTGCTCGTGCGCTTATCCCGCAGTACCAACACGATTTTATCTTGGACGTAGACCGCAAGACAGCCGAACAGAGGACGAGTGTAGGGCGACAAGGCGGAGAGTGCATCGAGCACGAACTCAAACGGAACGGGTTTGCGCGCCCTGACCTGAAACAAGGCGTCGTCCAGCGGGAGAGAGGACGTATTACGACGGAGCTTAGACACGGGAGTCACTCATGCCCGTCTGCTTGCGGGCACCCGGAAACCATGAAATGTCATTCCGAGCGAAGCGAGGAAACTTGCTCTGCGTCAGGCAGACCGTCCCCAAAAGGCCAGGGCGAGATTCCTCGCTTCGCTCGGAATGACAGTGCATCTCAAAGAAGTCAGCGCGAAACGATATGGTCATTCTACTACGCCATGGGGCAGGTGCGCGCCACGCCTTTACCCACCCGCCTCCAACTGCGCGAACGGCCACTCGCCTCGCAATCGTGCTCGGATGAAGTAAGCGGCGCTGCCCACTGCAAAGACCGCCAACGCGAAGATGAGCGATCTTTTTTCCGCGGTGCCCAACACATACAGCCAGCCCAAAAGCGAGATAATTCCAGGCACAGGATAGAACCACATCCGAAAAGGCCGCTGGAGTTGAGGATTTCGAAAGCGGAGCAAGAAGAAGCCCACCGTCTGGGGCAGATACTGGATGAGTACACGTGTGGCGACTAAACCTCCGATGACCTCATTGAGACGGCCAAGGCTGAAAATGGAAGCCACAACCCCCAGGGTGATGAGCGAGACGTGAGGGAATTGGCCTTGGGGGTGAAGGCGCGCAAAGACGCGGAAAAAGTTCCCGTCTATCGCCGCGGCGTAAGGGATGCGCGAATAGCCGAGGAGCAGGGAGAAAACCGAGGAGAAGGCAATCCAGAGCAGCAGGCCCGTCATTACTTTCCCTGCCGCCGCCCCCTGGAGCGCTTCGATGTAGACCGAGGCGATAAAGCGGCTGTGAATGGCATCGCGCCATGGGATCACGCTGAGGAAGGAAGCGGTCATCAGCACGTACAGGGTTCCGACCGCCAGGATGGAAAACATGATGGCGCGCGGAATCACCCGCCCCGGGTCACGAATCTCCTCCGCCAGGTAGCAGACGTTGTAGTAGCCGAAGTAGTCGTAGAGAGCATAGAGCGTGGCATGGCCGAGCCCGACCCAGAAAATCCAATGCAGGTTAAAAGCTCGGGGAGGGAAATCCGTCAGGCGAGCTGCGCTCAGGTGAGGCAGCCCGGAAAGGATGATCCAAAAGCAACCCAGAATCACGCCCCCCACCAACACGACGGAGAGGTTTCCGAGAGCGCCGATGCGCCGGTAAAGGAGCACGACCAGCAGCAATGGGAAAATCGCCGCGAGGATTCGCACGCCACCGGGGGACACCTGGGGCAGCAGATAGTGAAGATAATTGGCAAAGCCGATGCTGCCGCTGGCTAACGAGAGCGGGGCAGAGAACATGATCTGCCAAACCATCAGGAAAGAGAACCAACGTCCCGCGCGGTGCGCTCCATAGGCTTCGCGAAGGTAGTTGTAACTCCCGCCCGCCTTGGGCATCGCTGCACCCAGTTCCGCCCAAACCAGGCCATCGCAGAAAGCCAATACCGCCCCCACCAGCCAGCCCAGCATGGCTTGAGGGCCGCCCATAGTTGCCAGAAATAGGGGTATGGTGATGTACGGACCGATCCCCACCATGTCCGTGATGGCCAAGGAGGTGGCTTGGATCAAGCCCAGTTCGCGGCGCAAAGCCATAGGAACGTCGTCAGTTGTCAGTCATCAGTTATCAGTTAACCGATAACTGATGACAGAGAACTGATTACTTACCTTTGATCTGCCTCAGCAAGTTCGACTTGGCCTTCGGCCCGGGCGCCACAGGCTTGGCCGCAAGACTCAGCAGGTACACCGTTCGCGTGGCTTCCTTGAGTCTCTCCAGACAATGCTCACACCCCGAAGACAAGTGTTCCTGGATCTCGAACGAGTCCTCTTCCAGGAGCGCCCCGAGCAGGAATAGTTCGTAAACACTTTCTAGATGTCGGCAGTCCAAGTTCCCAACACCGCGTGCTGGCGGTGCCTCAAGAAAGTAAATGCCGCCCGCAAGCCCGCGCTGACTTTGCCCAGGGGCTCGCCTAGCTGCTCTGCAATTTCCGATTCATTATAAGCCTCGAAAACCGCAAGTTCCAGGGCGCGCCGCTGCGGTTTGGGCATTTGATCAAACGCCCTTTGCAGCAGGTCCAGGCGCGCCTCCGCCAAGGCGATATCCTTAGGCTGCGGAAGCCAGGTTTGAGGCGCAGCGAGGAAAAACCCGGTGTGCGGATCTCGCTTGGTGGGTGATTGTTCCCCTGGATTTCGCTCGCCCGGTCTCGAATCAATGTTACTCTCCGCAGGTTTCTCCGCCTTCCTATGACCCTGCCGGCGCCGCCTCGGGGCCGGTATGGCCGCTCCAGCCCGCTTGGCGCGAACACGCTCCAAGCCGACCTGCCTCGCCATGAGCACCAGCCAAGCGGCTACGCTCCCCTTGGCTTGGGAGAGGACGGGCGCTTCCTTCCACAGTCGCAGGAAGACCTCTTGCAGTGCGCTCTCGGCATCCGATTTCGAGGATAAAATCCTTACCAGAATGCCCATTAAACTCGGGGCGAATTGGTCGTACAGGCTCGCCAGGGCTTCCACATCACGGCCCGAAACCTGGGCCAAAAGCTCTTCCGTCCGCAATTCCGGGTCGCCCTGCGAGGGCTTGGAGAACCCGCTGTTTGGGCTAGTTGGCATGCGCCGTCTCGGATTCGAAACTCGAAATTTGAAGACAAGAACACCCGTGGAATAAAGGCTACAAGACTAGAAAGTTACCCTCTCACCGCGCCACCCTTCGAATCCCAATCCGACGTCCCATCCTCGACGTCGTTTCTTCAACTGTGGTAGTCAGGCGTGCCGTAGCGACGGTTTCTTATGGTCACTATAAAAAGGAACGATTGGACTGCTCACATGCTCCGGGTTGATGATTGTGCAAGTCCCGCCGGAGCATCGGATCTTCGTCGAGAGGACCTTGCCCCCAGGGCTTCGCGGCATGACCGCGGCGGGACCGAGTTCCTCTTCTTCAATTCGGGCCCCTGTCGAGGGGCCCGATTTTTTTTCTTCCTGAAAACAAAACGCGCCTTACGATGCTGCGGAGCTTACTATTCTCTTTTTGGCGGCGTCCCAATTGGCAATGGTGCTGTTGAAGTAAGAGTAATTGGCCATGTGGCAGCAAAGGGCTGTGTTGTTTCCGAAAGTTGCATCCTCGACTGACGGCCTGCGGGTCCTCACCGACTCGAAGAAGTTCCAGAGGTGCTCCCGATCGTCATTGTAGCCCGGAGGCGCGTAATAGCGGATCGCTTCCTCAGTTGAGAAAGAGCCGGGCTTCAATTCATGCTCTTTGTGCCACTCTTCAGCATAATCGGCCCGCATTTTCCTGGGCCAACCCGGCGTGCAGGGCCCGTAGTCGGCGCCGGACTGGGGCGTCAAGGTCAGCTCGCCGTTACGAATCTCGAGCAATCCCCGCGTCCCCATGAAGCGCGTCACTTCTTCTGTCTCGGTGTTCAGCGTCACTCGCAGCGTGGAGCGGAACTGCGGGTATTCGTAAACCGTGGTCAGCGAGTCGGGGACATCTCTACCGTCGTGCCACCGGAAGAGGCCGCCCATCGCCATGGCGCGCTTAGGCGGGGCGGTGATTCCTGCAATGTATTGGATGCCGGTTAAAAGATGCACATAAAGATCGCCCGGAATTCCTTCTCCGTAATCCTGCCAGCACCGCCAGCGAGTAAAATGCAGTGCATTAAATGGCTTCTTGGGGGCCGTCCCCAGCCACGTCTCCCAATCGAGAGTTTCCGGCGACAAATCCGGCGGCACCGTGTACTCCCAAGCGCCGCACGGGTCGTTACGCCCCATCTGGGCTTCGACAAGGCACACATCGCCGATGGCACCCTTTTCGTAGAGTTCCTTGGCTTTGGTGTAAACGATGTCGCTGCGCCGCTGGCTGCCGATTTGCACGATTCGCTTGTTCTTCTGTTCCGCCGCGATCATTTCAAATCCGTCTTCCACCGTGTGGGACATGGGCTTTTCGCAGTAAACGTCTTTGCCGGCTTCACAACAATCCACCACGATCCGCTTGTGCCAGTGGTCCGGGACCGCCGCCACAATGCAGTCGATATCCTTGTTGTCAAGAAGCTCCTTGTACTGCCGGGTCGTGGGAATGTCCTTGCCGACGATCTCTTTCGCCAACTCGCGCCGCCCGTCGTACAAATCGCAGACCGCAATGCACTCCACGCCAGGCAGCCCAATGCTCGTCCGAAGCAGCCCCGAGCCTTGCATGCCCACGCCGATCATGCCCATACGGATTGTGTCACCGGCGGGCACAGCCCTGGGCGAGGCATAAGCCGGACCCGGCTCCAGTAGAAACGATCTGGTCGCCAGCGATGCGCCCGCCACGCACGCCGTCGCCTGCATGAACTTACGCCTGGAAATCCGCTGCTCACTCATGGGTTAAACCTCCTGTGATTTTCTTCGCACTCGCATCCCAAACGGCCGGTGTCTTGTGGAAATACGAGTAATTCGACAAGTGGCAGCCGAGAGCCGTGTTGTTCCCAAACACCTCATTCTCGACCACCGGCTGGCGCGTCCTCACGGCACGGAAGAAGTTTGCCTCGTGGTCGGACATGTCGCTGTAATGCGGAGGCGACGCAAACACCTCGTCGTCCTCGTCGATCTTGAATTCTCCCGGCGCCGGCGCGGGATGTTCCGCGCGCCACTTCGCAAAGTACTCGGCGCGCATTTTTGCCGGCCAGCTCCCGATCGAATAGTCCTCGGGCTGATGGCAGGAGGCTTGCGGCCGGAATGTAACGGTCGTCTCGCTGATGAGCATGGTGCCGTTCTTGCCGTAAAAGGAAAACAGCTCGTTCTGGTAATTGTTATTGTGATTGCAGCGCAACGCCACCTGAAAATGAGGGTAATCGTACAAGGTCCAGAGCAGGTCCGGAAACTCGCGGCCGTCTTTGTAGCAGTAGAGCCCGCCCGTGGACAGAGCGCGCTGGGGCGGCGTATGGGTGCCGGTCACAAAATGAATACCAGAGAGCAGGTGAACGAACAAGTCTCCTGCCAGCCCGGCCCCATAATCCTTGTAGCAGCGCCAACGGAAGAAACGCGTGGGGTCGAACGGCCGCTCGGACGCGCCGTCCAGCCACGTCTTCCAATCGATCGTCTGCTCGCTGGCGTCGGGCGGAATCGGGTAAACCCATGCGCCGCTGTCAGTGTTCCGATCCCATACCGCTTCGATGGTATCCACATCGCCTAACTTGCCGGAATCCCAGATTTCCTTCGCCTTGGCATAGAGAATCGAGCTCACGCGCTGGCTGCCAACCTGGAGAATGCGGTTGTACTGGTGCACCGCCTCGATCATGGCCAGGCCGTCTTCGGGACTGTGCGACATCGGCTTTTCGCAATAGACGTCCTTGCCTGCCGCCACAGCCTCGGTCACCGCCTTGCGATGCCAGTGATCGGGCGTCGCCACGATCACTGCGTCGATATCTTTGCGATCAAGGACACGGCGGTAATCACGCGTGGTCTCGATTTCCTTTCCTCCCAAAGCTTCTTTGGCGGCAAGGTGGCGGCTGTCATACAAGTCCGCTGCCATAACACATTCGATGCCGGGGACCGCTAAGCTCGCACGCAATAGGTCGCAACCTTCCGTGCCTGTCCCAATGATGCCGAATCGGACTGTGTCCGAAGGCGGTACGGGACCCGCCGACGCCCACGCCCGTCGGGGCTCCAGAAGAGTAACTTTGGCAGCTAGGCCCGCCGCCGCGCCCGCACCCAATTGCATGAACTCACGCCGATTGAACGAGTACTTCTTCATGATGAACAAGACCTCCTTTGACGAGTGCATTTCCTGAAAAATCATCAGCCGCTTAGTCTGCCAGAAAGTGCAGGAGAGTGAAAGCATTTTAATGCAGTCGGCAACGGCAAGAAGGCAGGTGGGCGGCCAGGCAGATGGGCAGAACGCCGGCGCGTGTCCTATAGCCCTAGCTGAATACACGCCTCCAGTTGAACCAAAAGCCCTCTGCCCTCGGGAAAGGGCGTCGCGCTCCGACGCTTTCATCAGCCGTAGGGGGACGGTTGAGCGGGGTCTTTCATTGGGCAGTAAGACTGCTGTCTCGACCGAAGTCTTCGCACGGTTCCCATTTTTTGAGTGTCTGCCTCGCCGTACCCCCGTATTCTAACCATTCCGTAGACGGTCCTCATTATTTGGTCAATGCCGCTCTCAAACTCGCTCCCCATCCAGGCATCTCTGAATGATCTCTTCCAGCAGAGGCAAAGGGATAAGGAATCGGAATCCCACGCGCACGACGCCGACCCGCCCGGAGTTAATCCAGCGGTAGAAGGTGGTTCGGGAGATTTTGCCGCCGGTGCGCCGGCAGAGCATGCGCCAGGCATGCGTGGGAGTGAGCATGGGCAAGGCGGAGCACAAGGGTTTGGAATTCCGCCCCAGTGGGGCTGACCTCGAGGAGTGTGTGGCGTACGGTCTCATGGCTTCACATTTCCTCCGGGAAAGTTCACTGTCCAGAAACAGCGCAACGGGCGAAGTTCGTGCTGGGAAGCTCTCAGCATCGCACTTGACTGTTTCCGGCCTGTGGACACCCGCGACCCTTGCCCCTTCCGAGTCGAGGCAGGGAACCAAACAACCGCGCTCAGTTCCCCGACAGAAAGAAACAGCAGTTCGCCTCCTCCCTAGGGAGGAGCGAAGTAGTTGTGATCAAAGACGACAGAGGACCGCGCTAGGCCGATTCGCCCAGCATAAACCTTACGCGTTCGGCCGCCAGCCGATTCCGATCTTGCACGCGGCCATCCTCGGGCTCAGAATCCGGCAGGCCGAATCTGGCTTGGTCAAGCAGCAAGTGCGATGGTTGCACAGACTGGAAACAACCGGGTTCAGCGGCCTGGCGGCGGTGATACGCGCACTCGCCGTGTGCGCCCGGGTGAGCTGGGAAAACGCACGCCTTATGGGAACATCGGGGTGAGTAGGAATCCTGGCGCAGCGTTCCTGCCTGGCCACGCAATGACGCACACGACGCGGAGGACCGCCGGACTCCGGTCGCCGGACGACCGAACGTGCGGCGAGTTGGGGCAACTGGCGCGGGGAAAGCGACACCAGGGCAGGAGGAGAACAAACTTGCGGCCTTACGACATTTCTTATATGGCATGTTAAAACTCCTAAAACGACAGGGTGGAAGCTGACGGTGAGACTGCTGATCGAGCAATGCGGGACGAAGCGTCTTGGGGGGTTGTCGAGGGCCCGAAGCTTTTTTCAATCCACCCCCTCCCGAATTGAAATGAAATGTGCTACCATCTATTCCTAGACGGCACGGGAGGTAGGCTAAGTTTTTTGTAGCCGAGAATGGTCCTAAACAGCGTAGGCCACTTTTCTGCAAGCCTGCGCCCCAAGGTTGCGATAAACGGAAAACGTTGCGGCTCGAGGCTGGGAGGCTAGTGAGAAGCAGGAACGAGAACCGGTAACCGCCCGGGAAGTGAAGCGCTGTAAGAGACCCATGGGAATTATCGAGAAGGCGCTTAGGAGGAGGGAGCAGCATGGCGATGAGTAAGCCCCTGGACCACACACTCGCCCGCACCCCGGTGATTGCTCTGAAAACACCAGGGGGAAAACGCGAGGGCAGGCCGCAAAGTGCACTGCTCAGGCCCGCCTGGGAAAACGCCATCCGCCGCTTGGAACCCGGCCCCACATCCGGGGGGCGGAAGCTCTGCCTTCAAGCGTAGCCGGACGTGAGACGACAGCTACCCCTGCAAGGCGCAAAAATCGTAGCCTATAGTTATAAGAAAAGTTAAGTATTAGTTTTCCACTGTCTTTCTTGCCACAAGAGGAGAAAATAATATGGAAGAAATGAATGCCGCAAAAGTAGTGAAGAAGGTCCGGCAGCGCTTAGAGGTCAGCCAGGAGGGCTTGGCGCGCCTGCTTAACGCCACCAAAGGGGCAGTGCAACACTGGGAGCGAGGCCGCAACCGGCCCGACCTAGCGCGCCTGCTCGCGCTACGCCAGCTCTGCCCGCAGGGCGTGGAACGGAAGGAACTGGAACAACTAATCAAAGAAACCCAAGCGCATGTTGCGCCGCTGCCGACAGGCCAGCCTGGACCCGGCGGAAAGATCATACCGCCGCAGCCTAGTGAAAGCCTGATTCTGCTGCGTAGGGACAACAATAAGCTGCGCAAGCAGGTGGCGAAGCTGGAATCGACTTTGAAACGGCGTAGTGAACAGTTGCGCCTTCTGGAAGACCTCGCAACGGAGTTGCAGCGTGATATGGCCAAGCTGCGTGCCGGCCTGGCGCCTGCCACGCCTGAGCCGCCGAGCAGCCCGGTTCCGCAGGCTACTGAGTAGCCGCAGGCGTGGACAAGCCAAACTCGAGGCGAGTGCGCCCGCACGGCAGGGGAAGAAGTGTGTGCCGGAGCAGCGAGCCCGACCGGCCGGCAACTCGGAAGCCAGCCCAGAAACTCTTCAGGTGCATGGGAATTCCGCGGACTCTACCTGGCGTTCCAAGAGGCGCAGGTATGGCAGGGGCTGGTCAAGAGTCCGGGCGCCTCGCGGCGTGCACGAAGCTCCAGCAGGGGATCAAATGCTTGCCTGAGCGAGGCTCTATCCTGGTAAGTCCCAAGCTTCATACTTGATAACGCGCCGATCAAGTTGTTGGTTGGGCTGCGGGCGGCGAGGTGGCGATGCGCACGTGAGACTCACACAAGCGTGTGCTGCCTGAATGGCCTGCGAGGCTTGCGGAAGCAGCAGTTCAGGTTGATTACCAGGTTAACAGTACATAACAACTTGAATTGGGATCACCTTACCAAGGTAATTGATACACACTTAATTAATACACTCCGCCATCCTCCCTCGCCAGTTTTGACATTATCCGCTGTCGTCGCCCGTTGTGGGCTCTGTTGCGGGAGCTAGTGATGAATGATGAACTTCGAAATCAGGTTGCGATTGTGACCGGCGCAGGCCGCGGTCT
>JBELAJ010000019.1:0-29497 GCA_049508935.1 Terriglobia bacterium | reverse complement strand
TCGGCCACGCAAATCCCATCCCACCGATGCGTCCGCGCTCGCTGGCGTCCTGGGCATCCGGGTTTAAATCCGCCGTCACCAGCCGGATTCGTAAACTTTGGAACGATCCATACGCTGTTGTGTGGCAGGAGGATTACTTCGAGCGCATCATCCGCGATGAGAAGGAATTGTTGAACATCCGCGATTACATTCTCTCGAACCCGCTGCGCTGGAAGTTGGATCGCGAAAATCCCGAGGCTGGTCTCACTGCCAAAGATGACGCACCGTGGAACCACGAGGATGAATCGTAACCGTAGGGCCGAGCGGCGCTCGGCCTGGGCCGAAGGCACTTCGGCCCTACGACAGGCCGAACGCTGTTCGGCCCTACAAACGCCCGACGCCATCCGACGGTACCTCCCATGAACCGACCCGACTACTGGCTTGCGAAATTCTCAAAGTTGCGAGTCGACCGCGCCCGAGGTGATCCCGCACCTCACAAACCGCTCTTGCTCCTTGTACTATGCGACCTTCTGGGGTGCGGCAGCCCCACTCCTGACCACTGAGGCCGCTATCCATGATCAGCGGCCTTGAGGAGAATTGCGCATGGCGTACGGACTGGGGAACAGCGTGGCAGCCTTGTCGTCCGGGGACGGCATCAGCTCCATAGCTGAGATTCGCGGGGTCGCTTCGAACCTCGGCCCGAGGGCAACTTAACATGGCCAGCACAGTGGCATTCATCCGATGGGACAACTACGCAGGTGGTCCGGCCCGTCAGGGTATTTTCGCATCCGAGCCATTGACGTATAACTCGTCCCAGGAACGCCTCCACAGGCTAGCTCCGGGAGATCGTCTCTGGCTTGTGTCTCGTTGCCCGGATGACCAGCAGTACTATTTTGTTGGCGCGCTCTCGGTTTCAGCCCTCCGACTTAATCCACCTGGAAGCTCGTTGGAGAGGTTCGGGCGTTTCGCGGTCATTGCTGACGAATCGAACAGCCACGACTTGGGTAAACACTTTCCAGCCGATGGCCTTCTGCGGGCTTTCCGTTTTGAATCCGACAAACCCATCAGGTTCGGCACAATCCTCGGCCAGTCGATACAGACGATTCGTTTCCTATCGGCAACCGATGAGCAGATCCTTCAGGCCGCTCTGGGGAGAATTCTCAGCGGCGAGCAACGTCTCCTGGACGCACCATTCGGGCTCTGGACAAAGTGTGATTCTATCTTTGCAGAATATTTCTTGAAGAACTTTAAGGCCAAAGGCGAGCCTCTGGCCTTCCTCCTTTACGACTCGCCGCCGGTCCTCACCCCCGGAGCCCCCATCTTCATCCACTCCGACAAGAACCTCCGGTTGCTCGGGACCTTCCGCGAAAGCCAGTTTGTCGCCGGTCACAAATACACAGTAGATGCCGAGGAGCGATTCGCGGAAAGGGAGCGCATTTGGTCAACGTACCGGGCTGGGACTGTGGACCCCCCGACCAGGCAAGACTTCGACTCGTTCTGGGAGCGCCAGAATGGCGTACGCGCTTTGTTTGTGATGGATAATCTGCACTCAATCTCGGTGTCGTGTCCGTTCAAGACTTGCGGTCGCGCGTTGGAATGGGGATACCCGATAGGGGTGGGTTACAGGTACCTCAGCCTTTCACAATGCGTACTTTTGTTGCGGTACCGTCTCTCGCGCTCCGATTATGAAAGGGACTGGGGTAAGGAATACTCAAAGCCGGGATTTGGCGCGCGCGTTTTGGCAGTGTTCATGTATTACCTGCCGAAAATAGGGCCATTCAAAGCGATGGCGTTCAAGAACCCCAACCCGAAGACGGAGGAGATGTACTTTAAGAGCATTAATACGTCCGTAGATCAATGCCGGGCCTATCTGGAAGAATTGCGCACGGATTCTCTGCAACTCTCCAACATTGATTTTGATACCGGCAAAAAGACCAAGGCTGCGGAATACACACTGACCGACGCCTCCTATGCAAAACTGCTGGCCAAACTTTCCGATCGAAAGTTCGATCGGACCTCACCGGAGCTGCGTGAGAACATCCTGAACTTTTATGGAGACCTCTCCGCACCGATCGAGACTAAGAAGGACTCCACCGCTTGGCAGGCTGTGCTGACGTCGCTCGATCAGTTGAAGGCGCTGACTCCGATTCCGGCTAGCGCGGGCAGCCCTCCGCCATCCCAGGCGCCAGTCGCACCGCCAGCCCCAGCCCTAACTCCAGCCTTTGCTCAAGCCCCTGTTGTGAGTGCTGGGAAGCATTTCGATCGTGTGCTGAATATCGTGCTGGAGAACCAGAATTACACTTCGGCAATGAAAGACCCCTTCTGGCCGCAGTTGGCACAGATGGGAGCCAGCTTCAGCAACTTCCAGGCGTTGATGCACCCCTCCCATCCCAATTATCTGGCCATGGTTGCCGGCAGCACATTTGGCATCCAAAGCAACGACCAAGTTACTCTCCCCGACGACAATAGCCATCGGACCATCGGTGATTTCCTGGATTGGAAGAGCTACGCTGAGGACTACCCATCAGAACTCCAACCTCTTCTTGGTGACCGTGGAAAATACGTTCGAAAGCATGTCCCGTTCCTGAGTTTTGCGAGGATTCAACAAGAAGGCTTCGGCAACGCAGCATCCGTCTCTGCCAAGGACCCGCACAATAGGTTTGTCGCTGACGTTGAAGACTTCCGAAGCGGCCCGAAGAAGCACCCCTTCCTCGTCACATGTTCTACAGCCCAAATGTGGACGATAACGGGGCCGTGTCATTGATGCGCAGTGACATGTGCGCTCCTCAAATAAGACTCAATTGTTGGAAATAGGCCTGGGGATTATTCTAGGTAAGGCTGTTCTTTCCAATCAACCTGAATTTCCGATTCAATCTTCCCTCTTCGCCCAATAGCATCCGCTGGCTACCCCATTGGTTCAGTGCTGACGTCTTCCTGTCCCGAAGTCGGCATCGGGGAACTTACCGTGCCTGCCTGCGATCTCTTGGCTGTATAGTCGCCTAGTGGCGATCTACCGTCTCTCCCCAGACCAGCACTTCAATCATCGGTCAGCGTCCGGCTCGATGCCGATGTGGTCATTCACGGCACAGCGCAACTCCTGCTTGCATCCAAGGTAGCGCTCTGTTGTCTGGATTGAGACATGACCGAGTAAGAACTGGATTTGATCCAGCTCGCCGCCGGCGACGTGACAGAGCCTCGCACATGTGCGGCGGAGGTCGTGGGGAGCGAGCTTTTCTATCCCGGCTCTGGAGGCGGCCTCCCGTACAGTCTCCCACAGCACCTTGGCCGTCATTCCGTTTCCCCAAACCCGGCCCGTCTTCCGGATCGAACGAAACAGTGCCCCTTCCGTGATGCCGCTGGCTTCCTTCCATTCATCAATGGCTGCTTTTACCCAGGCTGGAATCGGAACTGTCCGGATGTGTCCAGCCTTGCCCAGCAGGTCGGCGATGACCCAGTGCACCTCTCGCAACTGGATAGACTCCACTCGCAGTGCGAGCAACTCGCCCCGGCGAAGTCCGCACCCGAGGAGCATAGCAAGCATCGCGTAAGTCCTCTTGCCACGCAATGAGTCGCGGCACGCGCTCGCCAGAAGCCGCTTGCTCTGCTCGACACTGAGCCAGTTCCCGACACGCACGCCGATCCGGCGCACTCCCTTGACGCGTCGAATCCCGGCGGCCAAATCCGGACTGAGCAGGCCCGAATCGGCAGCTTCAAACGCCACCCGTCGGACGGCTGCCAACCGGAAGTTGATGGTCGTTGGCGCGTAGAGTTTCTGTTCCAAATAGATCCTGTACCGCAGAACAACCGTACGGTTGAATGCCAATCGTGGTTCGGAGCAGTACCGGTCGACAAAGTCGGTAATGGCGCGATCATAGGTACGCTGGCCGCTTTTGGACGTGAGGCTATTCAGGACGGCTGCTTTGGATTGTTCGAGGTCGGGAAGCGCCAGGACTCGCTTCGGCGCGCGCTTCTTCTTGCGTGGTTTCGACTTGGGCGACGGCCCCCTTAACCGTCACCCATGACGATGCGCGTAACTCCTCCCTACGCCGTTACTCAGTACTAATCCCGGCCGAACGGCGTAAGCTTTTCATTCAAAATGGGGTATGATCGCGAACATTCGCCGCGTGGTAGGGGAATTTCGAGACCCGCCTGGTCGTCCTTCGCGCCCCGATGGCCTCAGCTCACGATGGGCGTTTATCCAGCCAGAATCGCTCCTGCATCTCCCGCTCCGCTGTGGAGCGTGCTCGGAAGATACGTAGGGCACTGAGCCAGGGCCACGGCCTTGATCGGAGGCTGTCTGCAAGATCCGGCGCACCGCATCCTTGTCCGAAAAAACCGGGTCGATCACTACAGGGAGCCCCCGTGTCTCACCCATTAGTCGGGTTTATCTCAATCTGATCGACTCGAGTATCCAATGAAGCGATATAACGCTTTTTTGATGGGATGACGGATGCATTTTACAGGGATGCAAACAAGGATAGAACGCTTGATGTGCCGGACAGCACCGTAATTTTAAGCTAATCAAGGTTTCTCGTAGAGCATCCAGCCAAGCCATATCGCCGAGCTTTTCTTCAGCATCCTGTACCCCTTAAGCGTTTCAATCAATCCGGGGGGGTATTCGGGGAGCGGATCGCGCGACACTCCAAGCGTCTGTATAACGATTAAGGTTTTCGATGGAGCAGCGGAAATCTCGGCAGAGAATTGTCCGGGCCATGCCCAGGGAGCATGGACATTCTTTTTTCCTATCGAATAAGTCATTTGATTGCTTAGATCCTGAATGACAAGAACTTCAGTCAACCTGTAATTACTATCAATCCAATTGATCAATTCGCCCTGAAGCACTATATCGGGATCGTTGTATTTCGTGGGGTTCCAAAAGAGCGGCTTTGTTATCAAAAAGCTGCAGATAATGAATCCTGACACCATTGCTAGAAAAGTCTTTTTCGGTAAGCTCCGGGACCGCATCAGGGAAGGAATGAAAAAAACGACGGAGAAAAGGCATAAAAGGGTAACGTAGAGCTTGCGCGAGTTGCTAATGAAAAATTCTTCCTTGCAAACATATATTAACAGTATGGAGAAAAAAAACAGGTATAGAATTTTGGCGCCCGCGAGTTTTTTTTCAGTTCCATTTATTGACCAGTTCTTCTCAGCATAAAACAATTCGTAGATATAGGAGGCCCCCATATAGACAAACAGGGCAAGGACAGGGGCGATGACGTTGAAATTCCGGTCATTCCACACGAGGTTGAGCTTTTCCCAGCCCACTTCTGTTTTTGGGTAGGGAATGGTCGCGCTCAGGAATATCATGTGAAGAATTAGAACGCCATAAATAGCAAAAAAGAAATAAGGGCTGGAACCGTCTTGATCGTTCTTTTGGGGGGAACTCACGCCTATAAGGAACAGAAACAACGCCGGAGCCGTAAAGATCATCGGCGATGCCGTGAGGGCGTTGTGCTTGATGATATATAAGAGATCGAAGGGCCTGACATTTGTGTAACTGTCATGCCACAACCAGAAAATATCCTGCGTGAAATAGGCTCCGGCGGCATTCCACAGAATGAACGGGGCGCTTCCGATGACGAGATAAGCGAAGATAGGTTTGATCTCCTTGAACAGGTTTTTGCTATTCGCAGATCGATTCTTGAGAAAAACTTCAAGCGAAAAGATAACGAACAACAATGCCATTATCAGGGAACACTCAACCCTCGCCAAAGGAAGAAAGCCCGTGACGAGGAAGGCGGCCAGATAGGCTTTCCTCGAATAAAACAGATAAAGGCCATACGACAGAAAAAACGCAGCCGGCAGCTCCGTCATGGTCACGAAGGTTTGCAGGAAAACCGGGACAAGCATGAGAAAGAAAACGACGGTGAGCGCCGGACTCCCTTCCATGTTGCGAATGAAGCGCCGCGCCAGATCTAATGTGAAACAGGCCGTGAGCAATACCAGAACCACGCTGGCCAATCTGGCGAAGAAAAGTCCGGCAAGCCCTGGAATCCCGTAGAGAACAGTAGGTATCGGCTTGTCCCATATGTTGACGACGATATCGCGAATATTGAAATGGGATACGGCGTTGACGGCGTCAAGAAAGTGAGGGAACGCATCGCCCCTAAATTCGGGCGTGTGAAAATAGCTTAGCAATGCAAAGAGAGAGAAAAACGCCAGAAAAACGAGAATGCCGTCTTTTTTCACACAATTACCCTAGTTTTTACGGTCGATTGAATCTTGGGTACCGTACTCTTTTAATCCGGAATTTCCGTTATCGACTTTCCGCCGACCCAAAGGATACCCCTGACCGGTACCCAATGCAACTATGAGTCGGGTTTGCAGTGCAAGGTGCTCTCGCCGGCCACGCAAGGTGCCATTCGTGCATCTCGCCAGAACCCGAGGATCGGCGCAGCATCTCGACATCGAGGGGAGTGAGGCGCTACCTGGACCTGCTCAATTGGGTTGCTCCAGCGACGCTCAGGGGTTGCCCGGCGACCGTGGCACCGGTCAGCCGTACAGAGGCGGGATTGCCGGTAGGCATTCAGATCGCGGGGCCATACTGGGAGGACCCCACGCCGATCAGGTTTGCAGACTTGCTGGCACGAGAGCTGGGCGGCTTCACAGCTCCGCCGGACTACGGCGAGTAAGATATTCACTGCTGCTGTGTCTCCTTCCTCAGAGCTCATAGCGCGCCTGTTGTTAAGTACTCTTCCAGCCTCCTGCTCAAAATACATACCGCCCCCTTTCGGAACGAGGATGACTGCGTTTTGAAAGAGGACCAGCCTTCATCGGCTGGCATCAGTAACGAGTAGTCACCTGGCGTTTACCTACCGATCGGTAGGTGCAATCCGGCGTTCTGGGCGACCGGTTCGCTGGCACCCAGGGTGACAGCCTCGAGGGAACGGCGCTCGACGGATTGTCCTTCGCGGACTCGCTCGGGTGTCGAGCTATCAGGGACCGGAGGGTGACTCTTAGTGCGTAGTCCGGCGCACGCCCGCCGTTTCGGGTCGACGGTTTTGATCACCTCTCCAATATGCCTACACGCCGGTGCGACCGCAGGTAATCGCCGTGCGGCTTCTCAGAGCGTGACCCTGATCTGCGGGACTACATCGAGATCGAACCCTCCCTGAAGTCCGTTTTGTCGAGCCACACGTTGACGAGGACCGGCTTGCCTGTGCGCGCCAGTTCACGCGCACGGGTGAGTGCCATTGGCACCTCGGCTGTTTGCTTCACCAGGATCCCTTCCGCTTCCAAGCCTGCCACAGCCATGTGATAGGCGCTGCGCCCAAGCACGGTGGCGACGTCGTCGTGCAGCATTTTCACCTGCTCGCGCGCGATCTGGCTCCAGCCGCCGTCGTTGCCAACCACGGCGATCACTGGAATCGCGTGCCGAGCAAAGGTGTCGAACTCGATCAGGCTGTAACCGCAGGCGCCGTCGCCATACAGGATCCAAGTTTCCCTTTCGGGATGGCACAGTGCCGCACCGAGCGCGAAGCCGGCGCCGACGCCGAGCGTGCCGAATACGCCCGGATCGAGCCACGAGAGCGGCGCACGCGCGTGAACAATGTACGAGGCGGTAGCAACGAAATCGCCGCCGTCCGCCACCATCACCGCGTTATCTCCAGCAAGGCTGTCGAGCATGCGGAGAAAAGCGATCGGATTCACCCATTCGCCCTCGCGCCTGGCTTGTTCTTCGATTGCGGTTTCGCGCTCCGAATCACGGATGCGTAGCAGTTCGATCCAGGATGACCAGCGGCGGCCTGCCTGCCCTAGCGAGTTGACCAGCAACTGGAGAAACAGGCCGACATCGCCGATGGCCGCCACATTCGGCCTCCGGTTGGTGCGAGCCTCTTTGGCACTGCGGTTGGCGGCGATGAGCGTGGCGCTGCGCCGCACGTCGCGGCCATAGTCCAGACGAAAATCGCAGGGCACGCCTGCGAGCACGACGCAGTCAGCTTCGCGCAAAGCTTGGCGGCGCTGGTGGCGCAGGTGTAGCGCGTGATCGCGCCCCAACAGCCCGCGGGCCATACCTGACAAATACACTGGTATCCCCAGGCTTGCGACGGCCGCAGCAATTTGAGGCGCGTCGGCGGCGCGTGCCAAGGCCTGGCTGCCGACGACCAGGAGCGGCCGCTCGGCCCGCGAGAGAGCTGCCACTGCCTTGCGAAGGCTGCCGTTTGAGACCCGCGGCGGCAACACCGGGCCTACCGCAAGGGGCGCGGTCACAGCGCTGCCGGCGAATAATCGCTCCACGTGTCGATGGATATAGAAGCGCCGCAGGCGGTCGGCAAGAGCGGTGCCCTTGCCGGCGCCTTCAGCGTACCAGCGGCGTATGCTCGCCTCATCATAGAGCAGATCGACGGGGCACTCGATGAACACCGGTCCCGGAACACCTTCGCGCGCGACGGCAAAAGCCTCTTCGACGGCCGGCCCGAGATCGCGCAGGCGCCGGACCTTGGTGCACCGCTTCACATGGGGAGCGGTGAGCGAACGCTGATCAATGTCCTGCAACGCACCACGCCCTTGTAGCGCCGTGGCTGCAGCGCCTCCCAGCAGGATCACGGGCGACTGCGCCAATTGCGCGTTCTTGAGCGCGGTGATGGTGTTGGTGAGGCCGGGGCCTGCCGTCACCGCGGCCACTCCGGGTACGCCGGTTAGCCGCGCCACGGCGTCGGCGGCAAAGACTGCAGTTGCCTCGTCGCGCACATCGATGACGCGCAAGCCGCGCGCTTTGGACGCGGTAAGGATAGGCGAGATGTGGCCACCGCATAGGGTGAAGACGAAGCGCACGCCGTGCGCTTCGAGTGCGGCGGCCACTACGTCGCCGCCGTGCGCGAGAGTCGATTGGGGTTGCATCTATGGCTTGTCCTGGGTCTCGAACGCCGCCAGGTGCTGCTGGACCAGCGCTCGGTAGTCGATTTTGCCGACACGCGTTTTCGGCAACTCTCTCAAGAACTCCACTCGCCGCGGGCAGGACCACTTGATCAGATGCTCGCGGCAGTGTTCGATCAGGATGCGCTCGGTTTCGGCATTGGCCAGCGACGGGTCCTTGAGCGCCACAAAGGCCTGAACGCGTTCCACCTGTGATTCCTCCGGCACGCCGGCGACGCAAGCTTCTGCGACGAGCGGATGCTGGTAGAGCACGGCTTCCACCTGGGCAGGGTAGACGTTGAAGCCCGAGGACTTGATCATCCGTTTAAAACGCAGGGTGAAGTAGAAGAAGCCGTCAGCATCCATTCTGCCGAGGTCACCAGTATGCAGCCAAGTGCGGCCGTCGGCATGGATTTTCAGTGTTTCACGCGTAGCGACGGGGTCGTCAAGATAGCCCATCATCACCGGCGGCCCGGAAACGCAGATTTCGCCCTCCTCGCCCGGAGGTAGTTCCTCCGTGGTGCCGACGCGGCAGATCTTCGCCAGCATGTCTGGGAAGGGGATGCCCATCGAGCCCTCGCGGTATTGGTCGGGCGGCGTCACCAAGATTGCGGTGACCGCTTCGGTAAGGCCGTAGCCCTCGAGCAGTCTCACCCGCCCGCCGCACTCCGCCACGAGCTTCTCGAAGCGCAGCTTCACCGGCCGAGGCAGCGTATCGGCGCCGGAGAAGGTGCCGCGCAAGCACGATAAGTCGACTTTGGCCAACGACCGATCGCGCGCTAGCGCATCATAGAGTGTCGGCACTCCCGCGAGCAGAGTAGGGCGCTTGCGGCGCAACAGCTTTGCCACCAACTTGGCGTTGAACGTCGGCACCAGGATCGCTTTCGCGCCCGCCATCAAGGCTGCGTTCACGCACACTCCTAGGCCGAAGCCGTGGAAAATCGGCATTATCGCAAGTACGGAATCGCCTTCGCCCTCTCCGACCCACGCAGCCACCTGCATGCCCTCGGCGATGAAATTGCGGTTCGAGAGCAGAATGCCCTTGGGCTGGCCGGTGGTGCCGCCCGAAAATAGGATGGCTGCAGGATCGTGGGTGGTCGTCGCTGCTCGCGCGGCTGGTGGGTGCTGAGCGGCCATTAGTTCGCCCCACCAGCGCACACGCGCATCCTTGGACACCGCGGGAATTTTGCGCCCCTTGGTAAGCCAGAATCCGAGTTTCTTCAGCGGCAGGAGATAGTCTTGGATGCGCGCGAGGACCAACGTTTCGAGCGGCACTCTCGGCCTGGCGGCTGCGAGGCGCTCTTAGAACATATCCAAAGTCACCGCGACCCGCGCGCCGCTGGCATTGAGGTAGTGTTCGATTTCCGGTGTGGTGGATTGCGGATGGATCAGCGCAGGCACCGCACCCAGCTTGTTCGCAGCGTAAAAGGCAATCACGCCCTGCGCTGAAGTGGGCATCGAAATCAGGATGCGGTCGCCAGCCGAAAGGCTCAGCGTTGCGAAAGCATTGGCGCATGTGTCGACGTCTGCCAGAAAGGCGCGGTAGCTCGAGGTCCTATCCAGGAAATCCCAGGCGATCGCATCCGGGACCCGTGTTGCTGTCGCAGCCACCGCCTCATACAAAGTGGTCTCGGGGTAGCTGAGGGTATGCGGGATCTTGCCGTAGTATTTTAGCCAGGGATGGGAGTACGGAGGTGAAGTCGTGCCGATCACAGAGAAGGCCTCCGCCGGCGATCGAATCAGTGCAACGAAGCTTTAATCTGTCGCGATTATAATCGACCGACGTGCACCTGGAGTAGCTGAATCCGAGACCCTCGAGGCTGTGTCAGGGAGCATTCTAAACGGGAGTGTTTGTGCGGTTTCACCCCAGTCGATCAGAGACAGGTCTGCTCCTGTAAGCAGAAAGCTTAGCTGGCGGACACCCTGAGAAATCCAGAAGCTCCTTCTGCAGGCTCAAGAGCACTGCGGGTTGGAAGAAAATCTGGCACTCACTCTCGCCAACTCGTCGTGGCCGGTTCATTCTTCCAGACTTCGATAGTGAAAAGTTCAAGCAGCGTGCCTTTCTAAAGTCGGGCTTGAGGTTAGCCTTTCCGCCTCGATGATCGCTTTGCGACGGGGCGCCCAGTTTCGCACCACGCGGGCGATCTCCGTACCACCAAAAGGCCCAGCCAGATAATCCACAGCTCCCAGTTGCATCGCTTCCAGCTTAAGTTAACGCCTATAGGGCGAAAGCCCTGGGATAAGGTTATTTCTGGGACGGGGCGCTCGAGGTGATGGTCAGCAACCTGTAAGGCGCTCGAGTTCCCGGTTGTAGTAGAATTCACCCAGACCTCCCGTGGGAGCGAGGCGATGCGAAGCCAGACAGGCGGAGCTGAACAATACGTGTTGGCGCTTGACATGGGCTCGAGCAGCGTGAAGAGCGCGCTCGTCTCAGCCCGCGGCGAGGTGGCAGGGACAGGGTTTGAGACTATCGAAACCATCCTGCTGCCCGGTGGCGGAGCCGAGCAGAATCCAAACCAGTGGTGGAATTCGGCCGTTCGCGCCGCGCGCTCCGCACTGGCTGCGAGCGGCTTGCGGCCCGAGCAGGTTCGTGCCGTGGCCTGCACCACGGCCTGGTCCGTCACCGTACCGGTGGACGCCGCGGGCCGGGCGTTGGCCAACGCGCTCACCTGGATGGACACACGCGGCGGCCCTTACAATACGGCCGTCGTGGCAGGCTTCCCGCAGGTGGCCGGCTACGCCGCCCTCAAACTGCGCAAGTGGCTCAAGCTCACCGGCATCGCCCCCCAGCATTCCGGCGTCGACGGGATGGGTCACATCCTTTTCTTTAAGCATGAGCGCCCCGAGATTTATGCCGGCACGCACAAATTTCTGGAGCCCATGGATTACTTGAACCTCCGGCTCACGGGCCGGTTTGCCGCCTCGTACGCCACCATCTTCCCTTACGGCGTCACCGATAATCGCGATCCCAATCGCATCGATTATCACGCTGACTTGCTGCGGCTGAGCGGTATCGATCGCGCCAAGATGCCTGACCTCTCACCCGTCAACGCCGTGCTGGGCACGTTGACGGGCGAAGCCTCGGACGAACTGGGCTTGCCACGCTCGACGCCGGTGGTCATGGGTTGTGGCGACAGCCATGCGGCAACCATCGGCGCCGGGGCGGTCGGGGATTACGAGGGCTACTTTTGCATTGGCACGAGCGCCTGGATGAGCTGTCACGTGCCCTTCAAGAAGACCGACGTCTTCCATCAGATCGCCACCATGCCCGCGGCGCTGCCCGGAAAGTACATGGTCTTTGGCGAGCAGGGCGTGGCCGGAAGGTGTCTCGAGTTCCTCAAGGATCGCATCCTGTTTCCGGACGGGGCCCAGGGCCTGGTTCCGGCGCAGGTCTACGAATTGCTCAATTCCGAGGCGGCGCGGGTAGCGCCGGGCGCTGACGGCCTGATCTTCACGCCCTGGATCAACGGCATTCTCTCGCCAGTCCAGGACATCCACACGCGCAGCGCCTTCTTCAACCAGTCGATGGGCACCACGCGCGGCCACTACGTGCGCGCCGTCATGGAAGGCGTGGCCTTCAATCTGCGCTGGCTGAAGAGGCACGTGGAAGCGTTCATCGGACGGCGCTTCCCGCAACTTGCTTTCATCGGCGGGGGTGCCTTGTCGGAGGTCTGGTGCGGGATTCTGGCCGATGTGCTGGGTTGCCCGGTGCGCCAGGTCGCGAGTCCGCGCAGCGCCACCGCCGTGGGCGCGGCTTTCGCGGCCCTAGCAGCGCTCGGCGAAATCCAGGTTCAGGAGATTTCGAGCCTGGTGAAGGTCGAAGCCACTCATCAGCCGGCGGAATCGCGCCGCTGGCTTTACGACCAGCAGTTCCGCGAGTTTCTCGACTTCTACCGGCGAACGAAGCCCATCTACAAGCGGCTCAATCCCAAGGCTCGCGCGGCTTGAGCGCGCACGGAGGTTCATCGATGTCCATGGAAACGAAGGCCAAGGCTGCTGCGGCTCCCTCAGCAACCCACCCTTATCGCGAACGCTTCGAAACTTACCCGCGTCTGCCCGAGAAGGGCAGGAGCCACGAAGATATCCTGCGCGAGTTGCAATCCATCGGGCAGCAGGAAGACGCGGGCTGGCAGACCGGGCGGGTTTCGGGCACCTTCTATCATGCCGGCAAGGACCACTTCGCCTTTCTCAATCAGGTTCACGCGCTGTTCTCGCACGTGAACCTGTTGCAACGCGACCTCTGCCCCAGCGGAACCAAATTCGAGGCCGAAATTGTTGCCATGACCGCGCACTTGCTGAACGCACCCGCCGCGAAGCAGATGAATCCTGCGGACGAAGTGGTTGGCGCGGTGACTTCGGGGGGCAGCGAGAGCATCATGCTGCCAATACTCGTTTATCGCGAGAGAGCGAAAGCGGAGCGCGGCATCACCGCGCCTGAAATGATCGTGCCCAGCACGGCACATCCTGCTTTCTCCAAGGGCGCCCACTACTTTGGCCTCAAGCTGATCCGCGTGCCGGTGGGCCCGGATTTTCTGGCTGACGTCGAGGCGATGCGCGCCGCGATCACCCCGAACACGGTGGCCATCGCGGGTTCCTCCGCCAATTACCCTCACGGACTCATGGATCCACTCGAGCGCCTCTCCGCTCTAGCACTCGAAGCGGGAGTCGGAATGCACGTTGACGCCTGCTACAGCGGCTTCCTGCTGCCGTGGCTGGAACGCCTCGGCTACGATGTCCCGCCTTTCGACTTCCGCCTGCCGGGCGTCACCTCGATGTCGTGTGACACGCACAAATGGGGTTACGGGCCGAAGGGGGCTTCCGTGGTGCTTTATCGCAACCGCGCCCTGCGCCATTACCAGTACTTCGCCATCACGGACTGGGCCGGCGGCTATTACGCTTCCCCGACGCTGGCCGGCAGCCGTACCGGCGGAATCGCGGCCGCCACCTGGGCTGCGATGGTGGCGCTCGGCGAGGAAGGCTATCTTGAAATCGCCCGTCAGATCATGAAGGCCGCGGAGACGATCTGCGCCGGGGCCGCGTCCATTCCGGAAATCAAGATCGCGGGCCGGCCCACCTTCTGCATGGCTTTCATGTCCGACGTCATTGACATTTACCACGTCAATGACTTCCTCGCTGCCAAAGGATGGCGCATGAACGTGCTCCAGCGTCCCCCCGGCTTTCATTTTTGCGTGACGCGGCCCCAGACTCAGCCCGGCGTCGCCGAAGCTTTCGTAGAGGACCTTCGCCAGGCAGTCGCCTACGCCAAGACTCCTCCGCCCCATCCCTCGAAGACGAGCGCCATTTACGGTGGCGGCGCCGTGGCGCTCGATCCGGCGTTGGTTCGCCCCGACCTGCTCCACTATCTGGACGACGGCTATGAACTCTGAGAAACGAGTCAAGCTTCCATGAGGGCGCCCAACCCGGCGGGCAGGGAAGTGCAGAGCAGGCCGAGCGCGATTCCCACGAACCTGCGGATGATTTTCGCCAGCATGGTTCTGCCCCGCTTTGAGGACTGCGCCAGCAAGAGGGTTCTAAATCACTGATGTAATATTGAAATGCTAAATACCTTCCCAGCTTTGCTCACTGGCCGGTGCGTTTTCAGCTTCTCCTCAAGGGACGCATGCCCAAAACCCCAAACCTCCCTTACGAATGGTACCAGACGCTCAACATTCACCTCACCACTATTCACAACTTCCGCAACTTCTACAGCAAAGCGGGGCTAACTAAGGGTCCTGCGCGAAAACCTGCTCCGAACCTCCACCTCTGGAAAGCACACTGAGGTGAGATTCCTCCCCAACCTGCGATCTGATGCCGCGATTTTCGTCCTCGAAGAGGCCTCGCTGCCAACTGAGTGATCCCGAACGACTGGATGGGACAACTTGTCTACCTGAGGTTGTTGAGTTGTTCAGCGATTTTTAGCGAAGCGTGGGACATTATGCTTGACAGGGCTGACTTGGATTGCTATATTCCCGCCCAGACAGTCGGTGTTCATCGGGGTGCGGGCTTCGTCGCGCGCACCCCTCTGTTCCGTGCATTCAAGCTTTTGCCACTGTGGCACTGTCATTTCTGGCTCTGGGTCTGGGCGATACTCAATCCTAGTGTTGGCCGCAGGACGGAGGGTCGTTCCCCTTGCGGCGCGGCACTTGCTGAAGGGGGCAACCGGAATGCGACACATCATTCGCGTATCCTTGAGCGCGTTGGTGGCGCTGTGTGTCAGTCAGAGTCTTGGCATGCGGGCGCAGCAGGTCCAGGGCAGCTTTACGGGAACAGTTACAGACCAGTCGGGCGCGCTCGTTCCTGGCGTCACAGTAACCGCGATGGAAGTAGATACAGGTGCTAGCCGAAGCACCGTAACCTTGCAGGATGGTTCCTACACCATTCCCCTTTTGCAGCCCGGTCGATACCGGCTGATGGCAGACAAGGCAGGCTTCGAGAAGGCCATTCAAGGCCCCATCAACCTCCTGGTCGACGCGAATCCGCGGGTGGACTTTCAGATGAGAGTAGGCTCCCAGACCACCACCGTCACCGTGGAGTCCAGCGCGCCCGTCCTGGACACGCAGACGGCCACGGTGGGAACCACCGTGGAGCAGGCCAAGATCAGCGAACTTCCTTACAACGGCCGTAGTTTTCTCCAAACCATGCTCTTCACTCCGGGGGTAGTGCCGGGAGTGCAGGGGTCGGAGTTGAACGATAACCGCGGCGGGTCCATCAACGTCAACGGATTGCGCGAGGACATGAACAGCTTTTTGCTGGACGGTATGAGTGACACCTCGATCGCCGTCGGGGCCTACACCGCTGCGCCGCCGCTCGATTCCATTCAAGAATTCAAGATGGAGACTGGCGTCTATGACGCCAGGTTTGGTGTGTCGGGCGGCGCCCAGGTGAACATCGTGACGAAGTCGGGTACCAACCAACTTCACGGCACGCTTTATGAGTACCTGCGTAACGACAAGCTGGATGCGCGGAACTTTTTTGAGCCCGAGGTGCCGCCCTTCCATCGAAACCAATACGGGGCCAGCCTGGGCGGGCCGATTGTCCTTCCCCATATCTATGATGGCCACGACAAGAGCTTCTTCTTCCTGAACTACGAAGGTCTGCGCGATAACGAGTCCTTTTACAGCTACGCGCACGTGCCCACGCTCGCCGAGCAGAGCGGCGATTTTTCTGACATTGCGCCGGGGTCGCCCTGCTCCCACACCACGCTTCTCCTCGATCCCTTGGTGATCTTCAACTCCGCGGCGCCCTTGTATCCTGGCTACCCTGGCCCGCCCACCAACAACCTCAACAGCCTGCTGAGCAACCCGCAAACCGCGCCGTTCTTTCCGTTGGGCACATTCGACCCCGTCGGTCAGGCCATGGTCAACCTTTATCCGTCTCCCAATATCGCCAACGCGCCCTGCGGGGGAGAGAATTATCAGGCGGTTGTGACACAGCTTTATGATTCGAACGCCTTCGTCGGTCGCTTCGACCACCGCTGGGGCATGAAGGACAGCCTTTTCTTTCGCTATAGCCTGACGACCGAATCCTCCTTGACTCCCTCCGGCCTGCCGACCGGCGTGCCCGGCTTTGGTACCCGGCGCGTGGACTGGTTCGACCAGACGGGGCTGGATTGGACCCATACCTTCACCCCCACGCTCCTCAACGAGGCGAAGGTCAGCTACAACCGCTGGCAATACCGGTGGAACAATCAGGACCAAGGAAACGACATTAATCAAACCCTCGGCCTCAAGGGCGCGCCCACCGCCTACCGCGATACGGGAGCGCCCAACCTGAGCTTCGCCGGCTATGACGGTCTGGGGGCGGACACCAGCTACCCCCAATCCGGCGCCGTCAATACCTTCCAGTTCGCGGACACGCTCACCTACATTCACGGCAAGCACTCCTTCGATTTCGGAACGGACATCCGGCCGATCAAGCGTGGGAACTTCTTCGAGGACATTTACGCGCGCGATGACTACAGCTTCGACGGGGCGGTTACGGGCAGCGCGGTCTTGGGGGCTCTGCCCTCGAGCGTTCAGGCGGAGCTTTTGGCCGCGTGTCCCACCACCAGTTGCGGCTTCGGCAACGGCGTCGCCGACGCGCTGTTCGGCCTGCCGACAAGCTGGGTTCGCGGCTCTTCCGGCTACATCTCAGGAACGGGTACGGAGTACGATTTCTTTGCCCAGGACCGCTGGAAAGTTCGGCCAAACCTCACCCTGTCGCTCGGCCTCCGCTATGAATACAACAGCTTGATCACGGACAAGTACAACCATTTCGGTAGCTTCGACTTCAACAAGGGGCTGGTGCTTGCCGCGGGCAGGAGTGCGGCCTCGCTCCTGAGCTTTGTAGGCACGACAGGGGCCTCGGGCCTGCCTATCGGGCAATTCGAGCAGGTCGGGACTGAGAACCTGGGGAGCGTACCGGAAAACCGCGCGCTCCAACTTCCCGACCACACCGACTGGGGGCCTCGCCTGGGCCTCGCCTGGAGGCCCTTCGGAAGTGAGAAGACGGTCATCCGCACCGGCGGGGGCGTCTACTACGACCAGATGGTCGGCGAGCTTTATTTCCAGAAGAGTTTCAACCCGCCTTACTTTCAATTGACCCAAGGAAACCTGCTAGATAATGAACAGGCTGTGTTCTGTTCGCTAGCTCCACTTCCTGGCTGTCCTGCCGGTAGTGGAGCGCTGCCGCCGGCCACCGGCCTCCTTCTCCAGAACCTCTTTGTGGCACCGTCGCTGACGCAGGCGCTCTTCCCGGAACTTAGCCCGGTCAATCTGCACGTCAAGGAGGCGAGGATTTTTGAATGGACGTTCGACGTGCAGCGCCAGTTGGGCTCCTGGCTGGCCGACGTGGGCTACGTCGGCACGCGGGGACTGCGATTGCCCTATTTCTGGGACCCGAACCAGCCCAACAACGCGCTCTATACGGGCGGCGCCTCCTGCATTGCGGGCACGCCAGCTAACACGCCCTGCCCGCGGCCCTACCCCGATTACGAGACCATGACCTACACGGACCTCATCGGCACATCGATCTATCACGCGTTGCAGGTCAAAGTCGAGAGACATTACTCGGGCGGCCTGGCAATAATTGGGGCTTACACTTTTAGCAATTCACTAGACACGAATTCTGCCTACGACGGGACCAGCGCTAGCCCCAATTTTCCGGAGAATTCCTACGACCTCGCGGCGTCGAAGGCCCGCTCGGACTTCGACTACGCGCAACGCGCTTCCCTTGCCTACGTTTACGACTTGCCCTTTGGGGACAGAATCGGGAAGTTGCAGAACTCGAAGGCCAACTACCTCATCAACGGTTGGGAAGTAGCGGGGATCGCCATGCTGCAATCCGGCGCCCCCTACACGCCGACCGTCGACGGCAATCCCAGCAACAATATTGACAACAAGGATCGGCCCAACGTCGTTCCCGGCGTCAGCTTCTATCCCGCCCACAAGAGCGTCGACCATTGGACAAACCCGGCCGCCTTCTCCTACCCGGCCTATTACACCTTCGGAAATGCAGGGCGGAATATTCTGACTGGGCCAGGTCTGGCCGACTGGGACTTCTCGCTGATTCGCAATTTCAAATTGGGGGAATCGAAAACTCTCCAGTTTCGAGCCGAGATGTTCAATCTCCTCAACCGGCCCAACTTCACTCTGCCCAACGCTGACTGGAGTTCCACTTCTTTTGGCGTGATCGGGAATACGGTGCAGCCCATCGCCGGGCAAGCCTCCGGCGGGCCGGGCGACCCACGCGAAATCCAGTTTGCGCTGCGGCTCACGTGGTAGCGGCGCGCGCGAGGTGCCCGCTAGCGGAAGGTCAGTGCGGTCAGCGATCGGATGTCCTGCATGAGCAGAAATACTGAAGCGTCCGCGGACCGAAGGATGGTGACGGCTACTAATCGCGAAAATCTATTACGGTGTTTTCTTGGCTAAGTGTGGAATTTCTACTGTCCGCACATAGAATTGATGCACGAATATTTGCCCCAACTCCACAGGGGCTGAGGAATACGGCGAGTCACACCTTGTGCGGCTCCTCGCGTCGTCACTTGACGGCAGCGCCCGAGCGGATGTTAATTCGCTGCTTGCTGCTGTGGACAGCGTCGTGGATGCTGGCCGATTGGTGGCATTACCTGCCTAGCCCTGCGTTGCTTGTAGACCCCCGTCGCAACAGCCTGGGTCCCGACCTCAACGAATCCTTGCCAGCTTGCGCGCAACTTTTGGCCTTCGGCAAGTTGAGATCGCCGGAGAGCTCTTTGAAGTTGTAGCGCGAGGGTTGCGGCCCAGATGGGGATCAATCGGTCCGGACCGAAAGGCAAGCCGAAGTCCGGATGAGCGGTGACGTGCAAGAAGAACTTGCCACTGTGGCGGGCGTGGATCAATTGTGAATTGGGTGGCCGGCGGAGGGGGAGTCCGCACAACACGAAGGGTCGGGTGTGAAAGGCGAGCTGCTGTTGATGATTCTCACGCTGCTGCCGAACAAGTTCGATCGTATCCAGTTGTTTAAGCCGGCGCTTCGAGATGCTTATGAGAGGAGCAATACCCCCTGGGCGACGCCACCTACAAAGCTGAACGGTGGGCAACGTAGCTCGAAGGCTCGGTGATCTCAAATGTTTTCACCGAGTAGAGGTTTTCTTACGCTAGGATATCCGTACGCTACACTGTAGCCTCTCGCAGGTACAAAATCGGTACAACCTAAGCGTTCCGAACGTGTTTTTCAATGATTTAGTGTTGCCAACCGTGCCGCAAAATCAACGAGATAGACTAACTCAGTTAGACTGTTAACCGAAGGGTTCCAGGTTCGAGTCCTGGCCGAGGAGCCAACCCTTTCAATGAGTTAGCGTCAAAGCGGTTTCCTTATCTGAAATTTGGTTACCATTTTGGTGCACACCTTCCCCAAAATCGGCCCCGTTGAGGTGTTTTACTGCCTCGCGCTGTGCTGCCTGCCCGATATGCCCGTAACGCCGCCACATCCTCACGGTGGTGGACGGACTCCAACCCATGATCGTCGCTACCACGGAAAGCGGCGTGCCGGATTCGAGCATCCGCGTACAGGCAGTGTGCCTCAGATCGTGGAAGCGGCAGGAAACCCCGGCCCGCTTCCGGGCGGCTTCCCATGCTTCCTTCCAATCGCTAATCGGCATTGTTGGGTCGGTTGAATGCACGCAGGGCTTGAACTCATCACCGGCTAGCGCAACGACTTTCCAGTTGGCCATGTGGTTGTCAATGTTCCTTGCGATGTATTGGAATGTGGAAACTACTGCAGTCTTTGCGACGGCTGCGAACTTGCCTCAGCTTCGAGGGGAGGCAACCAGCTCCCGTTCGCCGACAGTTTTGAGAATCTCCTCTTCAACTTGCCGCACCACGTGTCCGGCATAAGGGATAAAGTGGTGCCCTGAGATTAAGATGGTACAGCCCAGCCAAAGCTTCGTGCGATTCATCGAATACCGGCAAATGATTTGCAGTAAGTATTTCCAATACGCTCCCCGATAGGAAGACCTTAACCCCTGATGCCAGATCGAACGGAGCATTATTTTGGCTATGGCGACCAAACCGGGCTGCTGCGCAGGCCGCTGGCAATTCCTGGTCTGCCAGGCTTGGAGAGAGCGCCGCGCTCGCTCGAAGAACTTCGTCGGGTCGTAGATCGAAGCAACCGTCTTTTGAAAACCTTTCAGAAGAACTACAGAAGGCAAGATGGTTTGGAAGTTTGGCGGCGTGCAGTCGCTATTGTGCACGCTCGCTTCGCTCAGGCGCCCCTCTGCTTTCATGCGGTCGTAAAGCGCGGTTCGCGGCACGGCGTGCAAGAAATTTATCATCGCCCAGGGGATCGCGGTGCGCTCAATAAAGAGAATCTGCCGGTCGAAGATGTCTTCGGTGTCGGAGTCAAATCCGACGATGAATCCACCCGTCACCCAGAGCCCGCGCTGCTGCAGAAGTTGTACGGAGTCCAGCGGATCCATTGCCAGGTTCTGGTACTTATGTGCCTCGACCAGGGACTCTTTGGAAGGGCTCTCAATCCCCAGAAAGACGTACAGAAAATTCGCCTCCACCATCGCCTCAATCAGCGCCGGATGCCCGGCGAGGTCCATCGACGCCTCAGTGTAAAACATCAGCGGGAAACCATGGGCCCGCTGCCACTTTCCCAGCTCCAGGGCCAGATCGAGAGCGAGCTTGTGATTACCGATGAAATTGTCATCGACGATGAACACCTGCTTTTTCCATCCCAGACTCTGAAGCGCGTCCAGTTCCGCCAGTATTTGCTCAGGCAGCTTGGTTCGCGGCTTGCGTCCGTAAAGCGCAATGATGTCACAGAACTCGCATTGAAACGGACAGCCACGGGAGAACTGAATAGACATAGAGGCATAAGAGTCAGTTTTCAAAAGGTCGAATCTTGGTACGGGTGTCCTGGTGACGTCGGGCTTCTCTTCGACTTCGTAAAACCTTTTCGCCGTCCCGTCTTCAAGGTCGCTAGCGATGCGGTGAAACACCTCATCCGGTTCGCCAACCACGACGTGGTCGGCCAACTTCAGCACTTCGTCCGGCTCACTACTCGCGTAGGGTCCGCCCACAATCGTTCGCCGGCCCAGGCGACGGGCGCGGGCAAGAACCTCCTCAAACCCCTCTTTCTGGACCCGCATCGCGCTTACCATGACGAGATCTGCCCAGAGCAAGTCCGCGTCGCTGAGATCTTCCACTGCCTGGTCAATCAAACGCACGGTCCATTCCTTGGGACACAAGGCGGCCACTGTGACGAGTCCCAGCGGCGGCATGACAGCCTTTTCGGATAGGACCTGGATCATGCCCGTGAAAGTCCAAAACGAACTGGGGATCGTGGGCCAGACCATCAGGACTTTGATTCGCTTGCCGAGCGGCAGAAAAACAGGAGGAGTTTCAAGATGGAAAGAAGATTCGCGGTTAATGGGTGACCGGTCCGATGGTTGGTCAGAATGGGGCATCTCTTATGGGCGCTGCGGGATGAGGCATCCCCCTCATTCCCAGTTAGACCGGAATTCCCGTGTTGATTTTCCCGCCTACCATTAGCATACAGGCGACCGTCTCTGACTGCAAGTCCAGTCGAGTTTTCAGTGCTGGGCGCCCGCCTCTACGGACACCAGTTGCGCAGCGTGCCTCATCCGGTTGACCCACTAATCCGTTCCTGTACGGTGCCCGAGGCTGGAAACGCTGTTTCTTACGCCGCCGCTCACAATGTCCCGCCGTCGCTACGGAGTTGTGTCGCCACGTGCACGCTGTCGTGTGTCGTGGGTATCCTCCTGCCCGGGCAGAGACGCCGTAAGAATGTCGTCGCCGAGCGCGAGGAAATTCGGCGACAGGAGTTGTTTGGCGATGGCAGCCATGGAGATGTGAGTTGGTGGTGGTTGTGTTGGTGTGTAACCTTCTCGGTCGGCTTTGCGTCCAGGTTGAGGATGTGTGATTCTCCGCGTTAGCACAGCCTCCCTTTTGGAGCAAAATGCCACTTCCTGGCCGAAAACCATAGATTAGAGCCATGTCGATCTACCCCTTCGAAATGGACCAAAGACGCAAACTGGCGAGATCCAAATCGCGTGTGATTTTTGGTCACCCATTCCCACCGGCCCAACTTGGGTTTCGCATTGACCATGGCGACCGAGGTCCGTGGTTCACGTTGTAGGTTTCCGACAACTTGGCTTGCGGGGCGATTCTAGATTCTAACCTGGCAGCGCTTTGTGCCGTTGTCCCCGTTTCTAAACCAGAGCAAAGCCTTCTTCGAGTTCCTGCACCACTCCCTGACATCGGATTCGAACGTCGAGCAATCCGCCACGCACTCGAGGATGTCCCCTGGTTTCATGGACAATGCCTCGAGGGTCATTTTCAGCCGTGGTTGCAGGCACTGTAATCCTCTACAGTCGAGCGCTTTTGTAGCCATTCTGATGTTCTCCCTTTAGTGTTATTTCGAAGCTCTTCGGCGGAGCGGACCCAGCCTCTTGAGCGTTTCCGTCATTTGTGTAACGACTTTCACGAACTTTTCGCCTTCGCTCGCCGCCACGTAATCAAGGCGGCAGCGCGGTTCTTCGATCCCGTGTTGCTTAAGCAGCCTCAGAAGCATGCGGTGCCGTTGGGTCGCTCTGAAATTGCCTTGCTTGTAGTGGCAATCGCCAAAGTGGCATCCCAGAATCAACACCCCATCCGCTCCGTTCTTGTAGGCCTGAAGTACGAACTGGGGATCGATTCGCCCGCTACACATCACCTTGATAACTTTGACGTTCGGCGGGTAAGGGACCTGGGCAAGTCCGGCTTTGTCGGCGCCCGCATAAGAGCACCAATTGCACAAGAAACCGACAATCTTGGGTTCGAATGTGTTATTCCGGTCAATGGGTTGGTGTTGCTGCGTCATTGAAGGACCCCTTCGATCTCGGCGAAGATCTGGTCGTGGGTAAAGTGGTTCCCGTTCATGGCTCCCGACGGGCACGCCGCCACGCATGTTCCGCAGCCATGACAGAGCAGCGCGTTCACCACCGAAACCTTATGGTCAAGATCGAAACCGATGGCTTTGTACGGGCACACGCTGCGGCAGATTTGGCATCCGGAACACGCGTCCTCCCGAACCTGGGCGGTGATGGGCTCGATCTTGAGCTTCTTGCCCGCGGCCAGTTGCGAAAGCACGTACCCAGCCGCCGCCATCCCTTGATTCATGGAGCCCTGGATGTCTTTCGGGGATTGGCAAGCGCCGGCCAGGAAGATTCCTTTCATTTTGCTTTGGCCCGAGTCCAGCCGGCTATGCAGCTCCTCGAAGAATCCAAACTTGTCGAGGTTGGTCTCCAGCATCGCCGCCAGGCGTTTCGAGCCCTCAGAGGGAACAATCGCCGGGCAGAGCACGACCATATCCGCATCGATTTCGCACTCAGCTCCCCCATCTTGGTAACGGAGGAGGTTTGTGTCCTGAGCGGCTTGGACCTTGAGTTCCGCAAGACTGCCATAACGAATAAACTGGGCGTGCGGGTGGGCCACAGCGCGCGCGAACAGTCCGCACTCCTCCTTGCCGGGAGTCACGAGCTCACGGTAGAAGTGGAAAATCTTCACCTCGGGCAACTTGTGGTGCACGAGCTGATTGAACTTGAAGGCGTACTGGCAGCAGACTCCCGAACAATAGGAATTGTGGCGCTCGTCCAGACTCCCCACACAGTGGAGGATGGCCACGCTGCGGGGTGGCATGCCGGCGCGCGTCAGCAGCGTGCCCCCGGTGGGTCCGCTGGCGGAAAGCAGCCGTTCGAATTCCAGGCTCGTGTAGACGTCCCCACCATTCCCATATGCCAAATTGGGAAAAACAGTGCAATCGTATAGGCTTGACCCCACCGCCACGATGATGGCGCCAACATTCCTTTCGAGGATTTTCTCCAGGTCATCAAAATTGACGGCGCCCTCGACCGGGCAGGCCGTCTCGCAGAGAGCGCAATTCTCTCCCGTTGACCGGAGGCAGGATTTCATGTCGATGAAGGGGGCGTTGGGCAATCCCCCCTTCAGAGCAAACGCCACGGCTTTCCGCTGGTCGAGGCGACAATTGAACTCGTTGGGGGTGGAGATCGGGCAGGGGTTGACGCACTCGCCGCACCCAATGCACTTCCCCATGTCCACAAAGCGGGGCGTCTGCCGGATTTTGACCGTGAAATTGCCGCAGTAGCCTACAACCTCGGCCACTTCGGAGAGGGTGAGTATCTCGATAAGCTTGGACTCGAGTATTTCAGCCTCCACCGGTTCCAGCATGCAGGGGCCACACTCGAGGTTGGGAAACAAGTCTTCGTAGCGGACCGGCAGGCCACCCACCACGGGGGTTTTTTCGACCAGGATGACCTTCCGTCCAGAGTCCGCCAGCGCCATCGCCGCTTTCAGGCCAGCGGGCCCCGCGCCCACTACCAGCACATCCGGGCAAATCTCGATTTCCTTTTCCTCCAGCGGAACTTGCAGACTTACTCTTCTGGCGGCGCCCCGAATGTAATCCACCGTCTTTTGCGCGGCCTGCTCGGGGTCTGCCGTCACCCACGCCACCTGCTCACGCACATTGACCATCTGCATCAAGTAGGGATTGATCGTGGCGGCGGCGACGCACTCCCGAAATGTCCGCTCGTAATCGCGTGGCGAACATGCGGAGATCACCACGCGATCCGGCATTTCGCCTTTCAAATCCCGCTCGAGGAAGGTCTTGCCCTCTTCCGAACAGAGGTACTCGCAGGATTTGCAGTAAGCAACGTTGGGGAGAACTCGAACCTCTTTTTCAACCCTTTCCAGATCGATCTTCTCGGCAATGTTGGTGCCGCACTTGCAAAAGTAGACGCCGATCTTCATCGCTGCTCCCCTCATGACGTAGCGGCGGCTTTACGCCGCCCTTTGCGAGGTAAACTCCCCGCTACCGCATCAAATTGACCCACCACCTCCCGCCGCGGGAAGTTGCTGCTCCAACGCGAGCTGCCGCATCACTCCCGCGACGACTGTGGGGACAGCGCGCTCGACGTCCCGGGTCAGGTTCTCGCCAAAGGTTTCCACATCATCCGCCTCGATGGCCCAGAGGGTGATATGCGACGGCAGATTCAGCCCCAGCATCGCACCTAACTCCATTGCTTCCTGGAAGCCCGCGTCGTGCGCGGAGCAGGTGTTCCGGGATTGCCGCAGATCCGAGGGTTTGAGCGTGTAGACGGATCCGGGCTTGCCACCGTCGGTTGTGATGGCGTCGATAATGATCGCTCTCTCATGCCCCTTCAGTGCCTCCATCAGACGAAGGCCGCCCGCCCAAAGCTCGCGGGTTTCGACGTCCGGCCGGGCCTGAAGCGCGTGCCCGAGCACCTGCGCCACTTTGATGCCCACACTGTCATCTGACAACACAGGGTTTCCCATTCCGATGATAATCGTCGACATATCCGGCCCTTACCCGTCGCGACGCAGAGATTTTAGCGTCTCCCCTCCATGGCTCCTGATATTCACCATTAAGGGCATGGCGCCCGGCAACGCGTGCGTGGCGCAGGAAAAGCAGGGGTCGTACAACCGGAAGGCCATCTCCACCCGGTTGAGGAGCCCCTCTTCCACCACCTTAAATCCGTGGATCAGTTTCTCTGCGGCCTTGCGGATGGACATCGAGATGGCGGCGTGGTTGTTCGTTGTCCCGACCACCAGGTTCACTCTGGTCAGGATCGCTCGATCGTCCGAGACATAGTGGTGAGTCAGAGTGCCACGCGGCGCCTCGACGCACCCCACGCCAACGCCTGCGACGCTCTGGGGGATCTTGCGAATTTCCGGGCAAGTGATCTCGGGGTCTCTGGCCAGCTCCTGCATGCGCTCGGCGGCATACAGCAACTCGATAAGGCGTGCCCAATGTGTGGCCAATCGGTGGTGCACGGGTTGGTATCGGCCCATCACAGTTTTGGCGCCCAAGGTTTGATAGAAGCGCTCGAATTGCTCTTGCGCCAGCGGTGTGGCCAGGCGGTCGGCAGCGTTGAGCCGCGAAAGGGGTGTGGCGGTGTAGACTCCGCTCTCCTTCCCATCCACAAAGCCCTTCCACCCGATCTCCCTCAGGTAGGGGAACTTCAGATAGGTCCAGGGTTCGACGCGTTCGGCGATGTGCCGGGCATAATCGGCGGCCTCGTACTTCAAAAACTCGCGGCCATCAGGGTCAACGACTCGGATCTTGCCGTCGTAGAAATTCAGCCGGTTTTGTTCATCGACCGTTCCCATGGAATACGTCCGGTGGTGATAGACGTCGGATAGAACGAGATCGAGATAAACAGGATTGCCCAGGACGATCTGGTCGAACACCTTCAAGGTGAACAACGCGAACTCGACGTTCTGGCTGGCGATGGTTTCGATCTCCGCCCGTTCGGCGGCCGAGACTGGCTTGCTCCACCCCCCAGGAACCCCGGCGACGGGATGAATGGACCGGCCACCCAGCATCTCGATGACGTGATGATTCCTGGCCCTGCAATCAATCACCTGCTTGCCGACCTCGAGGCCCACTTTCTTGACCACGCCCAGGATGTTTCGCTCGGCCGGCGGAGCATCAGGACCCAGGATGAAATCCGGTCCCCCCAAAGCGTAGAAATGCGTGGTATGGTCGGTCACGAAGAACGCCATGTAGAAGAGTTCGCGGATTTTCTTGGCGGCGGGTGGGGGCTCGACGCCAAAGAGCTGGTCAAGGGCTTTTACCGAGGCCAGGTGGTGAGCTTCCGGGCACACGCCGCAAATGCGATTGGTGATCACCGGCATGTCTTCGGCGGGCCTGCCCACACAGAATTGTTCGAAGCCCCGCAGCTCGGGAACCTGAAAATAGGTGTTGGCGACGTTTCCATGCTCATCGAGAAAGATATCGATTTTCCCGTGCCCTTCCAGCCGGGTAATCGGATTAATCGTGATCCGCTTCATTGTGCTTTGCCCCCCAGAATCGAACCGGCGGCGCCATACCGGTAATAGGTCCCTGCCAGGTCAGGAATGGAAGCGAGGAGGGCTTCGACCTTCCCGGTGAGCTCTTCCGGGGTTGTTCCCTTGTACTCGCCCAAATCCAAGATGGAGCCCAGCGCCGCCACCATCTTGGCCCCCTGGTCCCGCACACCCTCCGGCGGGCCGTAGCAGCCCGTGCAGGGCATGTTCGCTTTGGGGCAGGGAGCCCCGCAGCCGTCCCGCGTGGCGATGCCCATGCAGACGATTCCCTGTTCCAACAGGCACTTGTTAGGTTCCGGAGCCACTTCGAACGTCCGGCAAAACCGTGGAACAGCCTTGATCCCACGAGTTCGCGCGCATTCATCGCAAACACTCGAAGTCCCTGCGCCGATCACGCTTCCCGGGGGGGAAGAGGCCGACCGCTGATGATCCCCTCCATGACGTTCCAAACTTGATGCGGGGCGGGCGGGCAGCCGGGCAGGAAGTAATCAACCTTGACACATTGCGCTAACGTTTTGACCGTTTCGTAGAACGCGGGCAAATCCAAAGTGCCTTCCGGAACTTCAGTGCGGCGTCGCGGAGCCACCCGCGCGGGATTTTCGAGGCTCAAATTGTCCCCATAGATCGTGCGAAAATGATCATCGCGGGAATGGAAATTACTCAGTGCCGGGATTCCCCCCTGGAAGGAACATGCGCCGTAGGCCACCAGCAATTTTGACTTCCGCCGCAGAAGCTCCGCCATCTCCTCGTTTTCTTCCGTACGGATCGCCCCGTTGAAGAGGGTGATGGCGATGTCGCCGTCCGGCATGGCTTCCACGTCGGCTTTCTTGGTGTCCATCAAGCAGGGACAGAAAACCAAATCGAAGTGCTCGTCGAGTTCAAGAAGCTTCTCATGCAGGTTGACAACGGCAATTTCGCAACCACTGCACGAGGATGCCCAGTACACGCTGAGTTTTGGCCTTGACGACACGAGAGTGTAGCTCCTTGTGGATGGCCGATTACGTTTTCAATCAGCAACCCTCGGACATGGCAGATACCTTTGTCCACACCTTAGCCGAATTGCTGGAGGAGAAATAGGAAGGGAATTGATATGCCAAAGGCTGGACCCGCCATTCCGTGCGGACTATCTTCTGTCGGCAGGAACCTGCCCAGAGCTTTCCGCCAATTCCTCCTTTGGTCGCGGCACGTCCGCGTGACACTTCACCCCCTAGCCCAACCATGGTGTGGTCCCAAGCAGAACGGACCAATCTCCGTCGGATCCCGGAGCGAAGGCCACTGAGGAAGGCGGCGATCGTAACTTCCCCCCAGACGTGCGGGTTAGATTCTTACCTGGCAGCGCTTAGCGGCGCCTTCCTGCTTTATCCAAAGCAGGGCCCGCTTGGTCAGTTCGCACCACTTCCTCACGTCAGTCTCGAAAGTCGGACAATCGGCTACCACCTCGAGGATGTCGCCTTTGGCCATACCCCTCGATTCCGACAACATCTTCAGTGCGGGTAGTGGACACTTAAGTCCTTTCGTATCGATTACCTTTGTAGCCATATCTGCCTCCGCACGACGCGCCCCCTTGCCGGAGGAGCGCGGGGCAGGTAGCGCGCCTGACGACTGCAGCCCTCCGTGATTCCCTGGCGGCGCGGGGTGATTCCGACCAAGGGAACTGTTACCAACACTGTAATCGGCACATTCAAGAGTAACTTGATGTGGAGTTTTCTTAGCTTGTGTTTCGCCGCAATCCAATCTGTGTCACGGTGCTCCTCCAGGTAGATGACTGACTTGTACCTGATTTTGCAACCCGTGGACATCGCGGCAAGTATAGGTGTCGGCCCTAAGTAGAATTATTTGAGGAGATTTGAGAAGGGAATTAACGCCACATTGCCTGGACCCGCCATTGCGTCCCGACTATCTTCAGCCGGCAGACAACCGCCGTTGAACATCTTCGCATTGGGGGTTCATCCTCTCGCCGGTCCAGTTGCCAGACCAGCACGACGTCGCCGTGAGATCGACGTCGTGTTAGTCTGGCGGCTGGACCGTTGGGGCCGCTCGGTAACCGACCTGCTGGCGACCCTCCAGGAACTGGAGCATCTGGGCGTTGGCTTCGTCTCGCTGACCGAAGCGCTGGACCTGACGACCCCGGCTGGCCGCGCCATGGCTGGCCTTTTAGCCGTGTTCGCGGAATTCGAAAGGGAGATTCTGCGGGAACGAGTTCGGGCCGGCCTGGCCCACGCCCGCCAGAACGGCCAACGTCTGGGGCGACCCGCTACGGCAGGTCTCCACGCTGATAAGATCCGGAAGCTCTA
>JBELAJ010000189.1:0-14241 GCA_049508935.1 Terriglobia bacterium | reverse complement strand
CCGCGCTTCGCGCTCTCCATCGAGCAACTGCGCCAGATCGAAAAGCTGCTTAAGGAACATGAACTCGACATCGACGCCATGAGCCTGCTCGAGTTCATCAAGGCGGGCATTGAGGGCCGCGAGTACGCCAAGTTCGTTTTCACGCGAAGCCTGAGCGACGCGCTGACGCTGGTCAGACAATTGGGCGAGGACCACGGTCTTACCGCCGAGGATTGTGCATTTCTGGACTGCCAGCCGATCCGTAAGCTCTACAGCGAAAGCGGGTCGGTGTGCGAGGTGTTGCAGGAGAGCGTGACTCAGGGCAGAGAGCATCACGCGCTCACTCGCCACCTCGTGCTTCCTCCCGTCATCGTGTCGCCGGACGAAGCTTTCGCCTTTCACCTTCCGCCCAGTCGCCCCAATTTCGTTACCCACAAAAGTGTGACCGCCCCGGTCGCATCTGTTGACGAGCCCCCGGAGAGTTTTGCTGGCCGGATTCTATTCGTGCCCAGTGCGGACCCCGGGTTCGATTGGATATTCAGCCGGAATATCAGCGGGTTCGTCACCCAGTTTGGGGGCGCCAATTCGCACATGGCAATCCGCGCCGGCGAACTCGGCATACCTGCTGTCATCGGCGCCGGGGAAGACCTGTACCGGCGGTGGCGGACGGCGCGCAAGCTCTGCCTCGATTGCTCGAACCAGAAAGTTCTGGTCATCACATGAAACGGGTGGCAGTCACGCAGCGGGTATCAGTCGTTCCCACTTACAGCGAGCGCCGTGACTGTTTGGATCAAGCATGGACTAAGTTCCTTGCGGCTTGCGGCTTACTGCCCGTTTTACTGCCCAACGTCAATGAGCCGGCTATGGCCTTGTGCGAGGGGACGGGCGTCGCCGGATTGGTGTTGACCGGCGGCAACGATCTGGTCGAGTGCGGAGGCGATGCCCCGGAGCGCGACGCCGTGGAATTTGCCCTGCTCGATTGGGCGGAGCGGCGCGGGCTTCCAGTGCTGGGCGTTTGCCGCGGCATGCAAGTGATTCAGCAGCGCTTTGGCATTGGCTTGCACCGCGTCGAAGGGCACGTCGCCAGAAGCCAACTTATCCGCATCGAGGGCGAGCCACGCGAGGTCAACAGCTTTCATCACTTCGCCGCCTCCGAGTCGCGGCCGCCACTCGATGTCTGGGCGGTCGCTGACGACGGCGTCGTCAAGGCCATTCGCCACTCGACGCTGCCCATCACGGGGATCATGTGGCACCCGGAACGGTGTTCCCCGTTTTCATCCGCCGACATGGAGCTATTCGGAAAAGTCTTCAAGGTCAAATGATGCGCGCATTTATTCTCGCCGCCGGCCGCGGCAGCCGCCTGGGCCATCTCGGCGCGGATCGACCGAAATGCCTGGTGACGCTCGCGGGAAAGCCTCTCATCGAGCGCCAGATCTGGGCCCTCCGGCTGGGAGGAGCGGACGAAATCGGAGTGGTCCGCGGTTATCGCGCTGAGATGATCGACTTTCCCGGGCTTTCCTATTTCATCAACGAACGATGGGCAGAGACCAACATGGTGATGTCGCTCGCCAGGGCCGCAACCTGGCTGCGTTCGGGGCCGGTCATCGTCAGCTACGGCGACATCTTCTACCGCAGCGAACTGGTGCGCGGCCTGGCCGGCGCTTCCGGTCCGCTGGTCGTCTGTTTCGACCGTGTCTGGCGCCAGCTGTGGACTCGACGATTTGCCGATCCCTTGGCGGACGCGGAAACATTCCACATCAATGCCGAGGGCCAATTATTGGGGATCGGCGGCAGGACGACTCGGATCGAAGACATCCAGGGGCAATACATGGGCCTCTTCAAGTTTACGCCCCCTGCCTGGAGTATCGTCGAAGCGCTCCTCGCCACTCTGGACGGGCCGGTCCGCGACAAACTCGACGTGACCGGGCTGCTGCGCCGGCTGCTGGCTGGAAAGGAACTCAGCATCGCAACTTTCGGCGCCGAGGGTGAATGGGGCGAAGTCGACAACCAGGAAGACGTGGCGCTCTACGAGGAGATGGCACGGCGAGGAGAACTGGTGCTCGAGGAAGCTCCGTGAGGAAACGCCTGGCCGGCACCAGCGTCCAAGTGGATCATTTCCTTGTCCGCCGTTGCCCGCCCGGAACATCGGATTGCCCTGGGAGTTTTTCGATAAACCCTTGGGTGAGGAGAGCGACCCTTTTAATCTACGGCGGTGCGGGCGATCGTTGCAGGCCGATTCTTCCCCAGCGATCCCACGGCGCCTTGTCAAGGGACGCGAACTGGGGAAGGCGGGGGTTGGCCTCCACAGAATCCGGCGGAAATGACGTAGTGGGTCACGGGATCGAATGCCACGGCAAAGCGGGAACCGTCTGCAAGCGGGATGATGGCCGAGTACCACGAATAGCCCAGGGCAGAAAGGCCATGGGGCTGGGGGTTTTCATCGCAGCCGAATTGGCCGTGATGAGGAGGCTCATCGAGAGCGAGCGTGATGTGAGAATTGCCCAGCAATCGCCGCGTACTTTTCGAGAGCGGGTAAGCCTTGGCCAGATCTTCCACCGTGAGTTGCAGCGGATGCGCCGCATCCAGCTTCTCAACGCCGGATTGGATTTTCTGAATTGCTAGGATGGTATCAAAGAGCGCTGTCCCTTTTGGGTCCTGGGCTGCTCTTCCCACAAAGGTGTAGAAGGCCAGCGAAGCAAAGCTGCACAGAAACGCTGTAATGGCCAAAGGCAGCAGACTCCTGACCACAGACAAAGCTCGGTCCTGGAACTGCGCCCGAAACAGCCGGTAACTTTGGATGACCGCGTAGAGCAGCGTCGGAACCAATATCGTTATCGTTAGCACGAATGCTGCTTGCACACTGTCTGTCATGTTGGTTGACGCAGCCTGGATAAGCTTGAAAAATGCGTTGGAACCGAAGCGCGAAACAGCGTGGGCGAATTTCACATTTGCGAAGGGATCGAAGCTTGAAAAAAAGAGGTTCGTGAGTGCGGGCCCCGCCCACTTGCCGAGCTTCACGGCGAAATGGAGGGCGATCATCACCGGAAGAGCCCAGAGCACAGCAGGCACCGTCCCTTTGACTGCGCACGCACACCAGAAGGCGGCAAAAGTCAGAAGCACCGCCCCCACCAGCAAATCCCTTCCGACGTGCACATCTGCAAGCATGTGGGACGATCCCAACAATCTGCCGGCGATCAGAAGCGGCACCAGCCCCGCGCCTATGAATCCCGCAAACAGCGCCATGCTCAGCTTGATGAACCACTGGCGGCGGGCCGACACCGGCAAGGTCAGTTGCCACGCGTGGGTCCCCGACATTTTTTCTTCCCCCAGCGGCAGGCTTCCGGCGAGTATAGCTATCATCAACGTACCGATCACACCTGCACTGACCACCACGGTTCCGAAATCCCTGGTTAATCCTTGCGGATGCAGTAACCCCAGCAGGGTCAGGCATGCCCAGCCCACAGCAGCCAACAAGCTGATCAGCCAGACCGGCCGGAGCAATCGGAATTCCTTGCGGAACAAGTTGAGAACCGATTGCGTGGGGTGGCAGCGAAGCCAGCGAACCAATGCGCCAGGCAACAGCTCTGGGCCGGCCGTCAGCAGATCATCACCCGCCATGCCTCCCGTTGCCTGAAACCGCGCCAGCATTCGCCCTCCCAGCCACAGCATTACACTTGCGTAGCCCAGGAAGAAGAAGGTAAAGGGTAAAACAATATGTGTTCCGGCCAGCGAAGCAATTCCGGCTCTGCGAAGCAACTCCGCCCCGATCGAAACCATAACGATGAAAAAGAGGGATGCAAAGTTCATGAATAGGAGGACTGCGACATTCAGGACGGCGCCACCCAGCGTCGATCTGGCGAAGAGCGTCCAAAACGTCGCCGAAGCTGTGACGGCGATGATCTCCGCTCCGGTAACCACCCAGCCGCGTACGCCCATCTGGTGTTCGCTCACCCGCCCAGGGAGGGATAAAATCAAAGCCGCCGATACCACCGCAACTACAGTAACGCTCAACTTCTCACGCCAGATTTCAATTCGGCTGACGGGTTGGGAAAGCAGGAGGGAAAGTGTTCGGTGCTGAAACTCGTTGCCGAACGCGACACTCGCCAACAGCGGGATGCCGAGGAGGATCCCAAATGAACTAATCCATGCGATCGAGTGCAGCGGGCGAACAAGTGGGAGCGCGCCCGCCAGGACGACGGCGCACCACGGCCAGAAGAGCGGACGGGCTTCCTTATACATTCTCTGGGAGTTCATTCTCGCCTCCTTCACCGATTTAGACATCTAATAGCACAGCCACTCCTGTCCGTAACGGCACAGCCAAGAGTGGCTGTGCTACGCCTTCAATGTCGCAACAAATATCTCTTCCAGTGTCAGCGACTCGGTCGTCAGCGACTCGGGATTGTGCCCTCGCAAGCGCTCCATCAATTCGGGGCCCGAGCCATTGGCAATCAATTCCAGTTCACGGCCGTCGCGGCGCACGCGCAATGCCGCCTGGAGGTCGATTTCCGGCGGCGGTTGTGCAAAGCGGGCGCGTATCTTCTGATAACGCTCGCGAGCCTGGTCGGCGTCGAGCGTCAGCACGCTGCGGCCGCGATCGATGAGCGTGAACTCGTCGATCAATCCCTCGAATTCGCTGATGAGGTGGGTGGAAACCAGGATCGTGCGCTTGCCCGGAACGCCCTGCTGGTACGCGCCAATCACCGCCTCGATGAACTCGCGGCGAACGATGGGGTCCAGGCCCGAGGTTGGCTCGTCGAGCACCAGCAGGTCCGTCTCCGGACAGACCGCGGCGATCAACGCCACCTGCGTCCGTTGGCCCTTCGACAGATTTCCGGTGCGCTGCGCCGGGTCGAGCTGGAAACGCTCAAGCAACTCTTGCTCCGTTTGCCGGTTCCAGTGGGCGCGAAATGAAGCGAGGTAGTCCAGGGTCTCGCGCACGCTCATCCACGGATAGAACGCCACCTGGTCCGGCACGTAAGAGAGAAGGCGTTTCACTTCGACTTCGTGCTTTGCCGGATCGAGACCGAAGACGCGCACCTGGCCGCTCTGCGGACGGAGCAAATTGAGCAGACACTTTATGGTGGTCGTCTTGCCCGCGCCGTTGCGGCCGAAGAATCCGTAACAGCGGCCGGGCTCGACTGTCAGGCTCAAGTTACGGACCGCCTCTTGGCGCCCGTAAGCGTAAGTGAGGTTTTCGATCTGGATGGGGACAGTTGGAGATTTCATCGCTGCTCATGCCTCCTTATGGTCTTCATGGGCGCGTCGTTTGTCGTCGAGCACATCCAGCCGCTCGTGGATCAATTCCAGGAACTCATCATGGGGCACTTGCAAATGGTGCGCCTTCACAATGACCTGGTCGATGTCCTCGATCAGCAACTCGCGCCGGACCTTCTTCCGCAATGCCGATTGATTCTCCTTCAGGAAACAACCCCGCCCCGGCAGCGTTTCAATGACGCCCTGACTTTCGAGCTCCGTATAGGCTTTGGCAACCGTGTTGCGATTGACGCGCAGTTCCTCAGCCAGGGGACGGATCGAGGGGAGCGCCTCGCCGGGCCGCAGCGCCCCGGAGGCGGCGGCGGCACTGATCTGACCCACGATCTGGAGATAGATCGGCAAGCCTGACTTGAAATTGATTTGAAGTATCATGTGCGGCTCCTGTCATATGACAGTATGACAGTTGGGAGATGATGACAAGAAGAATTTTCGGGGGTTCCTAGTTGGTAAACCTGCCGTGACAGAGGGCAGCAAGGAGGGTTGGTGAATCGGGAATGATCCACTTCGTACCTGGTTTTGCCTTGGCTAGATGTTCTGAAGGCTACCGGCCATGATTTGTCAGTGTTCACTCGCCGCACGCTTGGTCATGCGGTCAAGGGCCAGCAGGCTCAGCATCAGCCGGCGCGCGTGGTGGTAATTCTCCTGGCGCACCACGTGGGGGGTAAATTCCATCTCACGTTCGGCGAAAGAAGTGAACAGGGACAGTCCGCGCGACTTCAAAGACATTTTCTTGTCGAACGTCTCCTGGGCAAGCTCGAAATAGCGCACGGCCCACTCGCTGCCCCGGTTCTCGATAACGCTCAGTGTGCCATTCAGCACTTCATCGAACGCCCAGGAGGTCTTTACCCACTTGTACTCGCCTACTTCGCGGAACTGGTAGTTCGTACCCACGGGAGTATCAACCGGCCACTGATAAGCTCCTTGGTTAACGTTGACGGAATCGGCCAGGCCGCCGAAAACGTGGTCCCAGCCCACGTCCAGGTGGCGGCGCAGGCGTTCCGCCGAGAGGCCGTAGAGCGCCTGGTCCCGGCGGCGCAGCGCTTCGTCCATGATCATCCACAAGGTCTCCACCGAGTGGCCGCAGAGGGTGACGTTGGCCCGCTCTTTCAGACGGCTGCCATCGAGGTTCAGGGTTTCCGTGTTGAGCCCGAATTGCGGGTTGTAATGTTTTTGAATGACCCTGTCGACGCTGTGGTCGGCCAGGGCGGCGATTTCCGCGTCGGGCCAGCGGCGCAGCATCTGCGTGGCCGTCCGCACCACCACCATCCAGACGCCCTGCGACCGTACACCCGTGAGGCCGGTCTCGGGATCGGGCACGGCGGGATCCTTGAGCTTCGCGAAAAGCTGCTTCAACAAACGCGAGGCCGCTTGGCGCGCTTCCTCGTCCCCGGAAGCGTAGGCGTATTCCTGCAAGCCCTCGGCGGCAAAGAACATCCCGAATAGGTCGCCGTGGAAGGGCTTCAGCATCTTGCCTTCGCGCGAAACCAGCTCTGCCCAGGTGCCGTCCGGCTGCGGGAAATGCGCCATCATGAAATCCTTCGCCTGTCTGGCGATTTCCAGGTGCCCCGGGTTCTTTCCAAAATGATTGTAGAGAAAGCTGTAAACCCACACGCCGCGGCCTTGAAACCAGTGGAACTTGGTGTCGTTGATACGCGTGCCGTCATGGTCGATCGCGCACATGAAGCCGCCGTACTTGTGGTCGATTCCGTAGCGATCCCAGAAGGGCAGGTAGGAGTCAAACAGCTCCGCGTGGAGATGCTGCCGCAGTTCCGGCAGGCTCATGCCGGCGAGTCTCCCAGTAACGTCGGACGTGCATCCCGCCGTCGGGGGCGTTGCCTGCTGGGCCGCACCCCGGGCCGAGGGGTCCGCCATAGCCGCCGCCGTCAATGCCAGGAAATCGCGTCTTTGCATCAAAATGCCTCCTGTCGCTCGACGGGCAATATACATCGGATCCGAGTGTACTTCTACCGTGAGCGAGAACCGTGCCCGTTGTCAGCCTGAGCGTGCCAAGCCATTCAAGAACGTGCCTTTCGTACAACATGCCTTTCGTACTATGTACGACGGCCCTTAAGTCTACTAACATGCCGCCGATAAATTAGTCGGTGGATCACACCGACTCCAAAACGTGCGTCTGAAGGTGCATGATGAAGCGCCAGGTACCTACTTTCACTCCGTTCTCAAGCAACAGATCATACTTAAAGAATTTCCCGGAATGGCGATTCGGGCATCAACAATTCCGACGACTTCAGGAAATGCCAGGGGTGAAGCAATTCGCAATTGCGCTCCTCGTAATTCTCTGGGCGGCGGAGATTGCCGCGGCGCAAGTCACGTCCCCGACGGAAGACGTTCTCGGGGCGCACAATGTGTATGGCCGCGGATGCGTGGCATGCCACGCGCCTCACAACGGCATACCCGGCAACGGGGCCAAGTCCTCCAAAAACAGCGGCGGTGTCGCACTCTGGGGTCAGGATCTATCGCCCCACTACGGGATGTCCCTGACGTCTGTAAGCAATCCGCATGGCGGAAATAGCGCTACGCTGCCGGAGACCAACCGCGGGGGGCTTCCGTCCGGTACCGGGGCCGGCTACTCCGACCTTCTTTCCTGCCTAAGCTGCCACGACGGCAACCTGGCGCCGAGCGACATGATGAAGGGCACCACCGTCGAGACCGTCAGCATCGCCGGGACCACTTTCAATCCTCCCACGCTTCTCGGAAGCGATGAATCGAACTCCGGGAGTTACCTGAACGGCCATCCGGTGGGACCAGAGGCGACCATTTCCTGCGGCGGGCAAAAGGGGTGGGACTGCACCATAAAGGCGGACGGTTCCGTCAGCTTCGCGGGCCCCAAAGCGCGCGCCTTCATCGCCGACTACTTTGATGTAACCGTCGGTGACGGTCCGCTGAATCACCTGGTTAAAGTGCCCGGGTCAACAGTCAACGGCGCCAAGGTGATGAGCAAATCGTGGATCACCTGTACCACCTGCCACGACCAGCACGACATGCCCTATTTCAGCACTGCGAATGGGGCGGTGAAGCCGACGCGCTTTTTTGTGCGCGGCTGGTACAATCCCGGAAGCTCTGCTACCAGCAACAGCGCGGCGCAGTTTTGCCGCACCTGCCATGCCGACAAGTCGAACGAAGCGAAAGGCCGGATGGTGCCGACGACCTAAGGTCGTAGGGTCGCGGCCTAAGGTAAAAGTAGCGCCGGCCTTCAGGCCGGCAAATGCCGGCCTGAAGGCCGGCGCTACGAGTTAAAGTCGTAGAATCTCGTTTACAACCTTCCACCCCGAAAGTTAGAATAACATTCTTAGGTCCCGTCATCGGGGCGTGGTTTACCAAACAGTTTATGCCCGATAATCTGGCGATTTATCCCGGTTCTTTCGATCCCATCACCAACGGTCATCTCGATCTCATCGAGCGAGCGCGGCGGGTTTTTGGACAGTTGATCGTTGCGATTTTGACGAACCCGGATAAGACGCCGCTTTTCACGGTCAAGGAGCGCGTCGAGATGCTTCAGGAAGCCACGCGCGAAATGCCCAATGTCTCCGTGGAGACGTTCGGGGGGCTGCTCGTAGATTACGCCAAGCAGAAGAAGGCCGGGATTATACTGCGCGGCATCCGCGCCTTCACCGACTATGAATACGAACTCCAGATGGCTATCATGAACCGGAAGCTCGAGCCGAGCCTCGAAACCGTTTTTCTGGTCCCCGCTGAGTCCTACAACTACGTCAGTTCCCGCCTGGTCAGAGAGATTTTCCAGAACGGGGGGTCGGTGAAAGACTTGGTTCCCCCGCTGGTCGAGGATCGGCTTCGTCAGAAGGTCTTTCAAGGCAAAATTTAAGGGAGGTTGAATTGCGGCTTTCCGAGCGCATTTCCCGGATTTCGGTTTCGACTATCGCCACCGTCCTGCAAAAGGCGGAAAAGCTGAAAGCGAAGGATGCTGGGCTGGCGGACTTCGGCGCCGGCGAGCCGGATTTCCCCACGCCGGACCACATCAAAAAAGCTGCCATCAGCGCTATCAATGATGATTTCACCAAGTACACCGCGACGGGAGGAATTCGCGAACTGAGGGATGCCTTGGTGGAGAAGCACGCGAGGGACTACGGGTCGAACTACACAGTTGAGGAGTGCCTGGTGACCGTGGGAGGGAAGCAGGCGATCTTTGAAGCGATGTCCGCGGTGCTCAACGAAGGTGATGAGGTCATCTTACCGACACCGCACTGGGTGACCTTCCTCGAAATCATCAAGTACGAAGGCGCCAAGCCCGTTCTCCTGGAGACCAGCGAGAGCGAGAATTTCGCCGTGCACGCCGAAGCCATCGAAAAACTGATCACCCCCAAGACCCGGCTTATCATCGTGAACTCGCCGCACAATCCCACCGGAGCTGTGGTTCCGCCCGGAGAGATGGAGAAGATCCTGGCATTGGCCATCCGTCATAACCTGCTTTTGATCTCAGACGAATGCTATAGCCATTTCGTGTACGACGGGCGCAAGCCCTTTTCGCTTGGGTCCTCGAAAGAACGTGAACACCTGCTGATTGTCGATTCTTTTTCCAAAACGTATGCGATGACTGGCTGGCGAGTCGGGTTTGCGTTAGGCCCTGCCGGGCTGTTGGCCAACATGCTGAAGCTCCAGAGCCATTCGACCTCGAACCCCACCTCGATTGCGCAGAAGGCCGCGCTGGCGGCCGTCGAGGGGCCGCAGGAGCCGGTGCACGCTATGCTGGCCGAGTATCATCGCCGGCGGGATCGTCTCATGGAGGGATTCAAATCCATACCGGGGTTCCGCTGCATACCACCTCACGGCGCCTTTTACGCCTACCCGAATGTCGGGTATTATCTTAAAAAGGACGGTTTGGGTGATACCTCCGTGTTGGCGGAGCGCCTGCTTGAAGAAGCGCACGTTGCGGTTGTCCCAGGAACCGCCTTTGGAACACACGAGCACATCCGTATCTCCTACGCAACCTCAATGGAACATATCAACGAGGGGTTGCGACGTATGGCTGCGTTCTTCTCCAATTTGTGAATGAACCATGTCTACGTTGAACACACCTCTTCAGCTTTCCACAGTTTTTAAACCTAAGATCTGGGGCCGGGAGGATCTCGCGCCCATATACCCGGCGCAGGAAGAAACTGACCTTCCGGCCTCCCGAAAAACGGAGATCTCGAGGGGCGCGAGTAAGCCCGGCGTATTAATTGGCGAAGTCTGGTCCAACGACGACACGTCCCGTTTCCTGAATGGCCCAGTCGCAGGCCTTACGCTGGCGGAAGTCTCCGAAAAGTACGGGCCGGCGCTCCACGGGCGAGCTTGGGAGGGGGCACGCTTCCCCTTGCTCGCCAAATACATCTTCACCAGCGACTGGTTATCGGTGCAAGTTCATCCTGACGACGACTATGCGCGCGTCCACGACCCGGGGAATGTCGGCAAATGCGAGATGTGGTATATCCTCCAAGCCGACCCGAACGCGGAAATCCTCGTGGGAGTAAAGCCGGGAATCACTCGAGAGGCTCTGAAAACGGCGTTCGAAAAGGGAAAGTCGAAGGAACTTCTCGTTCGCCATCGCCCCAAAGCAGAGGAGGCCATTTTCCTACCGCCCGGCACAGTGCACGCTCTAGGCCCCGGGCTGGTTCTGTTCGAGGTCGAGCAGAATTCAGATCTTACCTACCGCCTTGATGACTATGGCAGACCTGGACTGGATGGGAAACCTCGCCCTCTCCATTTGTCGAAGGGCATGGACGTCCTAAAGGAAGATCTGCCTCCTCTATGCCGCCTGCCGCGATGGGAGTTTCAAGAGCCCTTCGGTACTCGGCGGTACATTTCGGCTTGCCGCTACTTCGCAGTCGAAGAACTATTCTTGCGCAAGAAAGCCACCTTCAAGAGTTCGCCGCAGCGAGTGGAGGTTTATTCAATCCTGCAAGGTGAGGGACGCGTCGAGAACACAGCGGGCTGGCTTGGGTATCGCACGGGGGAGACTTGGGTCATCCCGCCCGCGGCAGGAGCCTATAGATTCGCTCCCCTCCAAACCACGCGCCTCCTGAAATATTATGTTCCCAATCTCGTGCAGGACTTCAGGCGGCCGCTCGCAGCTCAGAACATTCCCCCGGAAGACATCGGGAAGGTCGTCTTCGACGTGTAAACATGGCTATCGATTCAGTGTTCAAGCATGCCTATGGCGTAGTTATAGCAGGGGGCAGCGGTACTCGTTTCTGGCCCCTAAGCCGCCGGCGACACCCGAAACAATTGTTGACCTTGTTCGGTCGGCAGTCGCTTCTCGAACAAACGGTAGCACGAATTCAGCCCATCATTCCCTCAAACCAAATCTACATTTTCACCAGTGCGCCATTATTGCAGAATATTCGAAGGCTTCTGCCGCGCGTTCCTTCCAATCAGATTTTTGGCGAGCCAGCCTCGCGGAATACGGCTCCTACGCTGGCGGTCGCGGCGCAAGAGATCGCACGGCGAGACCCGGAAGGCCTCATGGTGGTTTTGCCTTCCGATCAGATCATCGCCAAGCCGGCGCTTTTTCGCCGCCTGCTTGCTGCGGCGTGCCGCGTGGCGACTGAGCCGGGACGATCCGTGGTCCTGGGACTGAAACCGACGCGGCCTGAAACCGGCTTTGGATACATTCGCCTCGGCCGGCGGCAAGGCCGAGTGGCGGGGCGCGAAGTGTTCCACGTCGAGAGTTTCACCGAGAAACCGGCTCTGGCTGTGGCGCGGCGCTACGTCGCCTCAGGGCGGTATCTCTGGAACGGCGGCATTTTCATTTGGAAGGCTGCCACACTGCTCGAGAACTTTCAGCGTTTCCAGCCTGATATGGCGGGTCTAGTAAGGCAGATCGCCGACGCAGGAGGAATTCGCTCGCAAGTCTTCCGCCGGCTTTACCCCAAGTTCCAAAAAATCTCCATCGACTTCGCAATCATGGAAAAGATCTCCGATATCTATGCGGTTCCCGCGGATATTGGCTGGAACGACGTGGGAAGCTGGGCAGTCGTTTACGAGTTAAGCCGTCAAGACTCAGAGGGGAATGTCCGGTCTGGGGTCGGGTTCAGCCTTGATTCGCAGCATAACATGCTGGTTTCGCCAAAGAAATTTGTAGTCACGATCGGGATTCATGATCTGGTGGTCGTCGAAACCGATGATGCGTTACTCGTTTGCACTCGCGAGCGATCGCAGGATGTCGGAAAAGCCGTTCAGCAACTGGAGCGCCTGGGCCGCGATGATTTGCTGTAGGGGCGACGCGGCAGCAAGGCGGCACATCCCCAGCCGAAAGTCATCCGGGCTGGCGATCTCGCGGGGGAAGTTTCTTGTAGATACCGTCCAACACGCCGTTGACGAACTCGACGGAATCTCCTGTTGAAAAACGCCGGGCGATCTCCAGCGCTTCGTTGATCACGGCAGCGGCGGGCGTGCTGGGGTGGTGGATGAGTTCGAACAGGGCGACGCGCAAGATGTTGCGGTCCACAGCCGCCATGCGCTCTAATCGCCAGTTTTCTGCATGCGCGCGAACCACCCCGTCGAGCTGATCGATATGCGCTATGGCCCCTTCGAAAAGACTGCGGGCAAAACCCTCCTCTTCAGCGTCCGCTTTTTGGTTGGCGAAAAAGCTCGCCTCTACCTGGGCGGTAGTATAACCACAGATCTCCCATTGATAGAGCATCTGCATCGCGAATTCGCGGGATTTTCTGCGTGAAGACATTGGTCCGTTGTCCGTCGTCCGTGGTCCGTTGTCTACAATCCGTAGTTCGTGGTTAAACAACGGACCACGGACAACTGACAATGGACTACTTCCCAGTAAACCGCGCCGGCCGCTTCTCCAGAAACGCTCGAGTGCCTTCCTTCATGTCCGCCGTCGTGCAGCATAATCCGAACAGATTAGCTTCCAGGAACTGGCCCTCAGCTTCGGTCATTTCCAAACCATGGTTTACAGCTTCGAGCGCGAACTTCACCGCCAGTGGCGCATTGGCCAGGATTTTCTGCGCGAGCTTCTCAGCCGTAGCAATGAGGTCTTTCGCCGACACAACCTGATTCACCAATCCAATGCGATAGGCCTCTGCGGCGCCGATGGGGTCGCCGCTTAGTACCATTTCCAAGGCGCGTCCTTTGCCGACCAGCCGGGGCAAACGCTGCGTCCCTGCGTAACCCGGAATGAGTCCCAGCTTGACTTCTGGCTGCCCGACGCGCGCATTCTCTGAAGCGATCCTTATGGTGCAGGCCAGCGCGAGCTCGCATCCTCCCCCCAGTGCATAACCATTGATGGCGGCAATCACCGGTTTACCCAAGTGCTCGATGAGGTCCAGAATCTTCTGCCCGCGCACCGACGTCTCTTTGCCTTGCACGGGCGTCTGGACGCCCAGTTCGTTGATGTCCGCGCCTCCCACAAAAGCCTTCTCACCCGCCCCGGTAAGGATGACGGCTCGCACTTCATCGTCGCGTTCGATCCCCTCAAAACACTCCCGCAACTCGTCCATGGTTCTCCGGTTGAGGGCGTTGAGTTTCTCGGGACGATTGACGGTCACATATCCGATTCCATTGCGCTTTTCGTAGAGCAAATTCTCGAAAGCCATGTTCCCTCCCCCGGAGGAATGCTCAGGCACCGCTTGGTACTGTCATTCCCGCGTAAGCGGGAATCCATCTCGGAAATTTCTCAGGAAATGGATTCCCGCTTTCGCGGGAATGACGACTCCCCCAATTAACTCAACTCCAAGTTTGACAGGTTATCGCCCTTTTGTTAGATTTTCAAAGGGTTAAATAAAAAGGGTTACACATTACGGACGCACGTTACGTTCGCAACTTCTCGATAGTCGCTCACATTGACCACGGCAAGTCGACCCTGGCCGACCGCGTGCTGGAGATCACCGGCGCGCTTTCGCAACGCGAAATGTCTGCGCAGGTGCTCGACTCGATGGATCTCGAGCGCGAGCGGGGCATCACCATCAAGGCTCACGCCGTCCGCCTCCATTACCGCGCCCGCGATGGCAATCTGTACCA
>JBELAJ010000188.1:0-14297 GCA_049508935.1 Terriglobia bacterium | reverse complement strand
CTGTGCGGCGGTCTTGACTTCTGCACCAACGAGGACGCCGGCAACCATCCGTGGTTTAACTCCAACCCCATTATCACCTGGAAAGATAATATGGCGTGGGTGCACGGCAACCACACCACCAAGTGGGGCTTCTATTTGGAGAACTACCGCAAGAACGAGCAGTTCGGCACCGACACTCAAGGTCAGCTCGACAACGGCGGTGGCGGCTCAGTCACGACCGGCAACGCCATGGCCGATATGTTCCTGGGGCGCATCCAGCAGTATACGGAGGGCACCCAGATCGTCAACGGCGCCGCGGTGGGTGGTTATGCCAAGGGCCACTGGCAAATGACCGACCTCGAGCCCTACATCCAGGACGACTGGAAGGTCACCCGGAAGCTCACCCTGAACCTGGGCGTGCGCTACTACATCTACACGCGCATTCACGACGTCACACGTCCCACCATCGATTCCGGGTTTATCCCCAGCCAGTACTCCAGAGCCGCCGAAGATTCGCTTGACGCCAACGGTAACTTCATTTTCCCGGCGACGGGCGCGACGCCTGGCGACTTTGGCAACGGCCTGGTGGAATGCGGTCACAATGGTATTCCCAATGGCTGTCAACTCCGCAACACCGGAGGGAACATCGCACCCCGCGTTGGCTTCGCGTGGGATCCCTTCGGCACCGGGAAGACCTCGATCCGCGGTGGCTACGGTATCTACTATGAGTCCGGCAACGGCAACGAAGCGCAAACTGAAGGTGGCGAAGGCAACCCGCCGGGGGCGCCCGGTGTGTCCGCCTACAACCTTTACAGCGCTCTCGCGCCAGCCGCCGGCTACAGCGTAATCGCTCCTTCCGGCTTGCTTGTTCCGGGTCCGCCGGGCTACACGTCTGTGCCCTACAGCGAAAAATGGCCCAGCGTGCAGCAGTACAACCTGACGGTCGAGCACGAGTTTGCCGGTAACAACCTGGTTAGCCTTGCCTACGTTGGTGCTCTGGGACGGCATCTGGCGCGTGCTCAGGACATTAACGAAATCAACCCTGCGGTCGTTGCCAACGGCGCCACGATGAATGTGCCGGTGTTGGCGGGACTGGTCGGAGGTAAGGCTGCGGGATCGGGCGCGCCGGGAGACAACGGCCAAACCGTCTGCGATGCCTCAGGAAACTGCGACGTGCAGACCATTATGATCAACAACGACAAACCCAGCACCCTCTTCCGGCCGTATGAAGGCTACGGCGCCATTACGGAGAAGCAGAACACGGCGGTCTCCACCTACAACGCGCTGCAGGGCAGCTTCCGTCACAGTTTCACTCATGGCCTGACGCTGCAGGCTGCGTATACTTGGTCGCATGCGATTGACGATTCCACGAGTACTTACGAGTCCAGCAGCTTCGGCTCTATCGATGATTACAACCTCGCCCGCTGGAAGGGTACAGGCGACTTGAACCGCACACAGGTAGTGCAACTCAACTACGTGTACGCCATGCCGTTCTTCAAGAACTCCTCCAATGCTTTCGCGCGGCAGGGGCTCGGCGGTTGGCAGCTCAGCGGCATCTCCAGCTTCTTCACCGGTGAGCCGACTGACTTCGAATGCGGCGTGACCGGTTTTGCCACTGGGATCGGCGGCTCATATCGCTGCGACACGGTGGGTAAGGTTGCAATCAAGAAGGGTACCTACAATGACCCCACCTACGGGCCAACACCCCAGTGGTGGGATCCGAGCACCGTTGCGCAGCCATTGTACAGCCAACTCCTGGCTAACGGCGAGCCCGGCATGTTCGGCAACATGGGGCGTAACGTTCTCACGGGCCCTGGCCGGAACAACTTTGACTTGGCGCTCGAGAAGAACATCACCACACCTTGGTTCCGGGGCGAGCATGGAACTGTGCAGTTCCGCCTCGAAACCTTTAACACCTTCAACCATCCGCAGTTCCAGGGCGTGAACACCGGTTGCGCCGGAAAAACACCATTTGGCGGGACCTGCGACGAGAACACTACAACTCCCGGTGAAGTTAATACCGCATGGGCCCCGCGCAACTTGCAATTGGGCCTGAAGTTCATCTTCTAGGCTTCAACATTAACGGGTCTTGGGTAATTTCGGGCGCAACGAGAGGATTTCCGATTCTCTCGTTGCGCCCTGTTTTTTTGGAGTGCCAGAGTTCGACAACCCTCTCCCCAAGGGAGAGGGCTCTCTTTCCAGCGGGCGGCAGAGACCGCACCTGAGTGTGATATCCTACAGCCTCCGTTGAAGCGGTTAGAGTCCCATGTACCTTCGGCCCGTTAACGTTCCGCGATTAATGATATCTGTGGGTGCGATTCTACTGTCCATGCTGTCTGCGGTTCTCGCTTCGGCGGCGCAAAACACCGGCTCGGCCAATCCACCCCGGCGCTTGACGGAACAGGACCTCCGTGCCGCTTTCGAGCGGGCGCAACGGGCACTTGCCGCCAAGGACTACGCTGCCGCCGAACGCGGATTCAAAGACTTTCTGAAGCTTGACCCGAACTCCGCCGCCGCCTACACGAACTTGGGCGTGGTTTACATGCGGACGGGTAAATCGGACGAAGCGATACGAGCTCTCGAGACAGCCAAGAAGCTCGACCCGAGCATGGTGGGCGTTGACCTGAACCTCGGCCTGCTTTACTACCGAAAGCAGGGTTTCAAGGACGCCGTACCTTACTTCGAACGCCTGGTCAAAGCGCAACCGGACAGCATGCAGGCGCACTACTTGCTCGGCATGTCGCACTTCATGCTCAGGGATTACCGCTCCGCGGTGGCCGACCTCGAGCCCATCCGTGACCAAGAGCAGGACGATCTCGATTTCCTTTACATGCTGGGGATAGCGTATCAACAAGTGAAGCGGAATGACGACTCCAAGCAGGCCTTCGCGAGGCTCGTGAGCGTCGGCGGCGATACGCCTCACTTGCACCTGCTGCTGGGCAAAGCCTATCTTGATCTCTATGAGAATCCAAAGGCAGAGGAAGAACTAAAGAAAGCCATCGCAGGAGATTCCAAGCTCCCCTTTGCGCATTACGACATGGGAGTTCTTTACCGGCGTCTCGGCCACCGGGACAAGGCGGAAGAGGAGTTTGAGAAAGAAATGGCGATCAGCCCCACCGAGCCCTGGGCCTACGAAGATACCGGCACCATCCGGCTCGATCGGAACGACGTGGATCGAGCCATTCCGCTGTTTCAAAAAGCCCTAGCCCTCAACCCCAAACTTACGCCGTCGCTGGCAGGCCTCGGAAGAGCGTATCTGCGCAAAGGCAAAACTGATCTGGCCATCTCCTATCTGGAACGCGCCGTCAAACTTCAGTCGGATAGCGCCAACTACCACTACCAGCTCGGGCAGGCATATCTCAAGAAAGGCTTGCACGCCGAGGCTGAGCGACAGTTCGCCGAGCAGCACAAACTTCAGGCCGCAGAAGTGGAAAAACAAGGCGACCGCATTTTCGGCAGGCTGCCGCCGCCCACCGGACCAACGCAGTAACTTTAAATCTCAAATTTCAATTTCAAATCTCAAATCGGATGCTGATCGAATTCTGAAATTCTCTTCGGGTGGTTGCGGCCCGTGTGGCAGTCCGTGGCAACTGCTACGGTCGCCTCTACTGTGTATCTCGGAATGCGCGTTTGTCCTCGTAGAGAGCGATTCGAGCCTTCAGTTCTGCGGCCAGAGGCTCGGTGGCCAGGGTAAGCGCCTGGCGCGCGGTTTCGACCGCTTCAGGAAAGCGCCCTGCCTCAGCGTAGGCCGCCGCCAGTGTGTCGAGGATGGCGGGGTCTTTGGCGCCGGACAGCTTCACTGCCCGCGCTGCTAACTCGACGGCCTCGCTGCCATTACGGACTGACGCCTCGGGGTTCGTGGCCAGCACCCATGCCGCCTGGCTGAGCAGTGGCAAATCTTCCGGGTCGACGTGCAGCCCCGCCCGCCACTCTGCCAGGGCCTCTGTTACTTTTCCTTGCATATAAAAGGCTGCACCGAGGTTATAGTAGGTCTGCGTGTTCCTCGGGTTGATTTCCTCCGCCTTTTCGAGATGCTCGATCGCTTCGCCAACTCTTCCTTTCTGCAACAGGACGATTCCCAGATTATTCTGCGCATCGGCATAATCCGGCTTCAGCTCGACTGCCTTCTGAAAACGTGGAACGGCCTCGTCCAGTTGCCCTCTTTTGAGCAGATGCGTGCCCAGGTTGTTGTTGGCCATCGGGTCATCGGGATTGATCTGGAGGGCCTTCTTCCATTCCGCGATGGCTGCTTCGTCCTGTCCTTTAGCTGCCAATTCCGCCGCATGATCGAACATGCGGAAGAATTCGGCGGCGGGCAAATCGATTTTGGCCAAGCCGTCCGGCGGGATGTTCACAAATTCCGGGATGTTCACGGCGCGGTTGGCTGCGGTGGAGTTGTCAATGTAGATCGCGGGGCTGTCGTTGCCCTGTTCGTCCAAGTGTGTGAGAAACATTTCCGTGTAAGGCGAGCGGCTCTTCGATGAGAAGACCAGCCAGCGGCCGTTGGGCGAGAAGCCGTGCCAGGAGTTCATCAGCGGCGTGTTGCAGCGCATGCGCCGCGCCTCGCCGCCTGCGGCCGGGATGATGTAAAGCTGGCCGTCCGGACGCATCAACAGGCCGTTGTGGCATTTCACGAACACAATCCAGCGTCCGTCGGGAGAAATCTTTGGGAAGGTATTGCTCATGCCGTTCTGGGAAGCCCCGGCGATCGGCGCCGACGGGCCGCCTTTGCCTCCGTTGAACCGGATCTTGTAAAGGTCGAATTGGATTGGCGTCTCGTCCGGGTCATTAGCGTATGCTGCAAGTTTGCGGCCTTTGGGGTACGGATCTCTCGCTTCCGCTTGGGCGTACACCAGGTATTGGCCGTCCGGGCTCCAGGTTTCATTCGTATGCACGTAGCGCGGATCGTCCGCTCCCGGCAGGGCGTGCATCTCGCCGGTGGCGCGGCTGTACCAGGCCAGGATGCCGCGCGTGGGATAGAACACTTGAAGGAAACGGTAGTCCTTGAAATTGGCCACGTAGAAGCCACCCTGCGTGCCTCCCGGCGGCTGGATCATGGTGACCACGTATTGGCCGTCCGGCGAGACCTGCGACATGAATCCGACGCGCGGCTGCGCGACCGTCTGGTCCTTGAAGGTGGCCCACGAGATTACGTCTTCGTTCCGGATGGACATCTGAGGTTTCACTGAAGCAAGAACATACAATGCCTTGTCGTTGGCCGGACCGTCCAGGTCCATGCCCATCGTCTTGCCGTCTCGCGAAAAGGAATGGCAGTTGGCGCAGGAATGGATTCCCGTAAACATCACGCGGCTCGCGGGCTCGCCAAGGTTGCGCAGCCGCCAGGCAATCAGGGGGATGCCGTTGGGCGCGAGCGGCTTGATCACCCCCTTCTGTAATTCCGAGGGCGCCAGGGGCACGTCGCGGTAGAAGATCGGTGCCCCCACCGGGTCCTTTGAGGTTTCAATCTCAACTTGACCCCTTGAGACGGCGACGCGGCTCTGCTCGCCCTGCCAACCCGTAATCGTCACCGTCGCCAGGCTCTCTCGCGAGTGTTGTTTTATCGTTGCCCAGGTGGTGTCGTCGGGCGTCCAGGTGCGGGCCGATGCCTGCTGGGGCGTCAGCTCAGGCAGCTTGTTTGTGTTGCTGATGCACCGCGGGTCGATCTCACCGATCTGCAAGCGCTCCCCGGTTGCCTTTGCGCGTATCCCGGGCGAGCCGTCGGAGAACTCCACGTCGATATCCCAAACCTTGGAGCGTGACGTGGCATCGCGCCAGATGAAAGTGGGAGGCGTGATTTCGGGCGGGAAAATCGAGCCATCTTCCGGATAGTCGATCGTGATCCGCGACAATTGTGTGTGATCGGCCGTTGAAACGTGCTGTGCAGACAGTGCCAGACGACCCAACAGCAGCGCTGCGGCCAACGTGCAGGCGATCCGGAAATAGTTGCCCTGTAGTACCATTCCGGAGATCTTTTGCGACGCGCAAGGATTTCTGGTCTGGAATTTTGAATCTGGAATTTTGGATGCGGCCGACAGGCCGCGTTGTGCTTTCAACGCAACTCCATCCTCACTCGCAAGACCATCAGGCCGCGTAATAGTACCACAGTCTGCCGCGCCATTCGAGGGAGAGCGCAGACTCTTGTTCGCGGGAGCGCCAGTTGCACGCGGCCCGAATTGCGCTACAATCCTTGCGCTGAAAGTGAGGATACGAGATGCACACAAGAGTAGCGATCGCGGTTCTTATTGGGATGGGGCTGGGTTTCGGGGTTGAGACAACTTACCGCGTCTGGCCTTCACAGCCGCCTTCAGACTGTCCCTTCCGACCCTCAGGGTCCCTGGTGGGTGTTGCCTTCACAGGCAGGCATGCGCATTACGCCAATGCTGATACCTGGTACCCGTCGTGGGCCTCGGACGGAAACATGTATTCACCCTGGACCGACGGAAGCGTCGGGAACGTTAAGTCAAGCTCTGGGGGTGAAAAAGCGACGACCGGCCAAGCCACTATCGTGGGCGACGATCCCTTGAATCTCAAGATCATCAACGTGAGTGTGTATTCCGGGAACGGGGCGCCGTACGGCGGGCGCTACCCCTGCGGAAGTCTTGTTTACAACAGGGTGTGGTACTACGGCACCTATTGCCTGCTCGAAACTCCTGGTAAGGGGCTCAATTGGGACGTGCTCGGGCCTCTCGTCGGCTTCCGTTATTCGACTGATTTCGGTAAGACCTGGCATGACACACCGCATACGCCTTCCCAGCCGCTATTCGGTGAGCCGGCGAAGCCAGGCGGCAAAGTGAAAATGGGCGCGCCGCATTTCGTCGACTTCGGAAGGAACATGCAGTATTCACCGGATGGCAAGGCGTATCTGGTCGGCCACGGCGCTTCCGACCCCGACCCCAAGCCTAGAGATGCCAACCTCAGTTGGATTACCGGCGACCAGATTTACCTGGCGCGCGTCACACCCAGCATCCAAAATGTGAACGACGCCTCGAAGTACGAATTCTTCGGCGGCAATGATGTTTCAGGTCACCCCATCTGGACGCGGGATTTTTCCAGGATCAAACCGCTGGTGGATTGGAACAACAATACGGGCTGCGTCACCATGACCTACGACGCGCCGCTCGAGAAATACCTGCTGGTGATAACGGATGGAGGCAACACGATCTCAAAATACAACACCTACATTCTGGAATCGGATCACGTCACCGGCCCCTGGAAACTGGTGGTATACATGCGCCATTTCGGCGAGCAAGCATACTTCGTCAACTTCCCTTCGAAGTTCATCGGCAAGGATGGCCGGTCCGCGTGGCTTTGCTATGCCGCGAACTTCACCAACGGTTATCTGCACACAAATTACCGCGATGACCCGCCTGGGGGCGGATATGGGATGACCTTGCAGGAGGTTCGTCTGCTGGTCCCCCCGGAGAGTTCAAGGCAGCCGTAGAAAAAGCGAAGTTCTGCGGCCTGGTTCACGCATCCTGTAAGGGCACGCCATGGCGTGCCCCTACGCTCTTCGATAAGGCTCGGAACCGGGTCTCGATCGACTACTGATGCTCGGGTTCCTTCGTCTTCTTTTGCTCCTTTGCTGGTTTGCTGGGTGGCGGTGTCTCCGCCTTCTTTGGTGGCGGTGTGGCAGCTTTATTGGGAGGCGGCGTGGCTGGCCTGTTCTGCGGCGTATTCGGCCTTGGCTCGGCGGCTTTGGGTGGCGGATTGAACGGCCTGTTGGGCGGTGGTGTTGCCTCCTTAGTGGCTGGCGGTGTGTAAGGCCTGTTGGCGGGCGTATTCGGGCGTGGCTCAGTGGCTTTGGGTGGCGCATTGAACGGCCTGTTCGGCGTCGTCGCCGCTTTGCTGGGCGGCGGCGTGAATGGCTTGTTCGTTGCCGGCGTGGCTGGCCTCGCGGCCCCGGGGACGGGCCTGCCGGGAGCGCCAGCAGCGGGTCGGTTTGCGGGATTCGGGGGCGGGAGTTTTTTCACCGCAGCTGCGGGCGGCGCGGCCTTGACAACATTGGATCTGGCGATTGCGGTCCTCTGCCCGATCGGGACCACTTGCGGCGACGGCTTCATTTTGGTGACAATGGTCCGGTTGGCAAGCGCTGCTGGTGGTCTTGCAGAAGTCGTCTTCGAGGCCATGGGCACCAGGTTCCTGGGTGGTGCAACCACAGTTCTTTGCACGACCTGAGGGTGCTGAATCTGCTGAGGCGTCACCTTGACCGCCACAGCCGCCACCGGTCTGCCGCTTGCGAACGCCTCTCGGGGCACTGCCGTCACAGCCCCGGGAGCGTTCTGGTTCATATACGTGATGTTTGTGACGTTGACGTTGTTTATCGTTGTAGTGTTGTAGACATTGGTAATTTGCGTCCGGTTAATCACCGTTGAATTCGAAATGTTCACGTTCTGCACATAGCCCGGACTGCAGTGGTAACTCGGAACCCACACGTCGCGCGGCCCGAGCGGGAACCATGCAATGCCTGCCATTCCTCCGCCAAGGCCGATGGACACGCTGAAGGCGCCGCCTCCCACAAAGGCCACCAGAGCCGGTGCGTACATTGGCCTTACATAGGGGTGTCCCACGACAACAGCTACGGAGCCAGGAACCCACATCCAACGTTCGCGTGCATAGGCCCAGCGTCCGTAATGAAATGGAGCAAAGCCCCAGGGCATGTCGTCCACCCAGGTCCAGCCCCAAGGTGCAATATAAGCCCAGTGCCCCTGGTGGTAGGGCGCCCATCCGGAAGGAATGCTGGAAGGCGCCCAGACGGGTCCGTACGTGGGGTCGTTCTGCCAACCGCCATACTGATCGAGAGCTTCGTAACCCGTCACGTCTCTGGAGATATACCGTGCGGACGTTGATTGGTCTTCGCGTTGATCGCGCGATATGCACCAATTGTCGAAGTCGTCAGGGGGCGGGGCGTTCTCGCTGTCGAGCGACAACGGCGATGTCCCAGTAAAAATGCCCTGCTGGCCGGGATCCAACGCGTAGGCACTTCCCCCCCCGGTCGCCTCGCCGGAGCCGCTCATGACCGTGATCGCAGTGGTTCCGCCGTTCGGATCAACATTGATACGGTATTCACCGGCACGAAGCAGCGAGAAGGCCAGGTTGGGCGTGTCAATTTCGTACGCATCGTTGGGATCCAATTGCCGCAGGCGAATGTTCATGGCGCCCTGCGCGAGTTGTATTTGGACTGCCTGGTCGTTCAGGTTCAAGAAGGAGATTCCGGTGTCATTTGACAAGCGTATCGAGGTGCTTCCAATATGCAGCTCACCGCGGCCGTCGTCGCCCGACCAGAGGTTATCGCCCGTCGTGAGCGGACGATTGGGATCGGCATCAACCCAATCCTGCGTTCCAGCCGGCTGCATTGACACGGAACCCTGCATAAAGTTCAGCCGCGCCACCCTTCCGGGAGGGTCCTGAGCACGGGCGCGGCGCGGCAACACCATCATCACTCCAATGACAAGCAGGAATAGAACAATGAAAGGCGGTCGACGGACAGATTTAGACATTCCCATATGCGGTCCTCGCTTATTCCGAAAATGAGCGGGTGGGCGCCCCGAAGATCCCAGGAGCGTGAGTACCCTGGTGACAGCCGCCCGAATGACAGACTGCTTAAATCATTTTTCCGACTCTCAGCATACCCCGATTTGCCTGCAACTTGCAAAGGCCTGGATCTCCTGCATGGCCAAACGTTGCGTAGTGTCCTAATTTCGGCGTAGGGCTGGCTTTTCGGCCAGCATCTGCTGCGAACTTCACCGGCGGCTATCTGCATACGAATTACCGCGACGTTCCGCCCGGGGGCGGATATGGAATGACCCTTCAGGAAGTTCGGCTGTTGGGCCCGTCAGACAACGCGAACCCGGAGTAGCGGCCTGAGACCGCTAGATTCCGGGGGCCCTATTTCGAAAATCGGCGTAAGTCGCTGGTGATTTGTTGGGGTGGCGGGGCTAGAAAATGGGTGCGAAAACACTTGTGGGGATGGGGCGAGGGGGGCGCGCGATGTTAGCGCACGATGTGCAGAGTTGGGGGTACGGGGGACAGGGGTAGTGCAGCCTAACCGACGCTATGTTGTACGAAATCTAGACCCCGCGGGATATAATAAGCTCGGCTTTTATGGAGCGCGACCTCGAAAAGAAATTCCAAGACGTATATATCGGCGCTGCAGAAAACTGGAAATTCGTGCAAGCGCTGCGGGGATGTTTCGAGGTTTCATTGCCCAACATTGGTGATGCACTGATTTCGTATTTGGATCGAAGCGTTCGGGAAACCATGGGGAAGCCTTCCCCCAACACATTAATCCGGCCTCGAACGCCGTGGTTCTGCAAAACATGGCGCAAGACAAGATCGCTCGATCACGCGTTACAACCGTAAGGTCGTCGGTTAGCCTGGCGCAGTGGCGAAGAACTGCTTGACGTGCAGCTTCTTGGCGCGGCGCTTCGCTTGCCACAGATCGTAGGCAAGTTGCATCTGCAACCAGTGCTCCGGCGTGCTCCCGAACGCCTTGGACAGCCGCAGCGCCATTTCCGCCGTGACGCCGGAGCGGCCGTTGAGAATCGAGGAAAGTGTCTTGCGCGTGACGCCCAAGCCCTTCGCCGCCTCGGTCACGCTCAGATCGAGCGCCTTAAGGCAGTCCTCCCGGACTATCTCGCCGGGGTGCGGGGGATCGTACATATCCATGTGTCTTTCCTCCTATCGCTACGCGCTTACTGACAGCAGCGGCGGAAGAGTTGTGTGAGCAGCTCGAGCGCCAGGTCGGTCTCTTCGCGCGTGATGGTGAAGGAGGGAGCGAGGGTGAAGACGTTCTTGTAGTAGCCGCCCACATCGAGGACCAGGCCACACTTGCGGCCGGCAACTTCGAGGTCGCCTTTCAAACCCTCTGCAAAGATGCGGTCGACGAGATCGCGGTCCGGGGTCGAGCCATCCTCTTTGCAGACTTCGATTCGCAGGGCCAGTCCAAGCCCGTCCACGTTTCCGATGATGCCAGGGAAGCGGTTTTGCAGTTCTTTAAGGCCGGCCAGGAAATAGGCGCCTTTTTCGTTCACCAGTTTCTCGTAGTCTTCTTCTTCGAGCATCTTGAGCGTCTCGAGAGCCACCGCAGTGCCCAAGGTGTTGGAGGAGAACGTCGAATGCGTCGAGCCGGGCGGGAAGAGTTCAGGCGTGATAAGTTCCTCGCGCGCCCAGATGCCGGAGATGGGATTCAGGCCGTTGGTGAGCGCCTTACCGAAGACAATAATATCCGGGGTAATACCAAAATTCTCGATGGCCCAGAACTTCCCAGTGCGGTAGAAACCCATCTGAATTTCGTCATCGACGATCAGGATCTTGCGCCGATCGCAGGTTTCCTTCAGGCGCTGGAAATACGAGCGCGGCGGAATCACGTAGCCGCCCGTCCCCTGTACGGCTTCGATATAAAATGCGCCGTATTCCGCGCTCTGCGCCTTCGCGTCCCACACCCCGTGATATTCGTTGTCGAACAGGTGCGCGAACTGGTCCTCGCAATACAGGTTGCAGGTTTCGGGCTTGAGCCCATAGATGCAGCGAAAGCAGTAGGGATAAAACACAAACTGAGCGCGGTCGCCGAAGTGGCCGTAGCGGCGGCGGTAGCGGAAACTCGAGGTGATGGCGGAAGCGCCGAGCGTCCGCCCGTGATACCCGCCCATAAAGGCGAACATCAAGCACTTGCCGGTGTAATTCCTCACCAGCTTCAGCGAGTCCTCGATGGCTTGTGATCCGCCTACGTTGAATTGCACCCGTCCCTTTACTCCGAACCGTTTCTCGCAGTATTGAGCAATGCGCGCCGCCACTTCCACCTTTTCCGCGTGCAGGTACTGGCAGGCAAGCTGGGGAAGCCGGTCCACTTGACGTTTCAAAGCCTCGCCCAGTCGGCGATTCTTGTACCCGAAGCTCGCCGCGGAATACCACATCTGAAGATCGAGGTAAGGCGTCCCTTGCTCGTCGTAAAGGTAGCTGCCTTCGCAATCGACAAAGATCTTCGGCGGCTCGAGGTAATGGACCGTATCACCGAAGGAACAATACTTTCGTTCGAGCTTGAGTAGTTCTTGAGTATTCGTAGTCATCAACGATTCTTGCCTCCGAAACTGACCGGGTAGCGCGGACCCCCGGTGTTGGGGTCCGCGGTTTGTCCCCGGTTCAAAGAAAACCCGCGGACCCCAACACAGGGGGGTCCGCGCTACCGCGTCATACTTGTGCCAGAAACGGCCAACGGCCTAGTGCCTCCCTAATGGACTTCGTAGGGTCAATCCACCAAGAGCATGGCGAAAACGGCTTGCTCAACGTCTGCGAAGGTGCTGAACGGGCGGCACACCTTGCCGTGCTCCTGGCAATAGGCAAGCAGTTGTCGTTTGGCAAACACCACGTCCGCCTCATCCACGGCGAACCGGTCGGAGAGCCCGTCGCCCACGAAGATGATGGGATGTTTTCGTTCGCCGAGGCGCCGGAGCAGCGCCGCTTTGCACGTGCCGCACCCATGCTCACAGCGCGGAGAGGAATGAGGGAAGGACGGTATGAGGCGGCGCCCTTCGAGCCGCAGAGCGCTCGAGAACACCTGCATGCCATTTCGAACCGAGTCGAGCATTCCGGCGCGCTTCAGGACGCGTGCGATTACGTAGTCGAATCCTTCGCTCAAAACGTAGAGTGGAACGCCTCGCTGATGCGTGAACAGGTAGAAGGAGGCAAAGCCGGGGTCAATCGGAACCGCATCAATTAAGGCGTCGAGATCCTCCACGGAGGTATCCACGAGCGCGATCTGCCGCTCCAGGCATTCACGCGAGCCGATCAACCCGCGCGTCCACTCCAGTTCGACCTCCCGCCAGGAGGGGTGCGCCAGTTGCGCGAGGATTTCGTCCGTAACATCGCGTTGAGTGATCGTCCCGTCAAAGTCTGTAAAGACTACGGGTTTAACATTTGCCATTTGCTCTTTGCCATTTGAAATTCTTCTGGCGGTTTATCCCTTCCGTTCGTCCAGCAGCCGCCGGGGCTTCCTCCCTTGCGTCAACTTTCCTGGCGGGAAGACGCGAAACTCAAGCCGGTACATCCCGCAGAGCTGGTTGGCCCAAACGTCCGGGTAGCGCGCTTCGAGGTTTTTCCGCACCGCGTTTTCGACGGATGAGAGGTTCGTGCCGTTCGTCAGCTCGAGCCGGAACTCGAGGATATCGTGGAGGCCTTCCTGCCGAACCGCCACCTGCCAATTCTCGGAAATCCCCTCGACATCGTGGAGCACGCGCTCGAAGATTTCCGGGTACATGTTCCCGGCGCCCATCACCACCATTTCGTCAACCCGGCCGCGAATTTTGGCCATGCGCCGGAGGGTGACGCCGCAGGGGCAAGGCTCATTGATGAACCGCGTCACATCGCGCACCCGGTAACGAACCAGCGGCATGGTGCGCCGCGAAAGCGTGGTCACCACGAGTTCGCCGTAGCCTTCTGGGTCGGCGTCCAGGATTTCGATAAAATAGTTGTACTCGTCCAGGTGATAGCCTTCGCGCCGCAGGCACTCCATCGCTGTGCCGCCGCCTTGCTCGGTGGATCCGTAGCCGAGGACGACGGGGCATTTCCAGATGCGCTCAACGTAGCTGCGATAAACCTCCGTCATGCGGTCGCCGGCAGCGACGATCAGCTTGAGCGGGAAGACTCCTTCCTTTTCGGCAATCTCACTGAAGCTCACGAGCCAGGTCGGGTCGGCGGCGATGACGTTGTATTTGTAGATCGGCATGCGGGAATAGAGTTCGCGCGGATGGGGCTTGCCGATCGCGGAACAGAAAACGTCCATGCGTTTGCAAGCGAGAAACGTGACCCAACTGCTGATCCAATACCCCGCGTCGAACGTGCAGACTACCCGGTCGCCCGGCCGCACGCCGTTTTCCCACATGCCCGCCGCTTCGTAGCGCGCCGTGAATTCCAGTTCGTCGTAGTCGAAATAGACGCACTTGGGACCTCCGGATGTGCCAGTGGTTTCAAATACCAGTTGCGGTTCACGGCAGAGGAAGTCTCCCGGCGGCAGGTTACGCAAGTCCTCGGGCGTCGTGAAGATGTCTCCCAGGTCCTCAGGCCGGCGGACGCTGCCAGGCTTGATGCCGCTCTCCTGCAACTTGCGCCTGAAGAACGCTTGCCGCTCCGCCGCGTAGCGCACCAATTCGCAAAACGAATCGCGTTGGATGTCCTCGATCAGCGCGCGAGGTACGTATTTCCCCCAGCGAACAAGCCTCGGGACCGATTCGCCAATCACGGTGCGTTCGAACAATTTGCGAGCCCTGCTTAACATTGGATAGCTTTCTTCGGTCGTGGCAGTTGTTACTGCTCCGAGACGAGGG
>JBELAJ010000187.1:0-14347 GCA_049508935.1 Terriglobia bacterium | reverse complement strand
ACGCGATATCGATACCCTCTGGAAGGAAATCGGGGAGTTGCTCAATACGGTCTCCCCAAGCGAATGCACAAACTACTTCACCTCCTGTGGATATGTAAACACTTAAATCGAAACAGCTCTAGTCGGAGCAATTGATCCTCGTAAAGTGTACCCTGATACTTCCAAGAGCCCACTGCTGTGATCATATCTGCTGTAGTTGCCGAGAACTCCTCGATGAGTTCGAGGTTAGTTTGATCGAATTTTGCTTCCTCGATTCTCCGACCGTCGTTATAGCGCAGTGGTAAGAGTATTTCGTAGCGGGTCCACTTCATTTGGCTTCACTGGCGGTGGGACTCTCGTGTAGGGTACTCTGAACGAGTCAAGAACTTCGAGGGCTTTCTCGCTGCAAAGGTAGATCTCGCCGCGCAAGGTTCGAACCCGACCTGCTCGCGCCAACAGCAGGAATCCCTTGGCTCGGTCTTCGGCTTGAGAAAAGCGAATCGCGACCATCATCTAGATTATATCACATAGGATTGTCGCTGAGGACTCGGGCAGTGAGTTGGACGAGGTATCAATGTTGGCTATGTCCCGAGAGAACGAAGGGGTAATTATAATAAGGTATAAAAAAGACCTTCGTTCTCTCGGGTTGTGGTTGAGCCATAGCGGTATGAAAAGTAGGACCCGGATTAGGACCTTGCCGGAGGATAAATCAAGCTGTAACGCCACGGCTCTTGTAGATCGCTTTGTTCACTTCTACCATCAAGTCATCGAGCAAGGCGCCGACTTTGCGCGCCGCCATCTCAATCGAGCAGTCATAGCATGAGGGGCGAAGGCCGAACTTCACGAACACCTCGTCGGTCTCGGGGAATTTCTGCTTTATGTCGCGGACCAGTTCGCCACCACGAACGAGATCGCTAAACTGAAACATGGGTCATTTCCTCCCGCATGCCCGCCGCGGAGTTCTTCCGCCGGGGTTGGTAAACGCAGAATGGCTCTTCGTCCAGATAATCGCCGCTGGCCGCATAGGCGCGTGCGCGGCATCCCATGCAAACGTTGCGAAACTCACAGCAGCCGCACTTGCCTTTCAAATTATCCGTGTTGCGCAGTTGCTGAAAAACCGGGGCACTCTCCCAAATTTCGGCAAACGACTGCTTGTTCAAATCGCCTGCCAGGACTGGCAGGTATCCGCAGGGATAAACCTCGCCTCGGTGTGAAATGAAGCACACGCCCGTGCCGGCGAGACAACCCTTGGTCATCGCGTTCATGGCATGGGGATGGGGGTGGCCGGGCTGGGCGCCGTGCGGACGGAGCGCTATACCCGTCGAGCCGGGCATGGTCGTTTCAGTTGGGCCGATGGCATCTTTCGAACCGCCGGCGTCTGCCGGGTGCGGCTCGATGCTTACCGTCGTGGCTGCCCGGCGCTCGGCGGCGCGGCGTTGGCGCATTACGCGAAAATAATGAGGCGCGCAGGTGGCTTTCAGTTCGATCCCGCCTTCCAGCGAGCGATCGTAGAACCAATTCAAGATCTCTTCGTATTCTTCGGCGGGCACCATTTGCTCGGCGGCGATGTCCACGCCGCAACCCACCGGAACCAGAAGGAACGTGTGCAGGGCATCCGCCCCGATTTCCTTGGCCAACTCCAGCACCGCAGGGAGTTGGTGCGCATTATGACGAGCAATCGTCATGTTGATCTGCAGCGACATCCCCAGCTCGCGAAGGTTCCGGAAGCCGCGCAGGGCGGCGTCGAAGGCGCCCGAAATGCCGCGAAACGCGTCATGTGTTGCAGCGTCGGCGCCGTCCAGGCTGATGGAAACACGCCGCACTCCCGATTCCTGAATCCGGCGCGCCACCTGCTTGTCGACCAACGTTCCATTGGTGGCCAGCGCCACTCGAATCCCCAGGGATGTGGCGTAGCTCGAAAGCTCAAAGATGTCGTGGCGAAAGAGAGGTTCGCCACCGCTCAGAACTAGGATTGGTAGGAATGACTGAGAGACTTGCTTTATTAAGTTCAGGGCTTTGGTTGTAGGTAGGTCTAATGGCGATAAGAGTTCTGATGCGGTGGCGCGACAATGGATGCAACGTAGATTGCACCCCTTGGTTACCTCCCAAAAAACGAGCCGCGGTTTGTAGTCTAGATTGTTAAGCCACATTGCACGACCCGCTTCTTAGTAGCGGCTGTTTGACGCAGCCACTATTTCCATGAGCACGTCTTTGTCCATCTTTTCGGGAATTGCGGCGCTCGGCCGTGCTCCAGGCCATCGTGCTTCCCTCGAACCTGCGGAAATCCATACCGCTCCAGCGGATGTGCATTGTGCACGGTTCACGCTTGCGTGCAAATTAGCTCGATGGTTCGTAAGGGCTGCAACTCCAATCAATACCGGATCCAGGTTACCCGTTAAGCTGATCGGCCAAGCTTGGTTCGCAATATTCACTGTCCTATGCCTCTGTTGGGTTGCCCTGGAGTCGCGTAGGGAACTTTCGTGGTGCGCGTTTGAGCTTGAGATTCTATAGGGGGTTAGAAACTCCGGTTCGTCCAATTTCCGGAATCCCCAACCCCCAACCCGTCGAACGACGGGTCCCCAGGACCCGAGGTCCCTCGCACCCTTGGGAAGGGCACGCCTTGTGCCAAACTCCTGTAGATCAGAAAATGCCAGTAGGCCGGATTCAAATCGAAGGGAATAAAGCAGCTTAACAAATTGTGGCCTCTAGAGAGGGCAAAAAGCAGGCGAAAATTCCGAGATTGGGAGGTGCGCAAAATGACCGCTGCCAAATTGGCCGGAGGGGTGAAAATGCGCAAAGCATCTCTGAATCTGTCGTCGTGACCATCTTCCTACGAGGATTCAAGGAGTTACAGATTGCCGAGTGCGGCCTATCAAGCCGAGTTCTAGGAAATCGCGAACCAATGTAGCGAAGGTAGAGGCGGTTGGCGAACCACCTCTACGACCGTATTAGCGCCTCAAGGTCTTAATCTCCCAAGGCTTCATGTGGAAGCGCGCAATCGGCACACTTCCGGGTTGCGGAGGCGGTTGGGGTTTGCTAATGTAATGCCGTTGTAACATGTCTGTCACTGTTGCTCGTTATGATTCGACCATGTCCCAAATGTGGTGCTACGAAAACCGATCCGGTCCCGCACAACTTCAAGTACAACCTTGCGCGGGCCTTGGGGTACCGGCTGCAGAAGTGTTCCCGGTGTCGGGCGGCGCGGTATCTGCCGAGGCATAGCGAAAAACGCTATGGTTCCTCCCAGTCGGGGAAAGACCTGATAAACGAACCCGGGTTTGGAGAGAAGCCGGGAAGATTAGTCAGGCCCGAGGCAGAGCCAAGCCTGGGAAGGCCTTCTGCGGCCGATTCTTCGAACGGCGACGTGTTCCACTGTCCGGCTTGCGGCAGCAGGGGATACCATCGGACGGAGAGAACGACCCGGGAGCGGATCTTGCGCCGGGCGCCAATGGCTCGCTGCGAGATCTGTGGCCTGCGCTTTCCGCACCCGGGACATCCGAGCTCGACGAAGTTGGCGGAGGCGCCGACAGCCGGATCTGAACTTGCAGAGGAGAAACAGCTTCCAAAAATGGCCAAAGAGAACCCCCAAACCGAAGTCCCGCAAGAAGCTGCCCACGCCAAACCTTCGAACGACGAAGTTCCCAAGTGTCCGTCTTGCGGCAGCTCGAAATACCATCGCACCCAGCGCACTGCCCTGGAAAAAGCCTTGCAACGCCCGCCGATGGCCCGTTGCGAGAAGTGCGGCAAGCGGTTTCCCTATGTCAAACATCCTGATGAGCCAAGCGCTTCAACACCCGCCCGCAAGAAGACCCACCCGAACGGCGGGGAGGAAGCAGACGCCGCTGGCTCCTCGAATCAGGAAACAGGGCGTTGCCCGTTTTGTGGCAGCGGCAACTACCGCCGCTCTCGGCGTACCGCCGCGGAACGCCTCCTGTTCCGCCCCAAAATGGCACGTTGTAGTCATTGCCGGAAGCGCTTCCCCTTCCCTGAGAGTTAGCATCTTCAAATGGCCTCTTCGAGTGTCACGAGCCGTATCGCCAAAGCCTCCGGGATCGTGATGGCGGGGGTGTTGCTGAGCCGCGCGCTGGGTTACTTTCGCGAGTGGACGGTAGCCCACCAGAGTGGCGCCAACGCCGTCACCGACACCTACTACGCAGCTTTCACGCTGCCCGATTTCTTGAATTACCTGGTGGCCGCCGGCGCTTTAAGCGTGACCTTTATCCCTGTCTTCTCCCACTACATGGCAGAAAACCGGGAGGACGAGGGCTGGCGAGCTTTCTCGATTGTGGTCTCGGTGATGGGGTTGGTAGTCGTGGCTTTGGTGGGGATTGGGGAGATCTTCGCCCCTCAACTGGTCGCAGCCATCGCCCCGGGTTTTGCTCCCCCAGCCAAGGCGCAAACGGTGTTTCTGACCCGCCTGATGTTGCCCGCGCAGGTTTTCTTCTACCTCGGAAGCATCCTGACGGCCGTGCAGTACGCTAAGGGCAAGTTCGTAATCCCATCCCTTGGTGGTGTGGTCTATAACCTCGGAGTCGTTCTCGGCGGACTGTTGCTTTCTTCGCGAGTCGGCATGACAGGTTTCGCGTTGGGGGTGGTAGCCGGCGCATTCGCGGGGAATTTCCTTCTCCAGATTTATGGCGCACGCCGGGCCGGAGGTCGTTTCGCTCCCAGCCTCGACATCCGGCATCCGGGCTTCCGGTCGTTCATCAAGCTCTCGATTCCAATCATGCTGGCGCTCTCTCTCCCTGCCACGGATGATTGGATCATCCGCTGGTTCGGCTCTTTTCTGGGCCGCGCGTCCATCACCTGGCTGACGTACGCGAAGGCGCTGATGCGCGTGCCGCTCGGCGTGGTGGGGATGTCGGTGGGGGTGGCATCGTTTCCTTTTATGGCAAACCTCTATTCGGAGGGGAAACTTGATGAACTCAACCGCGCCGTGAACGCCACGCTGAAAGGGTTGCTCATTCCGCTTGTCCCGATTTCCGCCCTGACCATCGCCCAGAGCACGCCGCTCACCCACTTCCTCTTCTCGCACACCCGCCTGCACGGAAGCGATTTCGAAGCCACTTCTGCCGCCTTGCGGGTTTTCTCCCTCGGTATGTTTGCCTGGGCGATGCAGAACATCCTGGCGCGTGCTTTCTACGCCGCCCGCGACACCATTACCCCGGCCGTGGTGGGTACAGGGATTACTTTCCTCAGCCTTCCCCTTTACTGGTGGCTGGCTCACCGCTATCAGTACCTCGGGCTTGCCTGGGCGAGTTCCCTTGGCATTACCGCCTGCACGGTGATTCTGCTTTTCCTGTTGAACCGCCGAACCCGCAATCGCGAGAGCCGGGCGTTTCTCGTTTTCTTCCTTAAGATCGGCACGGTTTCCGCGCTGACAGGAGTCGCGTGCTTCACGCTGACTAATTGGTTGGGTTCGCTGCTGGGCTGGCAAACAACCCATCAGGCTCTGCTGGTTCTGGTGATCGTGAGCTCAGTAGGTTTGGTGCTCTTGCTGCTTCTCGCCAAGCTACTTCGGTTAAGAGAGTTCGAGGACTACCTCAAAAAGCTGGCAAAGAGGTGAACTTCAATGGACGAAGCGCCAACCCCCAATTCCGCTCCTGCCATCCAACAACGTGTGCAATCCGGCCGCATCGGCTGGTGGGGGCCTCTAGCTCTGGCGCCGGCCCGGGCCTGCCTGATTCTGTTGGTACAAGGCGGGTTGGCGGCCGTCCTCTGGCTCCGGCGTAATCCTTCTCCTTGGCGCACTCAGGCACCGTGGTGGACTGTCTATGCAACCCTCATCGATATCGGATGTCTGCTGCTGCTCTGGCGACAGGCGCGTTCGGAAGGCATCCGGCTCGTTGACTTTTTCGGCGTCGATCGATCGCGGCTTCGTTGGGAGGCGCTTTGGGGTCTTGTGCTCTTCCTCATCCTCTTCCCAATCGTGGTGGGGGGCGGCGCGACGCTTGCCTCCTGGCTGGTTTATGGAACTACCCATCTCAGCCCTAAAGGTCTGGCGCCGGGCCTCGTCTCTGCGCGCCATCTGCCACGTTGGGCTGTCTACTACAGCCTGTCTGTCTTCTGGCTCGTCTGGTCGCCCACCGAGCAGGCCATTTACCAAGCTTACTGTGCCGCCCGGCTCAAGGCGCTGACCGGCAAGACCTGGGTCACGGTGACAGTGGTAGGATTCTGGTGGGCCTTCGAGCACAGTCTGTTCCCCTTGGTCCTCGACTGGCGACTCATGCTGTTCCGCTTCCTCCAGTTCTTACCGTTGATCGTGATCATCCAACTCATCTATCTGCGCACGCGCGCCCTCCCGCGGATGGTCTTCATGCAATGGCCCATGGATTTGCTTGCCGCATGGTTGACACTCAGGCCGTGAGGCGCGCGAATCGTCAACATCAGCTCTCAGCGCACGCAGGACTGGTGTATCATGGTTCTGTGATAAAGCGGCTATACGTTCATAATTTCCGATGTCTCGAGAACTTCGAGTTGCCGATCACGGGCAGGTCGTCCGCCCTGTTAATTGGGAACAACGGCTCGGGCAAGACAACCGTCGGGCTCGCCCTCGAGATCCTACAGAGGATCGCGCGAGGTACGAACCGGGTAAGCGAGTTGGTAAAACCGAAAGACCTCTCTCGTGGGCGCACTGATGTGCCTATGCGATTCGAGATAGAGGTCGAAGTGGAAGCCAGGACCTACGGCTACGTTATCGCTTTTGAGCTCCCGGTAGGGGCCACAGAACTTCGCGTATTCGAAGAGGAGATCACCGTCGACGGCAAGCCGGCTTACAGCCGAAAACAGACGCAAGTGCGTCTTGCAGGGAGCGGCCAGGCGGAAGGGGCGGAATTCCCTATCGACCCAGAGGTCGTGGCCTTGCCGATAGTTGGGCTACGATCGACGGACAATCCTTTGTTCGTTTTCCTGCACTGGCTCGCTCTCACGCTCATCCTTCGGCCGGTGCCCAGCTTGATTCTAGGGGAGTCTAGAGGAACGACGCTCCGTGTAGATGCTCGGGTCACGAACTTTGCCGCGTGGTTTTCGGCTCTGGTTGCCTACAGACCATCTGCTTATGCTAAAATGCACGAATATCTCAAGCAACTCATGCCGGACTTGGGGGAGATTCGGAATCCGGGGGTCGGAGGAGACTCTCGGAATCTGGTCGTACAGTTCTCAAACGATCAAGGTAGCGTAGTCCTTCCATTCGATGATCTGTCCGACGGCGAAAAGTGCTTCATGATATGCGGGCTGGTGCTGGCCGCGAGATTTGTCTATGGCCCGCTGCTTTGTTTCTGGGATGAACCTGACAGCCACCTTGCCCTGTCTGAAGTTGGGCATTTTGTGCTGGCGCTTCGGAGAGCATTCCAATCCGGCGGCCAATTCATCGCGACCTCGAATAACCCAGAAGCGATCCGCAGTTTTTCCGACGAGAACACGCTGGTCCTCTCCAGGAGAAGCCATCTCGAGCCCACGATTGTGCGTCCTCTCGCCGAACTACGCGCGAATGGCGATTTCAGCGGAGATCTTGTTGGCGCCTTGATTCGCGGCGACCTGGAGCCATGAGCGTCAACAGGCATCAACCCCACGTTCTAGTGCTTCCCGAAGATGATGCTAATCGCCAATTGGCGAAAGGCTTCCTTTTGGACCAGTACCTCCCGAATTGGAAGATACAGGTACTCGAGGAGGCGGGCGGTTGGACTAAGGTTCTTGAGCATTTCATGGAAGACCATGTTGCTGGGATGAACCGTTATCCTGATCGGTTCATGGTCCTGTTGATCGACTTCGATGATCACCCGGAAAGACTCGCCGAAGCAAAGGCTGAGATTCCCGATCACTTGGCCGGGAGAGTGTTTGTCCTCGGTGCCCTAAGCGAGCCGGAAGGCCTCACGCAGGCGGGTCTTGGGTCTCTTGAACAAATCGGTCTTGGTTTGGCCAAGGACTGCCGCCAAGGAACCGAAATACTTTGGCAGCATCCACTCCTCCGACACAACGCTCCCGAGCTTGAACGATTGCTTCAGCGCGTTCGTCCAATACTGTTCCCGTCCGATTAAGGATTCGGGGTCGCCGAGAGGGTGTAATACTCGTAATGCACCTTCCAGGTGAATTCCTGGCCCGGGTCGATCGTCATGGCGATGAAGGGCTCCATGGCGAGGACGTTGCGCATCGACCAGAAGTTTACAAATGAAAGCGAGCGGTCCCCTTGAATCCTCATTCCCGCGCCCACTTTCGGATTATCGATCCGGATATCGTAGTCTTTGGGCGTGTCGCCGAAACCCCGAAAAGGGATTTCCACTACGTCTTCATTCTCCAGCGCTTTCGCAAACACGATGCGGCTTTCCTGAACCTTGGCCAGGCGCTCGTCAGTCGCCTGGGTGGGGTGAATCTGGAAAGGGACGGAGATAGAAAAATCGGGGCCGGGAGGCTGCTTGTCGAGCACCAGGAAATTGTGATTGTAGACCGTGCTGCGGATAGCGCGGCGGCCCGTGTTCTTCAAACTGTGCTCGAGCACCATCTCCGGCTTGCCTTCTATAAGCCGCACGATCTTGCGGTATACGTAGCCATAGCCTGAAGACGGGTCGGTCAACTCCTGCGTGAACTCAACGGAATCGGGGTGCTGACTGACGGTCCATTTCCCCGGGTCCACGATCTCATACAGCGTGTACGCGTCATAGCTCGCGCCGACCTTTCGAAGCGCCCCAACGCCGATCTTGATGAAGGTCCCGCCGGCCTTAGCATCGTCCCACCCGAGGGCCGCATCGTTGGTCTGGAACTCCTCGACGGGACCTGAGATGGCGCTGCAGGCCCCCGCCACCACTTCCGCTCCCTTGAAAATATAATCATGGACAGGCGGGTCGATCCTGTCAAACCACGGGCCGTAATAGTTGTGACCTTCATATTCGAGGCTGGCGATGACTCCTGACCAGTCAAACCGGGTACCGCGGTAGTAGCCATTTTTAGGATCGGGAAGGTATAACTTCACGCGAAGCTTGCCGTTTGAAATCTCGGTCTGGGGAAATTCGGTTGCCATAAGCTTGCCTCCAGCCGCGAGCGCCAACACTGCAACTGCTGCCAGCATCGTGGCCAATAAGGTTCCAAAATGTGAGTGCATCATGTCAACTCCCGAAGATTCTCATTGTAGATCTCATCTCGGCGCTGTAGCGCTGACCTTCAGGTCAGCACCGTGGCAGCACACGCCAATGCCGACCTGAAGGTCGGCGCTACCAAGCGCCAGTCACATCCCCGGACCAACGGCAGGCGCGAGGGGCGGAATCAGCAAGAGCCGGGGACGAGTTAGATATTCGTGCTGGTAACGCCGGTACTCCTCGCCTGAAGGCGCATGGTCATTTGCGCCGGGCGGGTAGTTCGCCATGCCGTGAAAGGGCAAGGGCTGGACGGTTGCGGAAAAAGCGGTGTTCGGCTCGCCGTCCTTCGCCCACCCGTTCGTATACATGAAGAAATCGCGTACGCAGCCGGGCTTCAGCGGCGGTAACCTTCCAGCATCGAAGCTCACCGTGATTTCATCACCCGGCGCCATCACCACCAACTGATCGTCAGCGCGAGCCAGCAGTTTTTCCACCGGGCCATAGCGCGTGTACATGCCCATCATGGGATTCCAGGGAGCGATGGCAAGCACGTTTTCATAATCGAAAGTGTCGGGGCGATGGTGTTCTGGATCGCTCGCGGGGGTTGAGAACCCGCGATAATGCAGGTCCGCGGAGAGCAGCGGAAGCTCGGCCGGAGTAGGCGCCGGGGCATCATCGAGGGAGAAGAAGATCTGGTCCCAGTAGACGCACAAGTTGGTGACGATGCGCACATGGTGGTCGGAGGTGAGGAACTTGCCGGTCAAGTCGACCCGCATGGTGCGGCGCGTGCCGCTGGGCAGACCCATATCCGGAATCACGGTTTCCCATTCACCTCGCGCGTTGCGAACTTCGAGGTAGGGAGCGATTAGTTCGACCTGCTTATTAGACATCAAGGCGCGCGAACCGTTCGAGTCCGTCCAGTACACCCAACCGTTCAACCACAACGAAACACGCGCGGAAGCCGGCAGATCTCCCAAATCCAGCGTAAGGGAGTGAGGCTCGGCGAGCCCGAGGATGCGTTGGCGAGCGAAATCGGTGGGATACTCTCCATCCTGCTTCAAGAGGAAGGGCAAGACGTCGCGCCCCCGATCGTCAACCGCCGAAACCGGGAAGCGCTTTTCACGCACGGAATAGAGCGCCGGGGCCTCGGGCGAAGAAGCATAAATTTCGTTCGAGTAAATCTCCTGGCTGGCCGCATGGTCTACCGCCAGGAGTCGAAGCTGATCAAAGAAATCGGCTTCCCTCAATTCGTCGGTGAGCTGGAAAACGTACCGCCCGTTTTGGGCTTCGAGGTCATGCGGCAGACGCACAAACTCTTCCGGGAAGGGCTTGATGCGAGTTCCGTCCGGGTTAAGCTCGCCGAGCGGGCCCGTGCCCAGCACATCCGTGACAAACACATAGCGCGTGCCATTCCAGGCGTAAAGCAGCGGGCAGGAGGTGGCCAGACGTTCCGACTCCCGAACATCAATCGGCTTGTCGGTGGGCACGTCAATCCAGTTCTGTATGACCGCGTTGGGCCAGGTGACGCGCACCACGTCCACCTTGGAGAGGTTTCCGGCAAAAACCCGGATGGGATTCCCCGTCACCACGATCTTGCTGTAATAGTTCCCTGCCTTGACCTCGACCAGGCTGCCGATGCCCTCGGAGTTGCTTTTGTACCCGATCATCTTCACTTCCAGCCAGTGCGGTGTGGGGCCTTCTTTCTCGTAGGCCAGCAATTGGCCGTTGGCGGCGAGTCCCACCAAGTCCAGTTTGCCCGGATTGCTCAACCAAGTGGGGCTGAGCGTGCCGACGGAGCCCGCCGTACTGGCTGGGATGCTGATATTCCCCTCCCGGAATTTGCCGAAGTGATTGACCAGCAGCCGCCATTTGCCCCCGGCATCACGAGCCAGGAGGTCTGCAAAGCTGTCGCCGTTCGCGTCGATAACTGCGCCGCGAAATGCAAAAAAGCCGGTGGGCGGTGGAACGGGCGGTAGGGGAGTGAGGGGAGTGAATTTCCAATCGCCCCGGTTGATTAGGATTTGATAGCCCTTAGGGCCCCACATGGCGAGATCGAAGCGCCCGTCGTGGTTGAAATCCGCAGCCTGCACATCGTAGGCGATCCACTTGCCGATTCCTGCCTCTGCCTCGGGGGTTCGGTTGGCAAACTTCCCCTCACCAAGGTTGGCGTAGAGCAAGGGAGGGCCGTCGTCCCGGTACAAACAGAGGTCGGTGTAGCCGTCGTTATCAAAATCGGCGAGCACCGCGCCGCGCATGCGCCCTTTAGCAGAGGCCAGCCCGGAGGAGGCAGTGGAGTCAGTGAAAGTGCCATCGCCGTTGCTGCGATAAAAGTGAACGGTGGCGCCAGCGAAATCGCTCGGGAAGCTGAAGGAGTCTTGCTTGGGTGGGTCGTTCAAGTTCGTGTAGGCGGTTACAACCAGATCGAGAAACCCATCGACGTCGGCGTCGAAGAGCACTGCCTGAGTGTCAAGCTCGCCGGGAGTCGGAGTGAGCCCTGCCTTCTCAGTCTCGTCCTGGAAAACTCCATCGCCCATGTTCCGGTAGAGCCGGACGCCGTCCAGGCCGGCCACGAAAAGGCTGGGCTCACCACTGTTGTTATAGTCGGCAAAGGTGGCGGAGACGGCGGCGCCGGTCCCGGCCAGCCCCGCCTTCTCTGTTACGTCCGTGAACGTCCCGTCCCCATTGTTACGCAGGAGATAGTTCGTGCCGCCGGGGTTTACCACGTAGATGTCCATGCGGCCGTCACCATTATAATCGCCGAATGCCAGCGAGGGACCGAAGAGGGGAAGGAGGTTCCGCCGCGCGTAATCCAGGGAATAATCCGCCGCTTTGGTGCGGCCTTGGGATTGTGCCGCCGCGCTTTGCTGTGCCGGCAGCGTCAGGCCCAGATGCTGGGTGATGTCGGCGAAGGTCACCTTTTCAAGGCCCGTGCTTGGACCGGGTTCCGAAGGGGGCAGAGCGGGAAGAAGCAGGGCGCCGTATTTTCCTCCTTCCAAGGCAGGATTCTGAAGCGAAATGCCGGGGACCTTGTCTCTCATCCGTTCATGGATCTTCAGGGCCTTCTGGGCTTCCGCGTTGCGATTCAGGCGCACGTAGGTGGTAAAGGTGTGGAAAAGGGCCGCGACGTAAAAATTCTGCCCCTTGCCAAAACCCATATTGACGACGTGCTCCCACGCCGCCAGCGCGTCCTCCAAGCGTTTCTCTGCAAAGTAAATGGATGCCAGATTGAACCAAGCCGCGGGGTCGTTCGGGTCGGCTGCAATCACTCGCTTCAGAGCCGTTTCGGATTCGGGATAACGAAGCTCGCGCTTGTACAGGATGCCCAGGTTGTATTCGACGGCTACCAGCTTGGGGTCCATTTGCTTGGCGGTAGTCAACTCGCCTAGAGCTTCGTCCAGCTTGTTGGCCTGCATCAGAGAGAGGCCGAGGTCAAAGTGGTCGGTCGCCAAGGCCTTCCCCGAAGCTACGATCTTCTGAAACTGCTCGATCGCCTCGGTGTATTTGCCTTGCTCGTAATAAGCCTTGCCGATGTTACGCTGGGATTGAACTGCCGCCGACCCCGCCACGGAACTCCTGCCGGCAGGCTTCGAAGCTACCGGCTTTCCAGCTTGCGGGCTTTCCAAACCAGGCCGGGCGGCGGTGAGACAGGAAGCAAGAATCAAAACGACCATCACGCAGAGGCGCAACACACTGGAGAGGTTTCGGTTCATGAGTTTTCCGATTCTGGACTTACCGCAAACCATCCGCGACTGTCATTCCGAGCGCAGCGAGGAATCCTGCTCTGCTTGTGGTCCCTGGGCGCGCGAACCAGCGCGAGATTCCTCGCTACGCTCCGACCGACAGAGCCCTTTGGTTTTTTCCAAGCCTTCAGACTGCGGACTTGATACCGGTGCGAACGGTTATTATACAACGCGGCCTGCGGGCGTGAGGCTCATCTTGCGGGTAGTGACTCACTTTGCGTGGCACGGCCATCTTGGCCGTGACGCAGCACGGGCAGAGCCTGTCCTGAGCGCAGCGAAGGAATGCCCGTGCCACAGGGAATTGAGTCATTACCATCTTGCGCTATTCCTTCACCACCTTGCCGGCCGGTCTACAACTAAATCCGGATGGTCGTGGCGGAAGGTTTCTGCGATGTGACAGGACCAGCAAACCGGTGAGTGCGTTTGGAACACCTCCGGCAATCTCTCCGGGGTGACCTTGTCCCAATAAATGGTCCTTTTCTTCGGGTTCAGCAGGGCCGGCACGTGTCCCACCCATTGCTCGGCTGCATCCACCGGCTTGCCGCAAATTACACAGGCTTTGCCGGCATACCAATCCCCAACGATACGCCGGACCAGGCAGCCTTGCGGCGCTGCTTCGATCTGCTTCAAACACTCCTGGCCACAACCCTGCCGCTCCGGCCAGCGGGAACATTCGCTCAGGCGGAGCTGCGGTGTGCCGAAAGCCGCATCCCTCGCCAAGTGTGCGGCGTCTAAATCCACCGCCGCAGGCATGTGGGTTTCAGGGCAGGTCACCAACCTCTTCCCGCGGAGCTTGAAATAAGCCCGCAGGCTTCGCAACGCTAAGTACCCGACTGCGAGTGCCAAAAGCGCTATGACGGTCAAAATAAGTCCAGTACTCATAAGTGCCTCCTTCATTTTCACAGCATTCCCGGTTCGTTCGCCGATTTTTAGAGTGCTGCAAGGTAGCTGCCACCTTGGAATCGCGTCGAGACAGGATTTGGAACGTTGGGAAGGAAGGGGGCGCCTCAGCGACCGCACTCCAGGTCGCGAGTCTTGCAGAGCGGCCCTTTCTTTTCATAGACATTCTCGCTTTGTTCCCCCGATTTTTTGAGCGCGGCAGGGTGGCTGCCGCATTAGAATCGTGCCGGACAGGATTTGGGACATTGGGAAGGAAGGCGGCAGCTTCGCGGCGGCACTCCAGGTCGCGAGTTTTGCGGAGCGGCCCTTTGTTTTCATAGACATTCTCGCTTTGTTCCCGCGATTTTGGAGCGCAGCAGCCAAGCTGCCGCCTTGCAATCAAGCCGCGAGGGTGTCTGGGCCAGGTGAGAGCCATTAACATTTTGTCTGGCTTGGAAGCAGAGCAGCGGATCATTTGGAGAGGCCGTGCCATCGTAGCCAAAAAACCCGTGCGGTAGCCTATTATATTAAGCATAGTTTGTCAAGCAGATTTTTTTTGAATGTCAAGCCCGGATAGAAATGTCCCCATCCTTAACCGAATAGAAATGTCCCCTTTTTCAGGTTTCTCTTTCACGTACTTTCTCTCTCTTTCTCCTGCTGGAGTAGTGAGTCACGGCGTTG
>JBELAJ010000186.1:0-14486 GCA_049508935.1 Terriglobia bacterium | reverse complement strand
AATCGGCGGGGCGGCGGCGCGTGCGTTCGAGCAGCACCGAGAACAGCTTGGGAGGCAACAGCCCGATATCTTCAGCGAAAAGGCAGAAGAGCAGGCGCATCAAAAAGTGCGCGGCGCGCTGTGGGTCAACGCCTCTCGCTCGCAAGGAGTCCGCAAGGGTTGCGAACTCAGCGGCGGCCATCTCCGTTACATCTGCCGTGCTGCGATCGGGCCGGAGCCGGGCCGGATCGGAGAACACGGCGCGAAGAACCTCGATTGGCGGTAGCTTGCAATCGGCGGTGGCTTGGTTCTTCAGCAGGTCGTCAAGCGAGAAGCGATAGACTTACTTTGCCGTGCCGGTGAAGTTGGTATGAATCTCGAACAGCTCAAGGTCACACACCACAAGGAGCGGCGGATTTTCCAGGTCCTCACGATATTTGAGGAGTTGCTGATACGCGACATTAAGGTCCTTGTGCTTGCCCTTGTACTCCCAACCAAAGCAGCCGCGCTTCCAGACATCCGCAAAGCCTTGCTTGCCCTCGATGGTGGTTCCGCCCTTTTCAAACGTGAACGTCGCCCCGGTAAAGTCCTCTGACGCTGGATGCGGCTCGCCCAGCACGTCACAAAGCTCAATAAAATGCATTTGGGCGCCGGCACGCTCCGTGAGGCCGGAGCTTCGCCACTTGTTGACAAAATCAGGTAGAGTTAGCGTTGGCATTTCAGTAGCAGCAAGACTTTAGCATATCGCTTAACGCTGTTGAACACTTCTGCTTCAATTCGAATGCGAAAATAGTCCGTTCCGGACTCCTTCCATTTTCATCTGTGTAATCGGCGGGGGTCGGAAGTTCATGAATATTTCTTAATGTCAGGAGGGCGGGCTGGCGCAGACGCCGGGTCTGCGATTTCCCGAAGGGACTTGTGGGAGTTGCGAAAGGCGGTGACAAGTGACGAGTGGCGAGTGGCGAGTGGTGAGAAAGCAGGGCTAGGGGCTGGCATTGGAGATTGCAGATTCAAGAGTGGCGGAGGCGACGGCGCGCGGAATTGGAGATTGCAGATTCAGGATTCAGGACGCGTGTTAAGGAAGGTCGGTTGGATTGAAGCCGCAATCTCAACCAATTGACGGATTGAACCAGCACGCTTACACTGAAAACGATATGACCGCTACCGTGAAAAGCAAAACCCTACTCACCGTGCCGGATGCGGTGCGCCGCCGCGCTGGATTTAAACCCGGCGATCAAGTGCAGTTCAAGGTCTCCCGCGGGAGTGTAACCATCCTGCCCCGGGGTCGCGCCGCACCTGACCTCGACGATACCTTAACGACCGAGGAAGCAAAGAAGGTTCGGCACGCGATGAAACAAGCCCGCGAAGGCAAAGTGACGGCATGGTCGAAGGTCAAGCATGAGCTGGGTTTGTGATCTCACGGATGACGCAAAACGGGATCTCCGCAACCTGCCCAAGCCGATTCAGAAGCGTGTCGCCCGCGCGCTTGACCAGATGCAAACCAACCCCTTCCAAGGAGACGTGAAAGCCCTTCAGGGCGAGGAGTGAAAGGGTGTTTTCCGCCGACGCCTCGGTGATTATCGGGTTATCTTTCTCCCCGACTCGGAACAACACACTGTGCGCGTCTTGGGCATCGCCATCCGGTCCAGTAAGACGTACCGATAACCGCCACCGGCCACACTCCAAACGCCCAGCCACTTGCCTTGGAAAAACTCACTAGCCGCGCCAGCCCGCGAGTGAGTTCTTGGCGGTTGTTGACAGCCGTTAAGGGTGTACTCCCGTGGGGGAACGCGAGATAATAAGGTCATGGCCAAGGGACAGACAGAGAATCTGAGTCTTCCGGACGGACTTCAGACCGAGATTGAAAAGGTGGCGCGCGCGCAGGAGCGCACGGTCAATGAAGTGCTCGCCGAGGCGGTAGACCGCTATATCCGGGAAGAGCAGTGGCAGAGCCTGAAGTCCTACGGCCGCCAGAAGGCCCGCGAACGCGGCATCAAAGAAGGCGACATGCTGCGACTGGTCGCGGAATCGCGCCGAGAACATGAGCAAGGGCGCTAGGTGATTCGGGTCACGGCGGACTCCAACATCTACATTTCAGCACTGCATTTCGGGGGGCCGCCCGATGAGTTCCTTGACCTCGCCCGCACCGGCATTATTGCACTCACAATTTCAGATGACATCCTGGCGGAAGTGACGCGCGTGCTGCGCGACAAGTTCGGCTGGTCGAGGGAAGCTCTGTCGATGGCGCAGGCACGAATTGCGGACTTCACGCTAAGGGTGGCGCCGGCACAGAAACTTGACGCGGTGAGGGAAGATCGTCATTAGTTCCCTTTGCCGATGCCTTTTTCATATTGCTTGCTTTCAGCCGCGAGTGGCGCGAACGGGCTTGGGCTTTTTGGCATGGCGCGGGGCGCGGTTACTCGGTTGCACCGCTTTGGCAGGCTGCATGTCTAGAGGAATGTTCGTGCGGGCAAGCTGTAAGAGCAGGCGCAAGGCTTGATTGACCGACGCTGAATCGGCGAACGCTTGGGCCACATCGGGATCGAGAAACGCCACATTCGTGCCGGCGCGGTAAGCCTCATAATGCTTCCCGCGAACGCCGTGCGAGAAGTCGTACTCGGGCCGCATTTCGTCGTTATCGTTTTGGTGAACGTGTTGATTCATACTGTCTCCGCTCTCGGGGAGTCGCTGCACGGGCGTTGACGATACGGGTTCGGCCTTCGCGTTCAGTGTATGCCACAACGAGCAGGCGTCCTGATGCCGATTGGCCCATGCTGAGAAATCGGAATTTGTCCTCCGAGTGATCTGGATCGGCAATCGCCAGTTCCAGCGGGTCGCCAAACACCGTCATCGCTTCGGAGAACGTGACGCCGTGCTTCGCGACGTTTGAATCTGCTTTCTTGGCGTCCCATTCAAATTCCATGACTCGATTCGTGTGACCACGAGCATTAATCCAGCCATATCAACCTCTAGTGTACCGCAACTGGAAGTCGGAGGCTCTATAAGAACAGTGGCCAGTGGTTAGTGGCGAGGGCTATGAGCACTATCAAAGCATCGCCGCGGCTGAGGCCGGCGAAGTCCTTGACGTTCCGCGTCATGAGGGTCATCACCCTCAGGAAGAGGCTCTCTTTCCCGGCCCTGCGGAGAAAAGCCACCACTCGAGCGTCCGGGGTGTCGCGGGTCAGCTCAGACGGGACGTTGGTGTCAACCAGATAGCCCTTCACAGGTTGATATCCCGGCCGGTATCCCTGTCGCGCTCAAAATCCAGATTAAGGCCGCGCAGCGGAGCGAAGAGTTCAACCATGTCCTTAGCGGGCGGTGTCGGAGGCGCGGCGGCGGGATGGACCGCCTGTTCGAGCAGACTGGCGGCATAGGACTCGACCTCACGGCCCTGAGCGGCAGCCTGGCGGGCGAGCGCCGCCTAAACCTCGGGTGTGATGTCAATGGTGATCGTCATGGGTCCTCCTTTCCGGCCATCCCCACCGTACCGCGCCGCACACCCCTCCGTCAAGCGTCGTGGTCAGGCTGGCGCTTCGAGGTCAGGGTCTTCGGCAGCCCATCTCCGTTGTTCCGGGGAAAGACCTACTTGCAGATGCGCAGCCCCTGAGGCCCCAGTAGTCCGCTTCGGGGAAGTTAGCTCGCCTGCTTGCGATCACTTGGCAGTGTATTCGGCTTACCGCCGATGTGATCTCGCCGTGATGGTTGGGATCCCTCTTCCATGGCGAGGTGCCTAAGCCGAAGGAGGGGAAAGCGGCCGACGCAGGCGGGTGCTCCTGACCGTGCGTGCTCTTCCCAAGAGGCAGTCGGGGCCGTTCGCGGGCCGGGGGTCGACTGAGCTTGCTAGCCCAAAACCATGGTCAGCAGGGCCATCCGGACCGAGAGGCCGTTTTGGGCCTGGCGGAAGTACGCCGCCCGCGGATCGCTGTCCACTTCCTTGGCGATCTCGTCCAGGCGGGGAAGCGGATGCATGACGATCGCGTCGGCCTTCATGAGCCGCAGGGATTCCGGAGTGATCAGGTAGACGCCTCGGCACTGCTCGTAGTCGGCAATGCGGTCGCCAAAGCGCTCCTTTTGAATTCGCGTCTGGTAGACCACATTCACCTCCGGAAGCACTTTGTCGAGGTCGGTTTCTTCCGTGTACCAGACGCCTTTTTCGCGCAGATGATCGAGGATGTCTTCTTTCATCTTCAACAGCGGAGGAGCCACGAAGTAAATGCGGATGTCCTGATACTTGCTCAGCAAGTAGGCTAGTGAGCGAACGGTGCGGCCTTGGGCCAGGTCGCCCACCATGGCGATCCGCAGGCCGTCGATGGAGCCGATCTCTTTATGGATGGTGTAAAGGTCAAGCAGCGCCTGGGTGGGATGCTGGCCGGCGCCGTCCCCGGCGTTAATCACCGGGATGCGCGATACGGACGCCGCGCGTTTGGCCGATCCGACTTCGTAATGACGAACCACCAGGACGTCGGCGTAGCCATTCAAGATGCGAACCGTATCCTCGAGTGTTTCACCCTTGGCCACCGAAGAGAACTCGGCGGCATTTTCCGTCGAAACTACGCTCCCCCCGAGGCGGTGCATCGCCGCTTCAAAAGAGAAGCGGGTGCGCGTTGACGGCTCGTAGAAAAGAGTGGCCATGATTCGTCCGCGAAATTGTGAAGTCCCGCCGCCCGCCACAACCTTCTCCATTTCCTGCGTAGTTTCAATGAGGCGCGAAATTGTAGGCACATCGAATTGCTGGGCTTCAATGACGTGGTGCAAGTCCATGGGAAAAGCCTCCACTGGGAAGAGAAGTCAGAAGTCAGGAGTCAGAAGTCAGAAGACTCGACCACTTTTCTGAACGCCGGTCCCTCGGTTCTCCGCAACAGGAAAATGCAAGCGTGCAAGATACTCCCAGGACACCGGATCCGTCAACGGGGAGATTTCGGCCCCCATCTGTTGATAACCGCCCCGCTGTAGGCGGACGGCTTGCCGCCCTGCATTTCTGCTGGCCCCGACGAGGGTAGAGCAAGCCTACCCCTACACCTCTCCGAGGACAGAGATGCCGTCAACCTCGACATTCTGACTCCTGACTCCTAAATCCTGACTCCTGCTTTTGACTGGCAATTCTCTTGCAAGGTGGTATCATTCCGGGGATTGACGAGATTGTACATGAGTCCTTTAAGTGTGGAAACACCCGCAGCCAGCAGCACGACCGGAGAGTTCTCACCGCACCTCACCGAACCTTCCGAGGGATCGCGAGGCTACCTCTGGCACTACCTCCTGGCCTTCTTTGCCGGAGCCGTCCTCATCTCGGCCCTGACAGGATTTCACATCCTCGAGAAACGGAAGGCAACCATTGCCTATTGGCAGGATCAGCAATCGACCATCGCCGGCGACCGCGCGCGTCTGATATCAAACTGGCTGGGAGAGCGACGCGCTGACGCCGAGCTGCTTTCGTTGTACCCCTCCGTTCAACGATTGCTCTGGCCCGTTGAAGAGTCCGGATTGTCCGGCGCCCTTCGCGCGGAGGAAGTCGGCCACCTTTCCGCATTCATGGACCAGATCGCCTTCACGCACAGTTATGCGGCTATTTACCTGATCGGTTCGGACGGACAGGTCATGGCGCGATCTGCGACTTCGGAGAGCATGGCGCCCGCAGTGATTGAACGGGCACGGCGCGTGTCGCAGGGCCATGCATTTTGGGTTGGCGCATTGGGGCAGACGCAGGCAAGTAGCTATGTCTATTTCCTCTCGCCGGTCTTGCCCGGCGCTCGCTCGAGGACGGAAGTCCAACCTCCGTCCTCGGCGCTCGGCTTGCTTGTCCTGCAAATTGACCCCAGAAAGGGGCTGTTTCCACTTCTGATGGTGGAAAGCGTGCCCACGCAAAGCGGCGAAACGCTATTGCTCGCACGCCAGGGGAACGAGTTGGTTTACCTCTCGCCGCTGCGCAGCGCACCTTTCCCCCAGCGTTATCCCCACGCTCCCCTGACGGTTCCCGCGGCCGAAGCTGGGCGGGTGGGAAAATCGTTGAGCGGTGAAAGAGTGGACTACCGCGGTGTCCGCGTTCTGAGCGCCGTGCTGCCCATTCCCTTAACCGATTGGATACTGCTGCGAAAGATCGATCGGCAAGAAGCCCTGGAGGATTTTTCCACCAGGGCCCGCCTCGAAGCGATGGTGGGGTTGCTGATTATTCTTGTTTACGCTTACCTGCTGGTGGGATACCGTCGCACGGCGCTGGGTCGCGCTTTGGAAGAGAGGGTGGCGCACCAGCAGGCTATCCTGGCGCTCCAGGCATTTGCGCAGGAAATGGTGGACAACGTTCCGGTAGGCCTGTTGATGCTCTCTCCTGACCTGAACGTGCTTTCCGCCAACCGGACTTTTCTCGAGGGGTTTCACGTCCGTCCGGAGAAAGTGATAGGACGCCCTTTGCCGGAGGTCATCCAGGCAGAGGGGCCGCCCCGCCGGCTGATGGGTGATACAGGGCTTGGCAACGGTCCGCACGATGTGCTGTTGAACCTGGCCGCGTTAGGTGGCATGGGGACTCGGCCCGCCCGGCTCGGTCTGACCCAGATCTCCAATGGGCAAGGCAAAGGTCGCCTGCTGCTGACGGTCGAGGATCAGACCGAAAGCGAGCGCCTGCGGACCGCTGCCGAAGCGTCGGAGCGCCGCCTGAGGGATCTGGTGCAGAGCATCGATGCGATTGTCTGGGAAGCCGAACCGCAGACTCATCAATTCAGTTTCGTGAGCCAGCGAGCTCAGCAAATCCTGGGCTACCCTGTCGAGCAATGGCTTAATGAAACCGGTTTCTGGGAACGGCATCTTCATCCGCTCGATCGCGAACAGATTGTGGCAGCGCGCCGCCAGGCGATGGCGGAGGGACGGGATCACACTCTCGAGTACAGGATGGTCGCGGCGGACCGCCGCCTGGTTTGGCTTCACGATACTACGCATGTGGTCTTGGACTCTGAGCGGCGCCCCAGCCACCTGCGCGGAGTGGCGATCGATTCCAGCAAGGAAAAATCGGCGGAGGCGGAAAGAACCCTGTTGATCACCGCCATCGAACAATCGGCAGAGGGGATCTTCATCACTGATGCCAAAGGCACCATCGAGTACGTCAACCCTGCGTTCTGCCGTGTTTCAGGGTACTCGCGCGCGGAAGCCTTGGGGAAGAACCCACGCATTCTCAAGTCCGGAAAGCAAAACGAGGCTTTCTATAAGAAGCTTTGGACGACCGTCCTGGGCGGCGAAATCTGGCAGGACGAAATCATCAACCGCCGCCGTGATGGGAGTTTTTACAACGAGCACATGACCATCACGCCGGTGCGGGACCAGCGCGGCGAGATCACGCATTTCATTGCCATCAAGGCGGAGGTGACAGAGCGCAAGCGCCTCGAGCAGCAGCTTCGCCAGGCGCAGAAAATGGAGGCGGTGGGCAGGCTGGCGGGCGGCGTGGCGCACGACTTCAACAACATGCTGACGATTATCAGCGGGTACAGTGGGCTTCTGATTGAGCATCCCGGCATCGCCGAACCGCTGCGCGGCTACGTCGACGAAATCAGGAACGCCTCGGGCCGGGCCGCTTCCCTGACGCGCCAACTGCTCGCCTTCAGCCGGCAGCAAGTGCTGGCGCCCCGGGTGCTCGATCTGAACTCCGTGGTCTCCAACATCCAAAAAATGCTGAAGCGGCTGATCGGTGAAGACATCGACCTGGTCACGGCCCTGGGTGAGAGCTTGTGGCCGATCATGGCTGACCCCGGACAACTCGAGCAGGTGCTGATGAATCTGGCGGTCAACGCGCGTGATGCTATGCCGGATGGCGGCGTGGTGACCATCGAGACCTCGAATGTGAAAATGGATGCCGCTTCTGCGCAGGCCCACTTTCCCCTCAAGCCCGGGCCCTACGTTCTGCTTACGTTCAGCGATACCGGCGTCGGGATGGACGCCGAAACGCAAGCCCGCATCTTCGAGCCCTTCTTCACCACCAAGGAGGTCGGAAAAGGCACGGGCCTCGGGCTGGCCATGGTTTACGGCATCGTCAAGCAGAGCGGAGGATACATTTGGGTTTCGAGCGATGTTGGGAAGGGAACGACCTTTAGGATTTACTTGCCCCGCACCGAGGTCGAGGTCGTTGATCCGAGCTCCGGTCGTGGACGACCCGAGGCCCTGCGCGGCACTGAGACGCTGCTGCTTGCCGAGGATGACGATTCGGTGCGCGAGTTGGTGCGGAACGTTTTGCGAGAAAACGGCTACAAGGTGCTCGAAGCCAGCCGCGGTGAAGAGGCGCTTGAGCTCTCTGAACTGTTTGCGGGCAAGATCGATTTGCTGGTGACCGACGTGGTGATGCCGCAGATGAACGGACGCGAGTTGGCCCGCCAGTTGCTCAATCAGCGCCCACAAACCAAGGTGCTGTACATCTCCGGCTACGCGGACAACGCCGTTTTCTATCCGGGAGGACTGGATGCCGGCGGCGCATTCCTGCAAAAGCCGTTTACCCCCGAGGCGCTGACGCGCAAGGTGCGTGAGGTGTTGGGCGGCCCCTACCGGCGATCCTAGGGAAAGTGGCGAAGTCGAGAGTCCAGAATCCAGAGTTGAGAGTCCAGCATCAAGAGCCAAGGATTAGAAGGCAAACATTCTGAAATCTCAAATCTCTAATTTGAGATTCTCAGCGCCCTTCCGGCGCAAGCGCACGTCGAATCCGGACTATTGAATCTCGAATCTGAGATCACCCACGCCTACATCCCAGCCTGCCGCCGACGCGCCTGTTTGCCTCAGGCTGCCTCACCGGGCAGTCCCACCCAGGTACGAACCGGATTTCGACAGCTCTCACCGCGCATTGCGGGGCAGGCCGTCACATTCGGGCATTGGTCGCAGTTCCCCTTCTGGCGAAAGCCGTGCCCGGAGCCTGTGATGCCTTCGTCTGCCACTGCGGCCTGGCCTCGATCGATCAAAGCTTCGGCTTCAGCGTCTTCCATGCCGCATCCATGAATGTCGTGAAGACCTTGGCGTCGTCGAGCGCATATTCATCGCGCTTGTTTCCAACGCCAACCACCATCAGGATGTGCTGCCCTTCGAGAACGGGCAGATTCATGTGGCGTCGCAGGCGCACGTGGCCATCTGGATACCCCTTCTTCGTCGGCTACACCAGGCTCGCGTAGTCGTTGGTAATCACGGGCTTGCGCTCGCGCACGGCGTCTCCCCAGAGGCCCGTATTTTCGACCTTGGACCACGACCGAAAATGCGCTTGACAGCCGCGGGGCGGGTCAGTAGATTAGGAATTGGGCTTAAAGTCCGACAATAGATCGTTAGAGTTGAATCTCCTAGTCGAATAAAATCCGAGTTTGGACCCCAGGTGTGGACGTAGAGTCGGGCACAACGCTTCGACCTGTGCCCCGCACTCCCGCCACTCAAAATCAAAGGAGGTGTTTCCATGGCTACACCGGCGATGACCCCCGCGTTCGACGAGGCGAAGCTGAATTCCTTTATGGAAAAAGTTGTGGGCGACATGGGCGCGGCAATGCACGCCGCCCTGATTGTGATTGGAGATAAACTGGGCCTTTTCCGGTCGATGGCCGGCGCGGGGCCGATGACCTCGGCGGAATTGGCTGCCAAAACACAGACGTCCGAGCGTTACGTGCGCGAATGGTTGAACGCCAACGCGGCCAGTGGGTTTGTCACCTACGACTCCGCGACGAACCGTTACACGCTGCCCGCGGAGCAGGCGTTCGCTCTCACCACGATGGATATTCCCGGAGCGTTTCACATCATCTCGGCTTGTTTCAAGGATGAGCCGAAAATCACTCAGGCATTTCGAACCGGCGAAGGCGTGGGCTGGCACGAGCACGACGCAAACCTCTTCTTTGGGACGGAGCGGTTCTTCCGGCCGAATTATGCCGCCAACCTTATGGCCAACTGGATTCCCGCGCTCGAGGGGATGGAAGAGCGTTTAAAGAGTGGGGCGACTGTGGCCGACGTGGGCTGCGGTCACGGCGCCTCGACGATACTCATGGCGAAGGCGTTTCCCAAGTCTCGATTCTACGGTTTTGACTATCACAGCGGATCGATTGAATACGCCCGCCATGTGGCCGGACGCGATGGCTTGCTTGACCAGATCACGTTCGAAGTATCCAGCTCGAAAAGCTACCCGGCAAACGGCGGTTACGATCTGGTGACTTTCTTCGATTGCTTGCACGACATGGGCGACCCAGTTGGCGCCGCCCAGCACGTTCTGAGCACTCTCAAGCCGGATGGAAGCTGGATGATCGTCGAGCCGTTCGCGAGCGACCTGACGCACCAGAATCACAACCCGGTTGGACGAATCTATTACTCGGCTTCGACCATGATCTGTACGCCCGCATCGCTCGCGCAGGAGGTAGGCGCGGCGCTGGGAGCGCAGGCGGGTGAAAAGCAAATCCGCAAGGTGGCCTCCGATGCGGGTTTCACGCGCTTCCGCCGCGCCGCCGAGACGCCGTTTAACCTGGTGTTCGAAGCGCGTCCTTAACGAAGAGAGCGGGTGGCGCGGGCGTCCCGCCCGCTGTGGCACGGGCATCCTGCCCGTGCGCGGGAGCGGGACGCTCCCGCGACCGCGGGCGAGACGCCCGCGCCACGATTTTCAAAGCAGGTGTGCGCAACCCACTCAAAGGAGCAGACAATGCTTGGAGACAAGATCGGCGAAGAGATGGGGAAGGTAACGGTGCGGCGAGTGCTTCCGTGCCAGGGCAGCGGCCCTATGATGGAAACTTCGTTCCAGGCGGAAGGCTCGATTCTGGGCGTAGGCCATAGGACCACGGGCACGTACACGTCAACCATGCGGCCGGACGGCAGCCTGATTGGCAGCGGGCAGGGCGTGGTCATGAACGTGGAGGGCGGCAGCGCGAGCTGGGTGGGTCAAGGCGTTGGCTTGATCGGGAAAGATGGATCGGTCCGCTATCGCGGGGCCATCTTTTACCAGACCGCGTTTCCCAAGTGGGCGCGGCTAAATAGCGTGGCAGCCGTGTTCGAGTACGACGTCGATCCGCAGGGGAACACGAAGGCGCAGATTTCTGAGTGGAAGTAGCGGGTAGCGAGGATCTGCATTTTAGGTCCGCGGTTCGTGCGGACGAGAGACAAGCCGCAGCCCTTGAAGAGCAGGTCTGCATTACCGGCCGGGTACATCTGGGCAGGGACAAACACTCGGTCGCTAAAGGGAGGAAACATGCCAAAGTACGTCATCGAACGTGAAATTCCAGGGGCGGGAAATCTGACTCCGGACCAGGTGCAGGCTATAGCGCAGAAGTCTTGCAGCGTGCTCAATAAGCTTGGGCCGCAGATCCAGTGGCTGCACAGCTATGTAACTGCCGACAAGATCTACTGCGTCTACATTGCTCCCAATGAGGAGATGGTCCGGGAGCACGCAAAGCAGGGAGGCTTTCCGGCGAATCGTATTTCCGAGGTCAAGCTGGTGATCGATCCTACCTCGGCGGAAGGCTCGCGTGCCGCGGCGGCGCAGAGTCGCTGAGGATTGAAAGCAGTAGTCGCTGCCTCCAGAGCTCAACGGCTCTGCGGTGGTGCTCCGCTCAGCACGAGAGATTGTGAGGCCGGCGCAGTCACCAAAACGCGGGCGCCATCCTCACTGATTAGCGCCGTACAAATTCCATTTGAGGATAGAAAATGACACGGAAACTTTTTGCTCTTTCCACAATAGCGCTGGTCGCGCTAACTATGAGCTGTTCGCAGGCGCCCAAGTCCGCTGAAACTCACGATACGGACGTTCAGGCACTCAAAGACATCGAAGCTCAGTGGAACAAAGACTACGAAGCCAAAGACCTCGACAAGATTGTTGGCCATTACACGGATGATGCCGTGTTGATGGCACCGGGCACAGCGCCGGCAGTCGGAAAAGATGCTATTCGGTCCGGGCTAAAGCAGATGGTGGCTGATCCCGCGCTCTCTCTCAAGTTTGAAGCGACGCGGGTCGAGGTCGCGAGTGGCGGGGGCATGGCCTACACGCAGGGCTCCTACACCATGACCATGACGGACCCGTCTACAAAGAAACCGATCAACGACAAAGGCAGTTATGTGACCGTCTACAAGAAGCAGGCCGATAGTTCATGGAAAGCTGTCTCGGACATCGCTTCGTCTGCAACCCCCCCTGGCCCCGCCCCGGCGCAGGGGAAATGATGCGCCTGTTGAATCGGCTGGATCGGGTTGGCGGAGCGGTCTGTCCTAACGCCAGCTGATGGTACCCGGAAACGATGAAAACTAAGTCATCGCTACCCAACCTGTCGAATTTCAGAGGGGGAGAGACAATGCCAATTGAGCAGACACAAGATTTGCGGTCGCGGCGAGAAGCGGTGGTGAATGCGCATATCGTGGCGGAGACAGTAACGCATGACGTCGCCGCCGCGCTCGCCACCTTTCATCATCCCCGATACGAAGTTCCGGCCGTAGGAGCTGTTGCGGACGGAGGCGAAGCGGTGGAGGGTCTGCTTACTTTACTGCTTGGCGCGTTTCCGGATTTCTGGCTTAAAAGGTTGGCTACCTATCACGCCGATGACGCAGTCATCGTCGAATGCAAGTTCGGCGGCACGCACCGAGGCACGTGGGCCGGAATCGCTCCCACTGGAAATCAGATGGAGGTGCAAAGCGCCTGCATCTTTGTCTTTGAGGGCGAGAATCTGGTGTGCGAGAAAGTCTATTTCGACCATGCCACGATTCTGCGGCAGCTAACGCCATCCGCGTAAGCGTCCCCCCTCTCACACCACAGCGGCTCTGAGGGGTGATCGGATCAGGCGGTCTCTTTGTGTTTCGGCGACTCTGCGGTGAGCGTTCCGCAAGCTGACCGGACCGCGCACACTCGCCGCACGCAAAGGCGCGCGATGCGAAACTTCATCCGCCTATGAGCTCCCCCCGCCGCAAATTGAGGGGCTATTTCTCATTGATCAGAATTCGAGCGGGGTCTGCCTCGTAGCCTTCATCGCTTAGGGTTTTCTGGACAGCCGAGCGAAGGCTCGTTTCGTTGGCGTCCTTCGGCGCGTCGCAGTGCCGCCGGATGACCTCTTCGCCGGACTTAATCCGCACCAACCACTTCGACTTGGCAGCATCCCATGAGACTTCCGCACCATCTGCACGCATGGCAGCCTCCTGTTACATCCTATATACCATTAGTGCAAGCTAAACGCTAGTGTTAGGAACTGCGGAGATCATTCGCTGGCACGGAGCTGACTCCCCTCCTCAGCGGGAGGAGGGGCGGGGGGTGGTGGGTGGTGCTGTCGGCAAGCGGCAACCACCCCTAACCCCTCCTTACCAAGGAGGGGAGTCATTTTCACGCCCAGTGAATGGCCGAAGGACCGTGGAACCTTCGCTCTGCAGAAAGATGACGCGCATGTCCTTTGTAATCAGCGAAATCATTCCGACGTGCACGCGTCATCTTTCTGCTCATCAAGGGCAGCCCTCGCGGCTGTCAATGCTCAGGATGACAGACGGTGTATAACGTACACGTCACTTGTCAACGAGTGATTTCATGGTATAAGTTCAATCGAGCGCCCAGCGCGCACCCGGAGCCGTCGAGAGCGCGCAATTTAACCTAGGAGTCTGCCATGCAAACCCGCATCCTCGGCACCACCATGCCGGTACTGGAAATTGAGCTTGACCCCAACGAGTCCGTCATCTCTGAAGCCGGAGAACTTTCCTGGATGACGAGTTCCGTCCAGATGACGACGCACACGCAGTTCGCCGGGGGCGGAGGCATCTTCGGTGTGCTGAGGCGCGTAGCGGGTGGGGGATCTCTTTTCATGACCGAGTACCGGGCGATCGGCGCTCCGGGCGGGATATCCTTCGCCACCAAGCTGCCGGGGCATATTGTGCCCATCGAAGTTGGCGGCGGGCAGGAATACATGATTCACCGGCATGGTTTTTTGTGCGCGACGCCGCAAATTCAACTGAGCGTCGGCTTCCAGCAGTCGTTGGGTGCGGGAATTTTCGGCGGCGACGGCTTTCTGCTGCAGCGCGTCAGCGGCGTGGGGCATGCATGGATCGAGCTTTCGGGGGAATTGATCACTAAAGATCTCGCTCCGGGCGAAAACCTGCGCGTGCATCCCGGGCACGTGGGCGCGTTCCAGTTGTCCGTTTCGTTCGAGATCACAACCGTGCCGGGAATCAAGAACATGATTTTCGGCGGGGACGGAATCTTCCTCGCTTCGCTGACCGGGCCGGGAAGAATCTGGCTCCAGACCCTGCCCATCTCCAGGCTGGCGCACAAGCTCATGGAGTATATGCCGAGGCAGCACAAGGAATCGGTCGAGGGCGGCGTGGTCGGCGGCATCGTGGGGTCGATCCTGGAAGGAATGAAATAAAAAGAGGGTGGCGCGGACTTGGATTTCAGGTCCCCTGGTCGTGCGGGCGCGATACAAGCCGCAGACCTTGGAAAGCAGATCTGATGGCATAAGGTCATCGGCTCCTCGAGGAGAGTTAAACTGGGACTGTGAAGAACCAGAGACTCTCACAAGGGAGGAGCCGAGACATGATTATTATAGGCTGTGATTTGCACACGCGCT
>JBELAJ010000185.1:0-14608 GCA_049508935.1 Terriglobia bacterium | reverse complement strand
TGCCACAGACGCGCCGTGAGATCCAACGCCTGCTGTTCACCTGGACCGGACATTGTGCGTATTGTGGTAGCAAAATTCGCAAGCCAAAGCGACCGCCTTAACTTAACGTAGTAGTACTAGAAGGAGGCCGGCAAATTCTGATTGATCCGCATTCGCCGACCTTGGACCGCACCCTCTGCATTCTGGGAGATAACGATGTCATCGTCCGCGAGGGCGGCCGGTTTATACCGCGTCGGCCTCCGCAGGGCGTGCGGCAAACTACTGCGATGTCCGCTGGGTTTAGCTCGACAGGGCAATTGATCATTTACCTTGCGGCCGCTGGAGAGCGGCGAGCCAATTTGGGGCGTGGCATCTTCATTTCCAAAGACGGCGGCGACTCCTGGGATGAAGTGACTGTACGCGCGTTGAGGGATGCCGACCAATTCGCGCGCATGGCTGACCTGACAAGCGTGGCCACCAGTCTGAATCATGCCGAAGTTGCTTACGTTTCCTTCGAAGACTTACAAGGGAGCGGCGCTGGCCCGCTGCACGGCGTGGCCAAGACACAGGACTCCGGCGCCACTTGGGAACTGGTTTGGAGAGAAGGACGATTCCCTGCCCCCAATGTCCACGATGCGTGGATCACCGAGCGCTTCGGGACAGACTGGGGCGAACCGGGCATCTCACTCGGAGTGGCTCCGAATGATCCCAATATCTGTTACCGCACCGATGACGGCCGCACCATGCGCACGCTCGATGGCGGGCAGACCTGGGATGCCGTTTATTCCAGGCGGGTGGGAGAGCGGAGTTACACTACCACCGGAATCGACGTCACCACCAATTACGGAGTTTTCTTTGACCCCTTCGATGCGCGTCGCATGTTTATCGCCTACACGGACATTGGCTTGTTTCGCAGCGAAGACGGCGGCGAGAGTTGGACCAGTTCGACCGACGGCGTGCCAGATCAATGGACAAACACAACCTATTGGATCACCTTTGACCCTGAGGTGCGGGGCCGTGTTTGGGGCGTCATGAGTTACGTCCACGACCTGCCCCGCCCCAAGATGTGGCGTCGCACTTCTCCGGCCAGCTACGACGGGGGGGTCTGCCTGAGCGAGGACGGCGGCAAAACCTGGCGGGCCTCCAACCAAGGTATGCCTGGAACGGCAGCCACCCATGTCCTGCTCGATCCCTCGAGCCCCGTCTATTCCCGGGTTCTCTACGTAACCGGTTTCGGCAAAGGCGTGTTCAAATCCACGGATGGCGGCCGCACGTGGGGGCTGCGTAATCAGGGATTGCCGAGAGCGGAGCCCCTCGCCTGGCGGCTGGTGCGCGACAAGAACGGAATGCTCTATCTCATCCTGGCGCGCCGCAGCGAAGACGGCAGCTACGGCAACGATAGGGATGGCGCGCTCTTCCGCTCGCGAGACGGGGCGGAACATTGGGAGAGAATCACTCTGCCCGAAGGCGTAAACGGGCCGAACGGCCTGGCGGTCGATAGTGAGAATCCGAATAGGCTCTACCTCGCCGCCTGGGGACGCAACGCGCCGGACGGGGCGGTGGACGGTGGCATTTTTCTGTCCGTCGATGGCGGCCACGACTGGCAGAACGTGCTCGCGCAGGACCAGCACGTTTACGACATCACCGTTGACCCCCGAGATGCCCGGATTCTTTACGCCTGCGGTTTTGAGTCCTCCGCTTGGCGCTCGACCGACCGCGGCGAAACCTGGAGCCGGGTCACTGGCTACAATTTCAAATGGGGTCACCGGGTGATTCCCGACCCGCGCGATCCCGACTCGATTTTCATCACTACGTTCGGGGGCAGCGTGTGGCACGGCCCCGCAGCAGGCGAACCCGACGCCGTCGAGGATATCGTTACCCCGTCGCTGGCCTACAAGTAGCGGTTTTCAGTCTTCCGCAACTGAGATGGAAACGCATGATAAGGATGGGGGGCGCATACCGCGCGTTGATTTTGTTAGCCCTGGCATCGGCCAGCTACTGCGGCGCCGAGACCAGGGACGACTACCTTCAGCTCCGGGTGTGCCGGTTCATATTCCACGGTAAGAAGCGGCGGGACGTCAGGCATCACCAGCCCGTCGAAATGCCGGGCGATTTCAGAGAGGCCCTGAGCGAGCTTACATATCACGCTGAAGTACCCATCTCACTCGAGTCGCTTCCTTATCGACCCACGGACAAGATTATCCCGGTTGAAATCGATGTCAAGAACCACACGGTTAAGGAAATCCTCGACGAAATGGTCGCCCAGGACCCACGATATTCATACCGCGAGCGGCTGGGCGTCATCGAAGTATTTCCAAAAGGTGCGGACAATGATCCTGCTGACTGCCTCAACATGGTTATTCCAATTTTCAGGGTCCGGGATCGCTGGAACCAAGTCATCGAGCAACTCCGGTGTGAAGTGGACATCGTCAGGCGCAACCCAAACGCGTTTGTTCCCTTCCCGGGCTGCGGCGGCAGCTACCCAGGACTCCCTCACCAGCCGCCTGGGCTGATCGACGCCAACTTCGAGCGCCAAGCTCTCCGCGACATCCTCGACCAGCTCTGTGCCCAAGTTGGGAACATGGCATGGGACGTCTCCTGCGAGCGGGCTACAAGTGGGCACACCATCGAATTGGGCGTGTTCCATCCGCGACGTTGGATTCCTGGTGGAACAGCACCCGGAGACGAGGGACTTCCGAAGTCTTGTACGCAGTGCCACTACCACCAGCCCTGTCATGGCAAGTGATATCATCCTCAAGGCAACGGAGGCCGATCAGAATGAAATGGACACGTATTGTCATCTTAATCGGTTTTGCTGCCACCATCATGGCGGGAGACAGTTCCAGCCGGTCCAGGACTTTTCAGGACCGCTGGGTCTACGTCTCCACAGATCTTAACAGTGACCGGGAACTCGAGCGCATCGAAGGCATAGCGCGCACGGCGAGCGAACATGGTCTTGACGGTGTCCTGCTGTCAGCGGGCTTCGACGCCATGGATTTGAAGTCCCAGGAGAGCCTCACACGTTTGGCCCGGCTGAAGCAAACCTGCGACCGCCTCGGAGTGGAGATCATTCCTGCCGGTTTCGGCGTAGGTTACGGCGGAGGAGTGTTGGCGCATAACAAGAACCTGGCCGCAGGTCAGCCGGTGCTCGGAGCCCTGTTCGTGGCGAAGGGCCAAGAGGCCACATTCCAGGCAGACCCTGCGATGAAGATCGCTAACGCCAGCTTTGAGGAAACCGACCACCCCTCGGTCCCCTCCTCAACGAGGAGGGGAGATCTGCCCGCGGGGTTCACCGCGCACGGGTCGCGGGCGATGATCGATACCACCGTCTCTCACTCGGGCAAAGCTTCGGTGCGCTTCGAAGAGTTCAGCAATCCGGAAAACGGAGTTTACCTTGCGCAATCGATCCGTGTGCATCCGTATCGCAGCTATCGGTTGCGCGCTTGGGTGAAGACGGAAGGCGCGGGGCCGCGCATGGCGATCCATCTCCTCGCCGTTGCGCCGGATGGGCGAGAGCTTTCCTACATGGAACCGCCGCTGCCGGAGACCAGCGACTGGCATCAAGTGGTCTGGGGATTCAACACTTGGTACGCAGACAAGGTGGAGTTTCGCGTCGGCGTGTCGGACGGCAAGAATGGAAAGGTGTGGGTAGACGACGTCGCCATCGAGGAAGTAGGCCTGACCAACGTTTTGCGCCGCCCCGGGACGCCGCTGAAGGTCAGCAATGAGAAGACGGGCGTGGTTTATGAAGAGGGCCGCGATTTTGCGCCAGTCTCCGACCCACAGCTCGATTTCAGTTGGAACCACGAAGGCCCGGCGATCAAGCTTCTGCCTGGCAGCCGCATCCACACTGGCGACCGATTGCGGGTCGACTATTACCACGGCACTACGATCTATCGAGATCAAACCGCGATCGATATGTCCGAACCCGCCGTATACGAGGTGTGGCAGCACCAGATTCCCTTGATCGAAAAGTATCTGGCACCCAAGAAATACTTTCTCAGCATGGATGAAGTGCGAGTGGGCGGTTTCTGCGAGGCCTGCAAACGCCGCCACCTCTCCATGTCTGAGATCCTCGGAGATTGCGTGACCCGGCAATACAAGATGATTCGGGCGGCAAACCCCAAGGCGGAAGTCTACGTCTGGTCCGACATGTTCGACCCTAACCACAACGCGAGGGAGAAATACTACCTGATTGACGGGAGTTTCGACGGCACCTGGAAATACATTCCGAAGGACCTGGTGATTGGCTGCTGGTATTACGAGAAACGCGACCAGAGCCTAGAGTTCTTTGCGAAGCTCGGGTACCAGACTTTGGCCGCCGCCTACTATGACGCCGACGACCTCGAAAACCCAAAGGGCTGGATCGAGTCGCTAGACCACACCCAGGGCGCGATCGGCATCATGTATACGACCTGGGAGAACAAGTACCAGTTGCTGCCGGCGTTCGGGGATTTGGTGTCGAAGCGCTAGGAAAGGATCAGGCGTGAACTGGTGCGCCAGTGCCATTCCGAGCGAAGAGGGGAACCTCGCTCTCGATGTGCCCGGAACGCAAGCCAATGCAGATTGCCTGGCCCAGCCACGCCCAGCCTCCGCTAGCGAGCGGAAAGCAAGAAACCTATTGACAATTCGCAAGTCAAGCGTTACCGTTTCGGCGGGTAGTTATTTTCGAAACAGAGGGAAACAATCCGAAAGCAGTTTCCAGGTAATGGAAAGACCTAAGAACGTGTTCAAAAGTCTTGTGAACGAAGCTAGGCAATGATCCCCTGCCTTTTATTCGGGTGCCTTTATGAGGCGCTCGTTGCGTCCTGCTTGCGTCGGTTGGGAATTCTGAGAAAATCCAAGGAGGCATCTCTATATGCACAGGTTCTTACGCATCATCGCCCTGTGTCTCTCGCTGTGTCTCATACCTACGTGGGTTTGTGCCCAGGGGCAATTGGGCGCGGTGACCGGCTCGATTTTTGACACCTCGGGCGGAGTTGTACCGGAAGCGGAGATCACGATCACCAACGTAGAGTCCGGGGTAAAGTCTGTGACAAAGGCGTCCAGCGCCGGCTACTACCGCGTCCCCGTTCCACCAGGGAAATATCAAGTGGAAGCCCTCAAACAAGGCTTCGAGGTTTCCGTGGCTAAGGAAGTTGTCGTGCCGGTCGCGCAAGTTGTTACCGTTGACCTTACTTTAAAGGTCGGCAGCACGACGGAAACGGTGACCGTGACCAGCGAAGCTCCGCTGCTGACACCTTCTACCGCGGAAGTAGGCGCGGCCATCACGCCACAGGAGTTCCAGACGCTCCCGGTCTTTCTTAGTGACGGCGGGCGGCAACTGGACACGTTTGTCTGGGAGAGTCTGCCCGGCACCACGCCGGACTGGAACGGCAGTAATTCGATCAACGGCGGCCAAGACTCGAGCCACCTCATCCTGATCGACGGCGCCAGCATCGCCCGTTATGACTGGGACAACATGAGCGAATTCCAGCCCGGGGCGGATTCCGTCGGTGAATTCAAGGTCCAGTTGAGCAACTATTCCGCGGAGTACGGAGAAACGGGCGGAGGAGTTGTCAACTTCTCCCTTAAGTCCGGCTCGAACCAGTTCCACGGAGCCGGGTTTGAGTACGACATCAATCCCCTGTTCAACGCCGACGGCCTGCTGAACAACGCCTATGGTTCGCCAAAGAGCACTTATAGGGAAAACAACTTTGGCGGCAACATTGGCGGTCCCATCCGGAAAAACAAGACCTTCTTCTTCTTCAACTACGAGGGAGACCGCTATAGCCAGTTAGCGTTCGGCGGACTCACCTCAGTGCCGACTTCCGCGATGCTGAAGGGGAACTTCAATGCCTGGCTGGGGAGCTCAGTGGGGCAGGACGCGCTCGGGCGCACTGTATATCAAAACGAGATTTACGATCCCACGACCACCCGGGTCGTCCCGGCAGGCGGTGTTGATCCCGTGACTGGATTCACCAATAGCAGCGGGGCGGATGCCACGATCCGCGATCCCTTCGATGCCGGTGGCGTCCTCAACGCGATCCCGCAGGGAGAGTTCAGCACGGCCACTTCGAGCCTGCTGCAATACTTCCCGACTCCACAGTACGGTTCTCTGACGCTGAACGAGCCCCATTTAGGTGGCACCTGCTGCCCAGTATTCAGGCGCGACGCCTATACCACCAAAGTGGACGAAGTGCTCAACGCCGAGCAGAAACTGAGTGTTTCTCTCACCGTGGCGATCCGGCATCGCTGGCACAATTCGCCCGAAACCGACAGTTGGGCGCCCTGGCCCAGCCAACCCCTCAGCGGGGCCTATACGCAGGATGTGGGCGGGCCGCAGTTGCGCATCATGCACACCTGGACGATCAACGACCACTCGGTGAACGTCCTGTCGCTCGGTTACAACCGGTTCGCGGACAGCAACCACAACTCGACAGACGGCAAGTATACGGCCGCGATGAAGATTCCGGGAGTTCCCGATAATTGCCTCCCCCACATGAGCTTCTCGAACAGCGACGGCATCCCATTCTTGCCATCGGTCGGGAGCAGTTGCGGAACCATCGATCCTGAGGAAAGTTACCTCTACCAGGATACCTTCACCAACGTGCGCGGCAAGCACAGCATCAAGTTCGGCGCGTCGTACATCCGCTATCGCTCCAACGACTACGAACCCGGAAACGTGTCGGGGAGCTTTGCCTTTAACAATCTGGAAACCTCGCTTCCCGGGTTCGTTACGAGTACGGGGCACGCTTTTGCCAGCTTCCTCATGGGCGCCGCCGACAGTGCGAACGCGAGTATTTACACCACCGAGCCCGGCTACCGGCAGGGGGTGATGTCTTTCTTCGCGCAGGACGACTGGCGGGCGACCTCGAGGCTCACGCTCAACCTGGGAGTGCGCTGGGAGATTCCGACGCCCAAGACCGAAGCCTACAACCGCATGGCCCAATTCGACCCCACGGAGCCGAACCTCCTACCCAGCGGCGCGACGATTCCCGGCGCCTTAGTCTGGTTAGGCCATTGTGCCGCCTGCGTCAACCGCTCGTCCTTCCAGGATTGGTACTTTAAAGAGTTTGCCCCGCGGCTTGGCTTGGCTTACCAATTCAACAACAAGATGGTCTTCCGCGGCGGGTACGGGATCAGCTATCAGCCTCCCATACAAGGCTCGTGGGGACCGATGCAGTTCTACGGGTACAACTCCGCCGTTGTAGTGCACCGGCCGTCGGGCCCGATGAACGCCGTGAATCCGGTAATGTACCTCTCCAATTTCGCGAGTGGTTCGGCGCCCGGCCAGGTGGGCATGCCAGCCTTTACGGGCACGTTGCCGAACACGAATCCCGCCAGCCAGGATGGGCAGGGGGTAGACTACTTCCCCGCCAACTCGCTGGCCCTGCCTTATGTCCAGAACTGGAGCGGCGGGTTCCAGTACCAGTTCCCGCATCAGGTGGTCTTGGAGGCCAATTACGTAGGGTCAAAGGGAACGCGCCTCATCAATCGAGCTTACAGCGGCGTCAATCAGCCGTACGCGAAGTATATGGGTTTAGGGGACATGCTGACGGATGACTTCGGGGCGGATCTGAGCAACCCCACCACCGCGGCTACGCTCGCGCAATACGGTATCACCAAATTGCCCTATCCCACTTTTGAATCGGACAACAACGCCATGTGGAGCAATTCGGTGGCCGCGGGGCTTCAGCCCTACCCGCAGTATTCCGGGTCTGGCGGCGTGTACAACGATTCTCCCGGCATCGCCAACTCTACCTATCACGCGCTGGAGGTCACGGCCCGCAAGAACTCGACGCACGGCCTGACGTTCATCGCCGCCTACACTCTTTCCAAGGACATCTCGGACTCCGCCAGCGCCCTCCAGTACAACCCGTACGTCCAGGACGTCTATAACCGGAAACTAGAGAAAACCATTGTGGGCTTCGACTACCCGCAAGTCGTGAAATTGACCTGGATCTACGCGCTGCCCTTGGGCCACGGCCAGCGGTGGTTGAATTCCTCCGGCTTGGCTGACCGGCTCTTCTCCGGATGGCAAGTGACGGCCATTCAACGTTACGGCTCGGGAGACCCCCTGGCCCTCAGCTCGCCTTTGTACAGCTACATCACCCCGACGGTCCGGCCGGACGTCCTTTCCGGCGTCCCTAAGACCGTCACGCCCGTAGGGTTGAACGCCCTCCTTGCGTATGACCCCACGACGGGGGCCGTTACCAATGGGACTGCCTTGCTCAACCCCGCAGCGTTCGTCAATCCACCTTCCTCACCCAATGGCGCCGCGCTGCGCCCGGGAACGGCCGGGCCCTACCTGCCGAATGTCCGCGGACCTGGTCACGAAGAAGAGGACTTCGGCATCATCAAGAACACGCAACTTACCGAACGGGTGAAGCTCCAGCTCCGCGCGGACTTCCAAAACGTCTTTAACCGCACGGGGCTCGGCGACCCGGATCCGTCCCTGGGCGACGGACTTCCGTCCCAGGGAGGTACCTTTGGCTTGATCACGGGCCCCATGAATGGCCCGCGTACAATCCAAATGGGTTTGCACCTGACCTTCTGATCGTTTGTCTCTGAACTTGATCTCGACGGCCCGCCCCGTGGCGGGCCGTCTTTTTCTAATGAGTGCCGAAGGCACAACTATCGCACTGGCTACGCACTTTGCGAGCGAGTCGAATAATCCGGCCCTGCCGCCCATGGGCCTGCGCCTGCGCCTGAAGGCCTCCTACGACATCTCTTCCTACACCGGCCAATCACTAGTGATTCTGACAGCGCTCAAGAAGTATGGCATGATGGTCGCGGATAACGGCAGCAGTTGGTATATCACCGGAGCCCCCGATCCGGGCTGGGACGACACCGACCTTGATCAGCTTAAGCAGGTTCCAGGCAGCGCCTTCGAAGTGGTCGTGACCGGAACCATCCAGACTCAATAGGCGTAGGCGGTACCCGCGCGTCATTCGTAGGGGTAGGGCTTGCCCCACCCAGTCGATCTGGGGACGGCAAGCCGTCCCCCTACGCGCGCGATGCGGGTGAAGGGGTCGATTCGGTGTAGAATACCCCATTCAACATGGGTAAATCGGCAAGTCTCGGGTTGCGATATCGAATCCCAAGCACAGCGGCTGCAGTCCTGCTTTTGCTGTGCCTATCAAGTTGCCGGCATAACGAACCCGAATCCGTCCCCGCCGCGCCGCGCGACGCCAACGTATTGCTCATAACCCTTGACACTACGCGCGCCGATCACCTGAGCTGCTACAACACGGGCCGAGCGCGGACGCCGCACCTCGATGCCTTGGCCGCCCGCGGCGTTCTGTTCCTGCATGCCACGGCGCAAGTGCCTCTGACGCTTCCTTCGCATGCCTGCATCATGACCGGCTCTTATCCGACAGTCCACGGGCTGCGTGACATGGGCGGTTTTGTTCTCGACAAGTCCCATCGCACCATAGCTTCGCTTACCCAGGCCGCCGGCTTTGCTACAGCAGCATTTGTGGGCTCGCGCGCCGTGGCCAAGTACTTCGGCCTCGCGCATGGTTTTGATACCTACGACGACGACATGGGACCCCAAACCGAGGAGGGCAGACTTCCTGGCGTTTATGCGGAGCGGCGCGCCGGCGTAGTCACTGATCACGCCCTCGAGTGGCTCAAGCAGAATGGCCAGAGACGATTCTTCCTCTGGGCACACTACTACGATCCGCACGCGCCTTATGACCCGCCCGAGCCCTACAAGCACCAGTATGCCCGGGACCTCTACGACGGCGAGATTGCGTACATGGACGAGCAGGTCGGGCGACTGCTCGATGGTCTCGACCACCTCGGGCTCACTCCACGCACACTGATTATCGCGGTGGGAGATCACGGCGAGAGCCTGGGCGAACACGGTGAGATGACGCACGGTATCTTCCTCTATGACGCAACCCTCCACGTTCCTCTGATTGTGGCGGGCCCTGATGCCCCACGCGGCAAAGTGATCGACGAGCAGGTCCGGTCCATCGACCTCCACCCCACGGTGACGGAATTCCTCCATCTGCCGCCGTCGCCAGAAGCACAAGGCGTCAGCCTATGGCCCCTCATCCAACACGGGACGCACGTGCGGTCGAATTATTCTTATGGAGAAACGCTTTACCCACGGACTTACATGGGATGGTCGGAACTGCGCGCCATGCGCACTGACGGCTGGAAGTTCATCCTGGCGCCACACCCTGAGCTCTACGACCTGCATCGCGACCCCGGCGAACTCCAAAACTTGTTCGACCGGCATCCCGTGGAAGCCGACCAGTTCCAGAGGCTGATCTGGAAAATCGCGGGGACGCAGGGCAAACCGGAGACAGTCACGACGGCGCCCATGGATGAAAAGACGCGCCGGGAACTCGAGTCGTTGGGATACGTGAGCGCAGGAACGGGGCGCGACATTGAGCTCGGAACGGCGGCCGCCGACCCCAAGGATCGCATGGCAGTCTTGAAGATCATGCAAGCGGCGGAGCGAGCCCTGAACGCGCAAGACAATGGGCATGCCGCACAGCTTATGGAGCAGGCGCTACGCCAAGATCCCGGCAATCCACTGGGCCACATTTACCTGGCCACGGCGCTCGAGCGCGCCGGGCAGTTGGAACGCGCCGCCGAAGTTTATCAGAACGCGATCAGGCAGCACATCTTCACCGGCCTCTTCCATGCGCGGCTAGGTAAACTCTATTTGCGTCTTCACAAACTGGATAAGGCCGTCGACGCCTTGTCGCGCGCGAGGGAGGCTGATCCCACCAACCTCGACAACCTGCGCAATCTCGGCACCGCGCAACTTCAACTCGGACGCGTCGATGAAGCGGAGAAGGCCTTCAAGGCGGTCCTCGTTCAAAACGACCATTTCGGCGCCGCATACAATGGGCTAGGCCTGGTGGCCATCCAGCGCGGCGATGTCGAAACCGCCCGGCGCGACTTCGAGAAGGCTATCGAATTCGACTCCGGCGAGGTTGAACCCCTATTGAACCTCGGCGTACTCTATGACAAGGCGGGTGACAAAACTCAGGCACTAAGCTATTACCAGCAATTCCTCGCCAAGGCTTCGGCGAAGGATTACAGCGCGTTGATCCCCAAAGTGCGCGCCGCAGTTCAGGACTTGAAAAGCGGAAGATGACCACCCACCGAGAACGGTTCTTCAATATCCCGGGCTTAACGACTCGAGTGCGGGCAGAGAATCGCCCTGATGAAACTTTGCGGCGGCGTCCTGTAAACGCCGCGAGAGCTTCCACCAGTACTGAAATTCGGCGTTCCATTTGCCCATGATGGTGCCGAGGCGGTAGGGAGTGTAGGTGTCGAGCCACGCGGCGCGGTAGGTTTGCTCGAGGTCGCCGCTCGCGTCCATGAGGTCCTCGATTCGGCTGTGGTCGTGGGAGGTAAACTCGCCGACCCAAAAGTGGACCTGGCGGGGCTCCGGGTGCTCACCCAGTCCGCGCCAGAAGCTCGCCATCTCCGCAGCGTACGCGTTTTTCATCCCAACGTAATCGAGTAGGCGGGCTTCCATCAGAGTATCGTAAAGCGTTGAGGAATCCGCGCCCAATCGCATGGCGCGCGAGAGATGCTCGATGGCGTCTTCCGCTTTCAGCCGCGACTGGTGGAAATGTTCTTTCTGCGCCGTGGCCCGCGCTAAATGGGCTGAAGTGCACGGGTCGTCCCAAAAGGAAGGCGACGTCTCTTCATATTCCGGGTGCCCGCCGTCCACGGCCAGCGCCAGTTCGTTTTCGGAGCGGTCCGCAGCGACAAACCCTGCCGCCGCTTCCGCCGCCGCAGCCTCGCCGTACATGATGCGAGCGTATTCGGAGAAGAAAGTGTGGCGATTCATGGGGCCCGCTTGCCAGGCTGCCGCTGCACCATAAGCCATCCCCGGATAAGCGGGCCTGAAGAGCACCGCCACGTCATCCGTCCAAAGCGTGTTCATGAGCCCGGTGATTCCGTGCTGGCGGCCACGGGAGAGAAACGCGTCGATGTTGTCGAACGAGCGGTCGAAGTTGGGCGCGACCTGGTCCCAGATGCTTACGCCCGTCGCCACAAATCTCGGCAGGGTGCTATTTTCAAACGGCTTCCAATACGGTTCATAAACCGTCCGGTCGTATCCCCAGGGAACGATGATCGTGCCCTCAGGAATGAGCGGAATCAGGTTCGGGTACTGGGCGAACATATCGCTCCATACCAGCAGCGTCTTGCCGTGCTGCCGGATGAGGCCGGAGACGAGACGAAACTGGTCTTGATACATCTTGGAGGGCAAGTCTTTATCGGGCGCAACCGCCACCCGCGCTTCCCGTGTCTCGTCGAAACCGATATGAAAGAACTGACTTGGAAACAGAGCCGTGAGCTGCTCGACCCAGCTTTTCATCAGCCCGGCGACCTGCGGATTGCGGGGATCGAACTCGCTGCCGTGCGGCAGAATTGCCAGGTCGGCATAGCGTTCCACGCGGAAAAGATCGTGGAGATGGCCGTACAATTCCACGCAGGGGACCACATCGACGTGGCGGTCGCGTGCATAGGCCACGATGCGGCGTATCTCGTCAGGGCTGAACTGCGCGTCGGGGCTGAGAATCGGAAATCCTTCCAGTTCGACGCTCGCCTCCGAGTACAAGTAGTATTGATTGTTCTTCCAGCGCGCCAGAAAATCGATCTGGCGTTTCACTTCCGCTTCGGTTGGTCGGCCGCCGTGGCTCGTGTCCACCATGACGCCGCGATAAGGAAGCGAAGGCCAGTCGCGAATCTCGACCTCCGGCAGCCGAGCCTCGGCGCCGCTGCCCTCCACCAGTTGAACCAGCGTCTGGACACCGTAGTAGACCGCCGCCGAAGAGCGGCCATCAAGCTCGGCGCCCTCGGGGGTCACTTTGATCGAATATGATTCGCGCGAATCAGGCCCGGCCTTCTCACCTGGCATAGGCAACGGGTCGACCGCGCCGCTCCGCCGCAAGGTCATCGCCTTGCCCGTCGAACCGCCTTCCGAGAAGAAAATCGGGCTTCCTACTATTTTCGAAAGAGATGAAGAAAGTTCGTCAGCAGCAAAACGGTCTTCAGGGGCTGCATCGGCAGGCAGGTGTATTTCGAGACCTCGCACCGCAAGCGCTCCAGAGCCGTAATGAATCTCCTGCGGTCGTGGCAATAGAGAATTATGCTCCGCGAATGCTCCCAAAGGCGCAAGCAGGAGCAAAAAGAGGGCGGTAACGAGTTGTATTTGTTTCATAGCCTATGGTTTCTAAGAGAGGAGTGAGGGTTCTCTTCCGCAACGGGCTTTGCTCGCGGTGATTCGAAGTAATAAAACCGATCGACGCCGCGGCCGCAACCTGAACGAACCTCTCCGTGTCCTCCGTGGCTTCAAGACTTCAACACAGAGAGCACTGAGGACCTCAGCGGTCTCTGTGTTGCGTCTTCTTCGTGGCGACAGAGAACACGGAGAAAAAACCGGCGCCGCGGCTGGGCGATGCTTTCTTCCGCCCAATCTTCGGGCCGAGGCTCGTTAGAATATGAGTCGAAGCCCGACCTGCACCAGGCGCGGCAGACCTCCGTAAGTGATTTTGCCGGAGTAGACGTCGACAGCACCTCCATCTCGGGTATCGAAAATGCCGGTGTCAGGATCGCCGAGGTTATAGTGGTTCGGCAAGTTGAAGAAATCGGCTTTGAATTCCAATTTGGTGGCCTCGCCCACGGGAATTCGGAAGCTCTTCATGGCGCTAAGGTCCCAATCGCCGAAGCCGGGGCCGAACATCGAGTAAGGCGAAGCGTTGCCATAGTGCCAGGGTTGGGGAGGAGCGAAAGCCGCAATGTTGAACCAGGTGACGCCCGTCACCGTGTCATGCCCCGATTGCCGCCCGGCATAAAGCGGTGCGCCCGCCACGCGGTCTGGCCGGGAGGCAGACCATCCGACCAGGGTTCCAGGATTCTCGAAAGTGGGCGTGAGTGCGTCGCCGCTGTGATAGAGCGTGACACCGGAAACTCGCCAGCCGCCCAGCACGCCATCCACAATTTTGTTCGAGTTCCCAAGCCACTTCTTGCCGTGTCCCACCGGCAGTTCGTAAACGTAGTAAACCAGAAACTTGTCTCGGTACTGAAACTCTTCGTTGCTGTATTCCGCCCGCAGATTCCAGGGGTTCTGTGGCGGAGACCCGCCCAACTCGGCATCGGCATTGATGTTGGTCAGGTTGCGAGACCAGTCGTACTCGGCTCGCAGCATGAGCCCATTCGCAAAGCGCTTCTGGGCTTCCAGTTGGAGTTGATTGAACGAACTGGTTCCCGGGAAGTTAAACCAGTTGACGGCGCTCCACGGTTGGAAAGGAAGCTGATCCTGCGTGGGCACGTTGGGTTGCTGAACGTTCGGCCGGTCGATATTGTCGAATTGAGACAGCAAGTGGTGGCCCTGGTCGCCGAGGTAGCTGGCGCGAAATGACCAGTTGTCTCCTACCTGGCGCTCGAGCGTCAGGTTCCATTGCTGTGATATGGGATTCACTTCATTTCGATCCATGACCGAGATGGAAGGATTCGCCGCCTCACCCTGAACCAGGTTGGCGGGATAGGGATTGGCAAAAGTGATGTCCGGAAGATAGGCGCTGCTCGGTGTACCGGGCAGTTGCGTGTTGAAAGCAGCGGTCCGTTCCCAGGGCAGGTTGCTCTGACTTTGTAACGGGCCGGACCA
>JBELAJ010000184.1:0-14688 GCA_049508935.1 Terriglobia bacterium | reverse complement strand
TCGTGGACAAGCCCAAGGAGTACGACGCCTGGAACATCGACGCCAATTTCGAGGACCACAAGTGGGACCTGAACGAAGCCGAGGAAGTGAAGTTGGTTGAAAACACGCCGGTGCGCGCGGTGATTCGGGTGAGAAAGAAATTCCAGAACTCGACCTTCGTGCAGGACATCTGTATGTACCCGGGTGTTCCGCGCGTCGACGTCAACATGCAAGCCGACTGGCACGAAGACCATATTCTGCTGAAGGTCGCATTCCCGGTGAGCGTCGAAAGCAATTACGCCACTTATGAAATTCCTTACGGGACTATCCAGCGGCCGACCACCAGGAACACTCCCGAAGAGAAGGCCATGTTCGAAGTGCCGGCGTTTCGCTGGGGCGACCTCTCCGACACAAGCCACGGTTTCAGTTTATTGAACGCCAGCAAGTACGGGTATGACGCCAAGGAAAACGTCATCCGCCTCTCCTTGCTGCGCTCCCCCGCCGATCCGGATTCGGCTCCCGACCCGCATGCCGATCGCGGCTTCCACGAATTCACTTATGCCCTTTATCCGCACGCGGGCGATTGGAAAGCCGCGGAAACCGAACGGCGCGGCATCGAGCTGAACTACCCTCTTCTGCCAGTGGCCACAAATCCGCATGCGGGCGTGCTTCCCGCTTCGCATTCGCTGGTTGAGATCGAACCCGGCAACGTGGTACTGACAGCCGTGAAGAAGGCCGAAGACAACGACGCGCTGGTCTTCCGGTTCTTCGAATTCGAGGGGAAGCCAGGTACGGTCCACCTCCATTTCCCGAAAGCTGCCAGCCAAGCTGCACAAGTGAACCTGATGGAGAAGCAGGATGCGCCGCTCGCACTGTCCGGCGACGGTAAGGAAGTCACCCTGACGGTCCATCCTTACGAGATCGTCACGGTTAAAGCGTGGTTCGGCAAATCCGGCCGATAGCGCAGTCCTACTTCTACCGCGCTTGCCCTACGCACGATGGATGTCGAATTTGAGAAAGGAGAAAAAGAGTGACGACGGTCTCCCGGGTCAGCTCCGACCAGGCCTTTACGCTGGCCATCCCAAGGGCCGTCCCCGGGAGATCCGTTCGTCATCACGCAGGCATAATGTTGGAGACATGTATCGTGTTTGTTGCGACGTCCAGAGTGCCCTCCACTTTCACGTCTTTGTTCTCGAACTGCTTGGCCTTATCCTGGTCGTCCAAGTAGAACCCGGTCCCTTTCTGCTTGTCAGTCAGCAAAGCATACTGCCCGTTCCGGGCCTTCACGACCTCTCCGACGAACATGCGGCTTTTCTGCTGGCTGGGCTCCTGTTGCGAGGTCGGCGGCTGGCTTTGGGATTGCGCACGCACGGCGGGGGTGAATGTTAAGAGCCCCGCCATGGCAGCCACCAGCAAGAGTCCTAGCCAGAGAGTTCTTTGTTTCATGCAGCACCTCCTTCGCGTTTTCGATTTGCCCACACCGAGAGCAATGCAAAGGTGCGGCCAAAACATGCTTGGACTAATGGGGTGATCGCTGAGGCAATCGTTATGCCAACGCGACGCGACCCAGTAACACCCCGATAAATCCTGGCGAGGCTTGGCTTTCCGAACGGAGCGGAGATTCTATTTAGGGCTGAGAAGAAGTGAACGAGGTTTCGTGCATCGCAAGGCAGACAGGTTGCGCTTTCCTAACCTTGTCCTCAGGAAGTAAGATTTACCAAAGGAGAGCAGATTTTTCCCTGCGGCTTGGTGCTTTTACGGAGGCAGTGCGTGAGGCGTTTCTTTTTGGTTATATGCGTGCTCATGGCGCCCGGGCCCTTGTTAGCAGAGACAGGTTACGCTGCCTGGCTTCGTTACGCGCTAATCGACGCCACGATTCGCAAGCGCTACGACGCGCTGCCTGCCAATGCTGTCGCGCTCGGCGATTCCGTGATCATCAAAACGGCGCAAGCGGAACTGATTCGCGGCGTGCGCGGAATGCTCGGCAGAACTTTGCGAGCCGAGGCGAGTGTTCCGAACGAGAGTGCGATCGTTCTCGGCACCTTCACTTCCCTTAAGCCTCTCATTCCGGCGGCTGACTTCCCTTCGCATCTCAGAAAAGACGGCTTCGCGCTCAAGGCCGTGACGCTGAACGGCTTCCCCTGTCTCCTCATCGCCGCGCCCAACGACGGCGGTGTCTTGTACGGCGTGTTCGCACTGCTCAGCAAGATTGCGCGCCACGATAGTGTTACCAGCCTCAATGAAATCCAGGAGCCTTACGCGCCGATACGCTGGGTAAACCAGTGGGACAATCTCAACGGGTCAATCGAAAGAGGCTACGCAGGCCGCTCCATATTCTTCGAAAATGGCAGCGTCCGCGCCGATCTGGAACGCGCCGCCGACTACGCGCGCCTGCTTGCTTCCGTCGGCATTAACGGATGCACCATCAACAATGTGAATGCGGATCCGCGGATTCTCGAGTCCAATTTCCTCCCTCAACTGGCTCGGGTTGCGGAGGTGTATCGTCCTTGGGGCGTTGCCCTTTCGATTTCGGTCGATCTGAGCAGTCCGAAAGTGATTGGAGGTCTCGAAACGTTTGATCCGGTAGACGCTCGAGTGGGGGCGTGGTGGAAGAGCAAGGCTGACGAAATCTACCGGCAGATTCCTGATTTCGGGGGATTCGTCGTCAAGGCAGATTCGGAGGGTCGTCTCGGACCGTCGGCCTATGGCCGGACGCATGCCGACGCAGCCAACGTGATCGCGCGCGCACTCGAACCGCACGGCGGGCTGGTCTTCTACCGGGCGTTTGTCTATAACCATCATCTCGATTGGCGCGATGCGAAAAACGACCGCGCCAAGGCGGCTTACGACAACTGCCACCCGCTCGACGGGAAATTCGACGACAATGCTGTCGTACAAATCAAGAATGGGCCGATCGATTTCCAGGTACGAGAGCCGGCTTCACCACTCTTTGCGGGATTGCGTCGCACGAATGAGGCAATCGAGTTACAGATCACGCAGGAATACACGGGCCAGCAGCGGCATCTCTGTTTTCTTCCGTCGATGTGGAAAGAGGTGCTGGACTTCGACCTGCACGACGACGGTGGCCGCACTCCTGTTAAAGACCTCGCGGCGGGTCGGACCTCCCATCGTCCCACGGGTGGATTTGTGGGCGTGGCGAACGTGGGCATGGACGCGAACTGGCTCGGCCACCCTCTCGCCATGGCTAATCTCTACGGCTTCGGCCGCTTGGCCTGGAATCCCAATCTGAGTGCGCGCGACATCGCAGAGGAATGGACAAAGCTCACGTTCGGCAATGACCCGACCGTCGTCCGCACCATCGCGGCAATGCTGCTTGCATCATGGCATATCTACGAAAGCTATACGGGTCCGCTGGGCGCAGGAACTCTGACCGACATTCTGGGCAGCCACTACGGTCCTGGAATCGAGTCGTCAGAGCGTAATGGCTGGGGCCAGTGGCATCGCGCCAACCATGACGGCATCGGCATGGACCGCAGCGCCGCCACTGGCACAGGTTTTGCAGCTCAATACCCTTCGTCTGTAGCAAAGCTATACGAGTCGGTGCAGAGCACGCCCGACGAGTTGCTTCTGTTCTTCCACCACGTGCCCTACACTTACCGGCTGCATTCCGGAAAGACGGTAATTCAGCACATTTATGACTCGCATTACGAAGCTGCGGCGCGAGCAGAAAATCTGGTGCGGCAATGGAGTTCGCTGAAAGGGCGCGTTGACGCGGAGCGTTATGCGGAGGTGCTGGCACGGCTGGACTACCAGGCTGGACATGCCATCGTCTGGCGGGACGCCGTTTGCAATTGGTTCTTCCGCATTTCGGGCATAGCTGATATGCACGGACGCGTCGGACATTACCCGGACCGCATTGAGGCTGAGGCGATGCAACTGCAAGGCTACACGCCTTTAGACGTTACTTCTCCGGAAAACGCCTCCGGCGGCAGAGCCATCGTGTGCGAAGGGCAGGCGCAACCCTGCCAGGCCACGTTCCGATTCGAGCGGGCGGCGGGCTTGTATGATCTCGATGTCGAGTATTTCGACCAGAACAATGGAGAGTCCAAATTCCGGGTTTTCGTGGGCAACAAGAAGGTGGACGAATGGAGCGCCGGCGACCATTTGCCGGCGACGAAACCGGGCGGTGACTCTTCCACTCGGCGCCGCATCACCGGCCTGACACTCCACCCGGGCGATGAGATTCGCATTGAAGGTATTCCCGATGGAGCGGAACGTGCCCCTCTCGACTACATAGAGATTCATGCCCGTTAGAGGTTGAAGGCCGCGTTTCCCAAAGTGGCAGACTCGAGGTTATACTCTGCAATTCGAGATCGAATTAATCAGGCAAACTCGCTTCAACAGGAGGCAACATGAGGAAAGTCCGGTGCGGGTTGTACGTCCTTGCGTTCTTGGCACTGTCTTGGCTTGTCATCTCTCCTTCGCAAGCGCCTTCGAATCCTCCGACAGTCCCGGTGACTGAGTCATCCTCGACTAGGACGCCCACAGCACGGTCCTTCGCCCCGCTCAGGTTGGCGGCGAATGGGCTCCGAAAGACAGGAGCTACGAGTGCTTTTCAGCAGGCGAGCGGCGCCGCCTCCCCAGAAGATGCGGGCCTTTCCTCGGCGCGTCTCGAGCACATCGACGGCGCTATCGAGAAGAGCATCAATGATGGGCGAATCGCGGGCGCGGTGGCTCTTGTTGCGCGGCACGGCAAGATCGCGTATTTCAAGGCGTTCGGCATGGCCGACCGCGAGGCGAAGAAGCCCATGCGCACCGACAACATTTTTCGCATTTGCTCGATGAGTAAGCCGATTACCAGCGTGGCGGTGATGATCCTCTATGAAGAAGGGCGCTTCCTGCTGAATGAGCCGGTTTCCGACTTCATACCGGAGTTCAAGAACATGAAAGTGCTGGACCCGCCAGTCCCGCAGGACAAGACTTCTCCGCCGGGCGCGCTCGTCGATGCCAAGCGCCCCATCACGATCTTTGATTTGCTGACGCACACCTCCGGCCTCACTTATCCCTGGAATGCGCGCTTGGGCAAGGCCTACAACGCCGCGGGCCTCGGCACCGGCCTCCTTCAGCAGGAAGGTTCGACAGGCGATTCCATCAAGAAGCTGGCTTCGCTTCCGCTGCTGTTCCAGCCCGGCGACCAGTGGGAATACAGCTTGTCGGATGATGTGCTGGGTTACCTAGTGGAGCGAGTCTCCGGAATGCCATTCGACAGCTTCCTGGAGGAGCGAGTTTTCAAACCGCTGGGGATGAAGGATACCTACTTCTTCCTGCCGCCCGATAAGGTCTCTCGCCTCGCCGCCGCGTATGCTTATTATCCTGATAAAGGGATCGAGGTGATCCCAGAAGGAAAGGTGATGAAAGAAGGCGATTTTTCCTACTCGTCCGATTATCCCTATCGCGGGCCGCGCACCTATTTTTCGGGCGGCGGCGGGCTTTGCTCGACGACGGAGGACTATTACCGCTTCTGCCAGATGATGCTGAACAACGGCAAGCTTAACGGTGTGCGGTTGCTCAGCCGCAAATCCGTCGAGCTGATGACGATCGACCACGTGCAGGGAAAAGTCGATGGCATGGGTTACGGCTTGGGCTTCGGTGTCAATAGCGAGCCCAGGTATTTGACCGAACTGGGCTCCGTGGGCGGGTTTTACTGGGGCGGTTTCTACTATACCGACTTCGTCATCGATCCCAAGGAAGATATGATCGCCGTGGTTATGGCCCAGCTTCATCCTACCGGCGATATCAACGTTAACGCTAGAGTCATCCGGCTGGCGTACTCGGCGATCAAGGAATGAGGAACTGGTATTTCAGATTCAAGATTTGAGATTCAAGATTTCAGATTCACGATCAACCGGCAATCATGAGTCCAAAATTAAGAAAAGGCGCGGACCCCGGAAGCGAGGGGTCCGCGCCAACCAATCGACAATCGATCATCGACAATCGTCAATTACACGGTTCGCGCTGCATCCTCGTCAGGAAGGTCGAGCGGAACGCCCGCCGCAGGAGTCGCCGCGGCGGGAATCGTGGCTTCCGCGGGCACTTCCTCTTCCGTCCGAGGCGGCGCGGCCTCGCTCAGCAGCCGGAAGTTGCGATAAAACTCGAGGCCCGTGCCGGCCGGGATCAAGCGGCCCATGATCACGTTCTCCTTGAGTCCACGCAGGTGGTCCACCGCGCCGCGAATCGAGGCTTCGGTGAGCACGCGGGTGGTTTCCTGGAAGGACGCTGCCGAGATGAAGGACTCGGTGGCCAGTGAAGCCTTGGTGATGCCGAGGAGCAGCGGTCTGCCGGTAGCAGGCTTGCCGTCCGCCGTCTTGGCCCGATCGTTTTCTTCCCTGAATCTGAACTTATCCACCTGCTCGTCGAGGAGGAATTCCGTATCGCCGACATCCTCGACTTTCACCCAGCGCATCATCTGCCGGACGATGACTTCAATGTGTTTGTCGTTAATGTTGACGCCCTGCAAACGGTAGACTTCCTGGATCTCGTCGACAAGATACTTCTGCAGCTCTTTTTCGCCGAGCACCGCCAGGATATCGTGCGGATTACGCGGCCCGTCCATGAGGGGCTCGCCGGCCTTCACCCGCTCGCCCTCTTGAACGGAGACGTGGACGCCGCGCGGCAGCAGGTACTCTTTGACTTCTCCGCGATCCGGCGCGACCACGATCTTGCGCTGGCCTTTGACGATATCGCCATACTTTACTACTCCATCGACTTCCGTAATGACCGCCGGCTCATGGGGCTTGCGAGCTTCGAACAATTCCACGACGCGCGGCAGACCTCCCGTGATGTCTTTGGTCTTGGTGGTCTCACGCGGGATCTTGGCCAATACGTCGCCGGCGCTAACCTGAGCGCCGTCCTCAACCATCAAGTGAGCGCGCGAGGGCATGAGGTATTTCTTTGACCCCGCTTTAGAGGTGCCCTCGCCACCAGGCTTTATTACCAGCCGGGGTTGATACTGCTCCTCCGGCGCCTCCGTGACCACCCACTGCGACAGACCGGTGACTTCGTCCACTTGCTCCTGGAGAGTAGTTCCAACCTCGAGATCTTTGAACTGAACCGTTCCGGCGACTTCCGTCAAAATCGAGAACGTGTAAGGATCCCACTCCACCAGAATATTGCCCTGCTTGACCGGCGCGCCGTCCGAGTATTTGATCCGGGCGCCGTAAACCACCGAGTAGCGCTCGCGTTCATGGCCCTTGTCGTCCACCACCACCACCGCGCCATTGCGATTCATGGCTACGAAGTTGCCCTCGCGGTTGGTGACGGTCTGGAGGTTCACAAACTTCAGGAAGCCGTTGTTTTTGGCCTCCAGTGTGGTCTGCTCACTGATACGGCTGGCGGTTCCGCCGATGTGGAACGTCCGCATGGTGAGCTGCGTGCCGGGTTCGCCGATGGACTGCGCGGCGATGACTCCGACCGCCTCGCCCATCTCTACCACCTTGCCGGTAGCCAGGTTGCGCCCGTAGCACCGGACGCACACGCCGCGCCGCGACTCGCAGGTGAGCACGGAGCGAATTTTCACGCGCTCGATGCCGGCTGCCTGGATGGAAGCGGCCAGGTCCTCGTTAATTTCCTGGTTGACATCAACGATGACATTACCTTCGTAGTCTTTAATCTGCTCAAGCACCACGCGGCCCACGATGCGGTCGCGCAGTGGCTCGACCACCTCGCCGGCCTCGACGATGGGCTCAACGTAAATGCCGTCCAGGGTGCCGCAGTCGAATTCCGAAATGATCACGTCCTGCGCCACGTCCACCAGGCGGCGAGTGAGGTAACCGGAGTCGGCAGTCTTAAGCGCCGTGTCCGCCAGGCCTTTGCGCGCGCCGTGAGTTGAGATGAAGTATTGCAGCACGTTGAGGCCTTCGCGAAAGTTCGCGGTGATCGGCGTCTCGATGATTTCGCCCGAAGGCTTGGCCATCAAGCCGCGCATGCCGGAAAGTTGCCGAATCTGCTGCTTCGAACCGCGCGCGCCGGAATCCGCCATGATGTAAATGGGGTTCATCTCGCCGGATTTATCCTGGGCTTCCATCGTCTGGAACATCTCGTCCGCGACGTGGTCGGTGACGTTCGACCAGATGGCGATCACCTTGTTGTAGCGCTCACCGTGGGTAATGGCGCCTTCCTGGTACTGCTTTTCGACGTCGATCACTTCCTGCTCGGCGTCGCTCACCAGCTTGGCCTTGCTCATCGGCACCACGAGGTCGTCAATGCCAATCGAGATCCCGGCCTTGGTGGCGTAGAGGAAGCCGAGGGTCTTGACTTCGTCCAGCATCTGCACGGTGGTCTCGAGGCCAAAGCGCAGGTAGCAATAGTTGACCAGCGCGCCCAGGCCTTTCTTGCGGAGCAGGCCGTTGACGAAGGGCATACCGCTGGGCAGGTGGTCGTTGAAGATTACTCGTCCCACGGTGGTGTTGATGAATTGGTTCTTCACCGTGATGGGCTCGGCGTGGAGCACGTCCTGGTCGTCGTAAGCGGTGGCGAGGTCTATCACGCGCCCGGTGAAACGCAGGCGGATGGGCGTGAGGCTCTCCACTTCTCCCGCTTCGAGGGCCAGTACGACCTCTTCAGAATTAGCAAAAGCACGGTCTTCACCTTTAGCGCCGCGCTTCTCCTTCGTCAGGTAATAGATGCCCAGAACAATATCCTGCGTGGGCACCGCCAGCGGCTGACCGTTGGCCGGAGAAAGGATGTTGTACGAAGACAGCATGAGTACCGAAGCCTCGATTTGCGCTTCGGGCGAGAGCGGAATATGAACGGCCATCTGGTCGCCGTCGAAGTCCGCGTTGAACGCTGTGCAAACCAAGGGGTGAATTTTGATGGCCTTGCCTTCCACCAGCAGAGGAGAGAAAGCCTGAATACCCAAGCGGTGAAGCGTGGGAGCACGGTTGAGCAGCACGGGGTGGTCCTTGATGACTTCCTCGAGGATGTCCCACACGACCGGCTCCTGGCGCTCAACCATTTCCTTGGCGGCCTTGATGGTGGTGCAGTGCCCAGCCTGCTCAAGCCGGTGGTAGATGAAAGGCTTGAACAGCTCGAGCGCCATCTTCTTGGGCAGACCGCACTGATGCAGTTTCTGTTCCGGGCCCACCACAATGACGGAGCGGCCGGAGTAGTCGACGCGCTTGCCCAGCAGGTTCTGGCGGAAACGGCCTTGCTTGCCTTTCAGCGTGTCAGAAAGCGATTTCAGCGGGCGGTTGTTGGCGCCACGCAGCACGCGGCCGCGGCGGCCGTTGTCGAAGAGAGCATCCACCGCTTCCTGGAGCATACGCTTTTCGTTCCGCACGATAACGTCCGGGGCATGCAGTTCCATCAACTTCTTCAGTCGGTTGTTGCGGTTGATCACCCGGCGGTACAGGTCGTTGAGGTCCGAAGTGGCGAATCGGCCGCCATCCAGGGGCACCAGGGGGCGCAGTTCCGGCGGGATCACGGGAATCACATCCAGGATCATCCACTCCGGTTTATTGCCGGACTTGCGGAACGCTTCGAGAACCTTCAGCCGCTTGGCGTACTTGACGCGCTTCTGCTGGGAGGGGTCGTTCTTCATGCGCTCGCGCAACTCCTCCGTGAGCGCCTCAATATCCACTTGCTTCAAGAGCTCTTTGATGGCCTCGGCTCCCATCCCGGCGCGAAACTTGCCGGGGAATTCCTGCTGAAGCTGGCGATAGCGCTCTTCCGTCAGTAACTCCTTTTCAGTCAGAGGAGCTTCGCCGGGGTCGACCACGACGTACTTCTCGAAATACAGAATGGCTTCCAGATCCCGGAGAGAGATATCGAGCAGGTGTCCGATACGGCTGGGCAGGCCTTTGAAAAACCAGACATGGGAGCAAGGAGCTGCGAGCTCAATGTGTCCCATGCGTTCGCGCCGTACCTTGGAAAGCGTTACCTCGACGCCGCACTTGTCGCAAATCACGCCCCGGTGCTTCATGCGCTTGTACTTTCCGCACAGGCACTCCCAGTCGGTGACCGGACCGAAAATCTTGGCGCAGAAAAGTCCATCGCGTTCCGGTTTGAAGGTCCGGTAATTAATGGTTTCAGGCTTGGTCACTTCACCATGAGACCAGGAACGAATCTTCTCGGGTGAAGCCAGACTAATGCGAATAGCGTCGAACTCTCCGATTAAACTAACTCGATCATAAGGGCTGCTTCGGAACAATGTTGCCTCCTTTGCCGTCCAGCTTCAGGATCGAAATTCGAAAATCGATTTTCGAATTTCGATTTTCGGCATTACTCCCCGTGAACCGGCAGCGGCGCGAGTTCTTTCGGTTTCTTGATCAACTCCACATCCAGGCAGAGGCTTTGGAGTTCCCGGACCAGCACGTTGAACGACTCCGGGATGCCGGGCTCGATGGCCGCCTCACCCTTGACAATGGCTTCGTAGATCTTGGCGCGGCCGTATACGTCGTCGGACTTAGCAGTCAGTAACTCCTGAAGAATATGAGCCGCGCCGTAAGCCTCGAGCGCCCAAACTTCCATTTCGCCAAAGCGCTGTCCACCGAACTGCGCTTTGCCGCCGAGAGGTTGCTGGGTGATGAGCGAGTATGGGCCGATGGAGCGGGCGTGAATCTTGTCGTCCACCAGGTGCGATAGCTTCAGCATGTAGATGTAACCCACCGTGACCGGTTGTTCGAACGGCTCGCCCGTCATGCCGTCATAGAGCTTGATCTTCCCGGAAGTGGGCAGTCCGGCCTTTTCCAGGTACCCTTTGATTTCCTTTTCGGTCGCGCCGTCGAAGACCGGGGTCGAGAAAGGAATGCCATCCGCGAAGACGCGGCCGAACGCGAGCACCTGTTCGTCATCCAGGCCATCCACGACCTTGGTGGTAGCGTTGTTGCGAAACATGGCCTTGAGCTCTTTGCGGACCACCTCCGCATTGGATTCTGTCGAGACCAACTGGCGCACTTTGGTCCCCAACTCTTTGGCGGCCCATCCCAGGTGAGTTTCAAGAATCTGTCCCACATTCATACGGGAGGGAACGCCGAGCGGGTTCAACACCACTTCCACGGGTGTACCGTCGGGCATATAGGGCATGTCTTCTTCGGGGAGGATGCGTGCAATCACGCCCTTGTTTCCGTGGCGTCCGGCCATCTTATCGCCGACCGAAAGTTTACGCTTCATGGCGATGAACACCTTCACCAGCTTGATGACTCCCGGAGGAAGCTCATCGCCTTTCTTGAGCTTTTGAATCCGTTCATCCGTAATCTTCCTCAGGATGTCGATCTGCCGCGAGGTCATCTCCTCGACCTCGTCGATCCTCTCCATGAGGGTGGGGTCTTTCTTGGCGATCCTGATGCGCTTCAAGTTGTGCGTTGAGAGGCGCGACAGAACATCCCGGTCAAGCTCTGTGCCTTTGACCAGGAGACGTTTATTGGTTTTTTCGTCATGCAAGTCTGCCAGCAGCTTTTCCCCCTCGAGCAGGGCGCAGAGCCGCTTCAGACGCTCGTCCTGAAGGATGCGGATTTCATCGTTCAGGTTCTTCTCGAGACGAGTCACCTGGGCAGATTCAATGGTCCGGGCCCGCTCGTCCTTCTCGGCGCCCTTGCGCGAGAAGATCTTAACGTCCACCACGATGCCTTCGATTCCCGGAGGGCACGTCAGCGAAGCATCACGAACGTCGCCGGCCTTTTCGCCGAAGATGGCGCGCAGCAACTTTTCCTCGGGAGTGAGTTGAGTTTCACCCTTCGGGGTTACTTTACCGACCAGAATATCGCCGGGCTTGACATAAGCCCCAATGCGGATGATGCCGCTCTCGTCCAGGTCCTTCAGCAAGGATTCCGAGACATTCGGAATGTCGCGGGTGATCTCTTCCGGCCCCAGCTTGGTGTCGCGAGACTCGATTTCGAATTCCTCGATGTGGATGGAAGTGTAGGAGTCCTCTTTCACAAGCTTCTCGCTGACCAGGATGGCGTCTTCAAAGTTGTAGCCGCGCCAGGGCATGAAGGCCACAAGCACGTTGCGACCCAGGGCCAGTTCGCCGTGGTCCGTGCAGGGGCCGTCGGCAAGAACCTGCCCCGCCAGCACGTGCTGGCCTTTGGAGACCGCCGGCTTCTGGTTGATGCAGGTGTTCTGGTTGGAGCGGCGGAACTTGGTCAACTGGTAGATGTCGGCGCCGACTTCGCGGGAGAACTGGCCGCTATGTCCGTCGCCTTCCACGCGCACGATGATGCGCTCGCTATCCACGCTGTCCACGGTGCCATTGCGTTTGCAGATCACTACCGCGCCGGAATCGCGGGCCGTGACTTCCTCCATGCCCGTGCCGATCAAAGGAGCCTGTGCGCGCAGCAGTGGAACGGACTGGCGCTGCATGTTGGAGCCCATGAGGGCGCGGTTTGCGTCGTCGTTCTCGAGGAAAGGAATGAGCGACGCAGCAACGCTCACCAGTTGCTTGGGGCTGACGTCGATGTAATCGATTTCGTCGCGCCGCTTCAACACGAAGTTGCCGGCCTGCCGGGCATTGACCAGTTCCTGAACAATGCGGCCCTTATCATCCACCGGCACGTTGGCTTGAGCGATGATGTGCTGGTCCTCCTCCCAGGCGGAGAGGTAAAAAGAAAAAGGCTCGTGCTCGACCAGCTTGCGTTTCCTCTCGGCAAGTTCTTCGTTCGCCTTCTCAACCTCGCCCACCTCGACGTGCTCGCCCACGCGCCAGGAACTGTCGCCCGAGTGCGTGATGGTGACGTAATCCACAATCCTGCCGCCACGCACTTTGCGGTAAGGGCTCTCAATGAAACCGTGCTCGTTGATGCGCGCGTAACAGGACAGCGAGGAAATAAGGCCGATGTTGGGGCCTTCCGGCGTCTCGATGGGGCAGATGCGGCCATAGTGTGTGGGATGCACGTCGCGGACCTCGAATCCGGCCCGTTCGCGCGAGAGGCCGCCGGGTCCCAGAGCCGACAGGCGCCGCTTGTGAGTAATTTCCGAGAGCGGGTTTGTCTGGTCCATGAACTGGGAAAGTTGAGACGAACCGAAGAATTCCCGGATGGCCGCCATGACCGGCTTGGCGTTGATCAAATCATGGGGCATGGCGGTGGACATTTCCTGATAAACCGACATCTTCTCTTTGATCGCCCGCTCCATGCGAACCAGGCCCAGGCGGAACTGGTTCTCGAGCAACTCCCCCACCGCGCGGACGCGGCGGTTACCCAGGTGATCGATGTCATCCACTGTGAAATTGCCGCCGATGTTCTTGTGCAGCTTGAGCAGGTAACGGATGACGGCGTAGAAGTCCTCCGGCTCCAGGGTGCGCTTATCGAGCGGAAGTTGAATGGGCGTATGTTCGGAATGCTCCGTGGCCATCGTGCCTTCGCAAGCCCTGACGACCTCCGAGCAGATGTTGGCTTCCCGCTTGCCGACGAACAGCTTCTCCTGGTCAACCACGACGTAGAAGTTGGCGGAAGGGAAATTGCGGGCGTCCTCGAGCTCCAGTTCGGTGGCCTTGTCGCTGATGCGGTTCCTGAGTTTGGTGAAGTAGCCCAGCTTAATGTTGAACTTCAGGCGGCCCACGCGCGAGAAGTCATACTTGCGCGGGTCAAAGAACATGCCGTTGAAGAGTGCGGTGGCCGTATCGAGGGTGGGGGGATCTCCAGGTCGCATCTTGCGATACATCTCGATGAGAGCTTCCTGGGGCGTCTTCAAGGTATCGCGCCGCAACGTCTGGCTGATAACCACTCCGGTTTCGTCGCGCTCCGGGAAGAACACCTGAATATCCGTAAGGCCGGCCTCCTGAATGGAATTCAGGGCGCTGGAAGTAAGCTCGTTGTTCGCCTCGAGCATCACTTCTCCCGTCGCCGGATTCACGACGTCGGAGGCGGCGAAGGCGCCTTCCAAATCCTGAGCAATCACTTCGAGTTGCGGGATTTTGGCCTTTTGAATCTCTTTATAAACCGATTCGGAGACCTTCCTGCCCGCGTTGACAACCACCTCGTGGGTCCGCGGATGCTCAACGTTCTTCGAGAGCTTAATTCCAATCAATCCCGGAGAAACTTCCAGGAAGAGCTTCCGCTCCTTCAGCAGAAGCTTTTCAACTGAGTAGAACGCCTTGATGATCTCGGAATCGTTCTTCAAACCCAGAGCGCGCAGGAAAATCGTGGCCAGGAATTTCCGCTTGCGGTCGATGCGAACGTACAGGATGTTCTTGGTGTCGTACTCGAACTCCACCCAAGAGCCGCGGTACGGAATAACTTTGCCCAGGAAATACGTGCGTTGTGGCGTGGCTTCGAAGAACACGCCGGGCGACCGATGAAGCTGGCTCACGATGACACGTTCCGTGCCGTTGATGATGAAGGTGCCGTTCTCGGTCATCAAGGGGATTTCGCCGAAGTAGACCTCTTGTTCCTTGATGTCCCGGATACTTTTGTGGCCGGTGTCGCTGTCCTTGTCGTAGAGGGTGAGACGAATAGTGACCTTGAGTGGGGCGGCGAACGTCATGCCGCGCTCCTGGCACTCGGTGACGTCATATTTGAGCTGGAGAGCGACAGGGTCACCGCACTTGTTGCAGAAGGTCACCACGTTCTTATTGAACGTGCCGCAACGTGTGCAGAGTACATCTCCCACTTTGAAGGGATCGGTGATAACCGTGTGGCCGCAATTCCGGCACGTGCTGCGCAAGTGGTGGAGTCCCTTGAGGCTGCCGCACTTGCATTCCCAGTTGCCGATCGAGTAGTCGACGAAATCCAATTGCGCGATGCCGCGAAAGTC
>JBELAJ010000183.1:0-15261 GCA_049508935.1 Terriglobia bacterium | reverse complement strand
GAAACCGCGCTGTGGCGGCGCGATCGCGAGAAGATCGACCGCTTGGCGCAGCGCTTGCCGGTCATTTGGGACGCGCGGATCGACAAGATCAGCCGCATTTATTGGCTGCTGGAGGACTGCAAGCGATACGGCACGCTGCCCTTCGCCGGTCTGGCGCGGGCGGGGTTCATCGCCGTCCAGATGCTGCAATCCCTGGTGGAGGTGGGGGTTCTCACCGCGGACGAGAAGGCGACGTTCATGGCGAGCGTGGATGCGATCGGGTCGCGCATTGGGCGAGATTTTGCGGGACTTTCCAAGACCGAGTTCCTGGCGCGCTACGGCCATCTACGTCCGGGGACCTACGATATCCTCTCGCCACGCTACGACGAAGCACCGGACCTCTATTTCGACTGGTCGAGCCCCCGGCGGCCCGCCTCCCCGCCGCCGCGCTTCGCGCTCTCCATCCCGCGCTTCGCGCTCTCCATCGAGCAACTGCGCCAGATCGAAAAGCTGCTTAAGGAACATGAACTCGACATCGACGCCATGAGCCTGCTCGAGTTCATCAAGGCGGGCATTGAGGGCCGCGAATACGCCAAGTTCGTGTTCACGCGAAGCCTCAGCGACGCTCTGACGCTCGTCAAGCAGTTGGGCGAAGAACACGGTCTCTCCGCCGAGGATTGTGCATTTCTAGACTGCCAAGCGATTCGTAAGCTCCATAGCGAGAGCGGGTCGGTGCGCGAGGTATTGGGGGAGAGCGTAGCGCAGGGCAGGGAACTTCATGGGCTCACACGGTATCTTGTGCTTCCACCTGTCATCGTGTCGCCCGATGAGGCCATTGCTTTTCACCTTCCGCCCAGCCGGCCAAATTTCGTTACCCACAAAAGCGTCACCGCTCCGGTCGCCTCCGTCGACGAGCCGCCGGAGACCTTCGCCGGCCGGATTCTGTTCGTGCCCAGCGCGGATCCCGGTTTCGACTGGATCTTCAGCCGGGGTATCAGCGGATTCATCACCCAGTTCGGCGGCGCCAATTCGCACATGGCGATCCGGGCCGGCGAGCTTGGCATACCTGCGGTCATCGGGGCCGGCGAAGAGCTGTACCGCCGATGGCAGATGGCGCGCAAGCTCTGTCTCGATTGCTCGAACCAGAAAGTCTTGATCATCGCATGAAATTTGTGGCTGTCACCCAACGGGTATCGGTAATTCCGGCGTATGGCGAGCGCCGTGACTGCCTGGACCAAGCCTGGACGAAGTTTCTGGCGGCCTGCGAGCGGTGCTGGGAGTATGTCGCGGCATGCAGGTGATTCAGCAACGATTCGGGGTTGCTTTGCGACGCGTGGAAGGACATGTGACGGACCGCCTGGTTATCCGGGTGGAAGGCGAGCTAAGAGAAGTCAACAGTTATCATCACTATGCCGCCCTCGATTCGCGTCCGCCCCTCGAGGTGTGGGGGATGGCCGCCGACGGCGTCGTCAAAGCGATTCGCCATTCGTTCGGCCCCCTCACCGGCATCATGTGGCATCCGGAGCGTTCGAAGCCGTCCGCGCCTGCCGACGTTGCCTTATTCCGCCGGGTCTTCGGGGTTGAATGATTCGCGCCGTTATTCTCGCCGCCGGTCGCGGTAGCCGCCTGAGGCATTTAGGCGGCGATCGCCCCAAATGCCTGGTCAAGTTGGAAGGCAGGCCTTTGATCGAGCGACAAATCGCGGCGCTCCGGCGCGGTGGGGTTGACGAGATTGGGATTGTGCGCGGCTACCGCGCGGAGATGATCGATTTTCCCGGCCTCTCCTATTTTGCCAACGAAAGATGGGCCGAGACCAATATGGTGGCGTCGCTCGCCGCTGCCCGGCCTTGGCTGCATGAGGGGCCGGTGATCGTCAGCTATGGCGATATCTTTTACCGCAGCGAGTTGGTGCGCGGCCTGGCAGGTGCCCCCGGCCAGTTGGTGATTACTTACGACCGGGCGTGGCGCCGCCTGTGGACACGCCGTTTCACCGAGCCTTTGGCCGACGCGGAAACTTTCCGCATCAATGCCGCGGGCCAATTGCTGGAGATAGGCGGCAAGACGACCCGGATCGAAGAGATCCAGGGGCAATATATGGGCCTCTTCAAATTTACGCCGCCGGCTTGGGAGGTCGTCGAGACGCTCCTAAGCACGCTCGACGAGGCCACCCGTAATCGCCTCGATGTGACCGGATTGCTGCGCCGTCTGCTGGCCGATGCCAGCCTCCCCATCGGAACTTTCGGCGCCGATGGCCAATGGGGCGAAATCGACAATCCGGAAGACGTGGCGCTGTATCAGGATATGGTAAGGGAGGGTGAGCTGGTTCTTGAAGACGTTCGGTAGGGGTAGGCTACGATGAAACACGGAGATTTTACGGGGTTGGCCGGCGACTATGCCAAGTTCCGGCCCGGGTATGCGCCGCAGGTTGCGACCACGATCCTTGGTTATGTGGGACGCGATGCGGCCTCGATTGATGCCGTTGACGTCGGGGCGGGTACGGGTATTTGGGCGCGCGCGCTCGCGGCCCGCGGACTGCATTCGGTCATCGCTGTGGAGCCCAATGACGACATGCGCACGCAAGGAATCGAGACCTCGCGCGGCAGCGATATTGTCTGGCGCAAGGGTTCGGCCGAGGCGACGGGACTGCCGGACGGTTGTGCCGATCTTGTCAGCATGGCCTCTTCGTTCCACTGGGCCGATTTTGACCAAGCCTGCGATGAGTTCCACCGCATCCTGCGCCCGGGCGGCGTTTTCGCGGCCCTGTGGAATCCACGCTTGATCGAGGCAAACCCGCTCCTGGTCGAAATCGAGTCGCAGATCACGCGTCTCAAGCCTGACCTTCGGCGCGTTTCCTCCGGTCGCTCCGGCATCACCGAGCGACTGACTGATCTGCTGAGCGCTAAGCCACAATTCGCCGCGGTGCTGTACCTGGAGGGCCGGCATTCCCAGCGTCAAACGCCGGAGCAGTACATCGGCGCGTGGCGCTCGGTAAACGATATCCAGGTGCAGATGGGTGCGGAACTCTTCCAGCAATTCTTGGCCTTTGTCGAGAAGCGGACTGCGGGTATGACGGCAATCGAGACAACCTATGTGACTCGCGCCTGGGTAGCGCGCCGCGCATAGCTACTGCAGTTTATTCATTAGACAGACCCGTGAACGGAACCGAGAATAGTAACCTCTCCGCAGCGCTGCAGCTAGGGTAGTTTACTGTGAAACTGCCCAAGCGAGCGATATCCGCTTTTGTTCTCGTGGGTTGCGACGAGCGCCTTGTATTACCCACCGGGCGTACTACGCGAGCTGCTGCAAGCCCGAGGTCAGACCACCTGATCTCGCCCAGTAGATCCTGATCGTCCAATGAAAACAGAATGATCCTGAAAGGGGTTGCCGAGAAGGCGGCGTTGGGGTAAGAGAGAGGCATGCCACAGATGCAACTGCCCATATTTCCCGCCGGGGTGACCGAGATTAACAACCGGATTGGCGTGCAAACGGTGGAGAGGGCGCTCTTCGTGGCGGCGCGGATGGCGGGGACGGAGCGCTCGCGGGGGTACTGTCTGGAACTGGTGTGTGCGGCCTTGGATCTCAGAAATGAAATCCCGCCTGGTGAAGTTCCCAAAGCCGAACGGTCGGCCGCGGAATGCGAAGAGAAGGCGCGAAGATTTTCTCCTCGCCGATTGGCTGCTTCGGCACTCCACAAGCGAGGCGCACTTGGGCGGGAGTCCGCTTACGGCGTCCGCCCCCCGCTTCTCTACTCGATGACCATTCCGCGCCTTGTTGGTCCGAAAGATTGCTGGTAGACTTGAATTTCGGCGGACGATTGCAAGGGTGGCGAGACGCGGACGGCGGAGCAGGGAGGAGTGCCATGGCCAAAGGGGAAGACAGCTCGTCGGGGTTCAGAGTGGTTGACCGCCGGCCATTTGCCGCCGACGGCTCCAGAAAAGAGGATGTTGGCGCAGAAGAAAAGGACGCAGAGGCCACGCGGGAAACTAGTCGGAGCGTACCGCGTGAGGTGGCCAGCGAGCCCCGCGGCCCCTTTGAAGAGGATTCGTCCGGGTTTGAAACGCTGGTTTCTTACCTTAGCACCACCGCCATGTTTCAAATGGGGTTAATAGCTGGGCCGTCCGGAGAGCACATTCCTGCCGACATGCCCAACGCCAAGCGCACTCTCGATTTGCTGGAAGTGTTACAGCAAAAGACCCAAGGCAATCTCACCGCCCCTGAATCTCGACTGCTCGAGGACGTGCTTTACGAACTGCGTATGAGCTTCGTCGAGATGCAAAAACGACAAACGCATAAGAGCAAATGAGATTGACCTTTTTGGGGACGGGGACTTCCACCGGGGTTCCAACTCTCGCCTGCCATTGCAGGGTTTGCACTTCTCGCGACCCGCACGATCAGCGGACACGGCCTTCGCTGCTGGTCGAGTTCGGCGGCCGCGTCTTGGTAATTGATACGACGCCGGACTTCCGCGCGCAAGCTCTGCGTGAGAACCTGGAACGCCTGGACGCAGTTCTCTTCACCCACTCCCACGCCGATCACATCTTAGGGCTGGATGACGTCCGTTCCTTTTACTTCCGCCAGCAGAAGCCGATTCCGATTTACGCTGAGCCGTATTGCATGAAGGAAATCCACCGCACCTTCAAGTACATTTTTGACGGCGACTACCCCTATGGCGGAATCGCCCGGCTGGATCCTCACGTCATCGATGGACCCTTTGAAGTGGAAGGCCTCAAGATCATTCCGGTACCCGTGCTGCATGGCAATTTGCCGATCTTGGGATTTCGCATCAACGGTGTGGCTTACGTGACCGATGTCAGCGAAATCCCTGAACCGAGCTATCCGCTGCTCGAAGGCCTCGAGGTGCTGATTCTCGATGCCCTGCGTCCTCGTCCCCATCCCACTCATTTGACGGTTGAGCAGGCCCTGAGCGTGATGGAGCGGCTAAAGGTTCCTCGAGGTTACTGCACCCACATTGCCCACGAATTGGGCCACGAGGAAACCAACGCCCGTCTTCCGTCGCACGTGCGACTAGCGTACGATGGGTTGCAGGTGGAGATCTAGGAAGTTGAGAGTCAAGAGTCGGAAGTCGAAAGTGGAAGAGATGTTGAGCTCCCCGTGACGCACTTTCGAAGATTGCCTCTCGACTTTCGACTCTCGACTATCGACTCGCTATGCGCGTCATTCACAATCTCGGCGAATTCCAGCCCGCGCCTTCTTCCTGCGCGCTGACGGTCGGCAACTTCGATGGAGTCCACCTGGCGCATTTGAAGCTCCTGGACCGTGTGGTCGAGGTTGCGCGCCCTCGAGGCGCGATCTCCGCCGCGATCACTTTCGAGCCGCATCCCATCAAGTTTCTTGCCCCGGCCCGGGCGCCGAAGCTCCTCACGCCTTTCTCGAGAAAGGCCCGGCTGATCGCTCAAAGCGGCATCGACCTGCTGGTGGTGCTTCCCTTCAATCGCGAACTGGCTCACCTTTCGCCCTTGGAATTCGTGCGCAATATTCTCGTCGGGCCGCTGCACACGGTGTCCGTTCACGTAGGGCCGAATTTTCGCTTTGGGTATCGTCAAGCGGGAGACGTGGAGATCCTGGAGGAGTTGGGCCGCCAGGAAGGCTTTGAAGTGGAAGTGCTGCCCCTGCTCGAAGTGCGCGGCCAGCGGGTTTCCAGCACGCGCGTCCGGGAATTGCTCGTCGAGGGCAAGGTTCAGGTGGCCAACCGGCTGCTGGGCAGGCCCTTCTCTGTCTATGGACCGATTGTGGCCGGCATGGGGGTCGGCCGCAAGCATACTGTCCCCACTCTTAACCTCGCTCCTGTTGAGGAACAACTGCCCAAGACGGGAGTGTACGTCACTCGCACGCGGCTCGGCGAGCGGCTTTACGATTCCGTTACTAATGTCGGACATAAGCCCACGTTCGGTGATAATCAGAATCTTACCGTCGAGACCTTTCTCCTGGATTTCCCGGGCGGCGAGATCGAGCAGCCGGACATGGAAATCGAGTTCCTCTACCGCCTGCGGGATGAGATCAAGTTCCAGAACCCCGCCATCCTGAAGCTGCAGATTCAGGAAGACGCCCGCCGCTCGCTGAAGTTCTTCCGACTCTGGCGGGCTTTCGCCCAGCCGCAGAAAGGCAATCCCGCTTCTGACCGCCTGGCGCCTGAGGAAGCATAAGGCTGCCCGCCGCCCGGGTTGCGCATACATTGCTCCTTAGGTATGCGCCTCTTCGTCGGATAAGGCCGGCTGGCGCAGAGCGAAGCTGCGCGTTTTGCCGGACTCTGACACATCAAGACCGCGGGTAGCGCACACGTCCCGACGCTTGTGGTCGGGATGTATGCGCCGCTTTGGCGCCAGAGGGGCGCAGACATGCCGAAGAACGGCACGTCTGCGCCACCCGAGTTGGGCGAAAGGCGCAGAGATGAAGAGCGATGTATGCCTCCCCCGCGAGAAAGCCCGGTGGCCACTCTCGGCCTTTGACTTTCAACTGTCGACTGCTGACTGTCGACCGTTGCCTGCCTCAACTCACTCCGCTTGCGGCAGCAGGATGATGAGTTCGAGTTGGGGGTTGGGGATGTCGCCGGGGACGTAGGCGGCGATGTTGCGAGCCCGCTGCACGGCTTCCCAGGCGGCCCCGGATTGATTGAGGCTGAAGTACTGATAGTTGAGCTTAATCGGGATCGACCCCGGAGGAGACGGGACGTGCGTTAATGGAATGGCGGGCAACGCCTGGCGAATGAGGGTTTCGATGTGGGTGGCCGAACATACCTTGACAAGTTGCGGCACCCGCCTGAGCAGATCGGCCTCGCTCAGATCCGCACTGATCGCCAGATACATTCGCGTGTTGGTGAGGTACTTGTCGTTCGCGAGCGCAGCGGAATAAATCGAAGGCCGGCTGAGTTTCAGCGGAATCGAGACGAAGTTGCTGGGCACCACTGTTTCGAGCAGCATGCGCAGTTTCCCGTCAAGGTCGGTAAAGCAGGCGCCCAGATTATCGTGGTCGTAATTGGGGAGGTCGCGAGGTTGTAAGGTGCTGGAGAAGGTGGTGAGCGACGCTGCCAGGGCCAGCATGGTGGTGTACAGACCTTCCGGATGGCCTTTCTTGGATTCGAAAATGTGGCGCATGACCGGCAAATAGCTGTTGGCGGTGTAAAGCAGCCAGAAGTTGGCTATGTCGGCGGCGGTGAATTCCGCCAGGCTCTGGTTCTTCTGCCGCCGCATTCCCGAAAGCGTGCTGCTCTTGGCGGCGAGGATCTCAACCAGGCGGCGCAGAATCGCCACCAGGTATTCGCTGGCGGAAATATCGAGCAAAGGAGGAATGAACTGTGGGTCCAACTGGTAAAGACCGGTCTCCGTCTTCTTCACACAGCCCACGCGAAGAATCGTATTGCCCTGAAGCGGTTCTCCTTCGAGAAGCAGACGCAAGTTCTTTTTCGCAACCTGCACCGGTTTTTCGGCCAGCCCGGTGTTCTCGTCGCGAGAAAGCTCAATCTCGGCCTGGTAGCGAGTATCGCCGCTCTTCTGCCCCACGGAAACATTGAGCCCGCGATCGCGATGCTGAGGCACGGCAAGATAGACTTCAAGAGTGGTTTGATCCGGGCCAAACGACTGCTCGATGCGCCGTTCGCCCGGAGCGGCGTCGGAGTCGGGGATATCGAATGCCAGCCCGTCTGGAAACAATCCCACGGCGCGCGCGAGCGCCAGGCTGCCGGCGGAAAGCGCTTCATGGTTGAATTGCATCTCCGCAAAACCCCAGGGACAGTACTTGAGCGCTCCCAGTTTGAAGTCCAGTACACTTTCGAAGAACCTGTCCTGGAGTTGCAGATGCTGCGGCGTGAGGAAGGTGCCCTTAGCCCAAATTACCGGTTGGAGTTGGCGCATAGATAATCAAAACTAGCAAGATGCTGGGAGCGAAGTCAATCGGGCATTTGCGATTTGCGATTGGTGATTTGCGATTTCAAACCCAATCGCGATGGGTGGCGCATACGTCCCGACGCCTGTTGTCGGGATGTCTGCGCCACCCGTGCCAGACTGGGAGTGGGTGCGTATGTATCGCAAATCACGAATAGCAAATCACCAATCACAAATCACCAATCACAAATCGCCCATCGCAAATCGTCAATCCTCACAGCCCCTCGAAGGCCCGGGCAATTCCAGCGTGTCCGAAGGGTTTGTGGGTGCCTCCCGGGAGCTCGACTTCGGTCTTTGCTGAGTAGAACAAGAGACGCGCAATCAAACGGCCCTCGAAAGTCAAATCAGCAGTCATCTCGAGGACCGGCTTGGTGTCACCCGGCGCGGCTTGCCGGCCCGTCTTCCGGGTATTCAGCATCAGCTTGCCGGAGGGAAGCCGGGCTGTGCCAAGCCAGGAAAAATCAGCCTTCTTTTCAATATCCAGCATGCCGCCCCGCTCTTCGACCGCTTCTCGAATCAGATGAATTGCCTGATCCATCCGCTCCTGTAGCTCACTATCCGTCATTAGGACACCTCAACGCTGTTTAGGAATCCGCGAGCACAATTCTTAGACGGTTTATCTTCGGCTACCGAACGCGCCGCCGCCTCGCAAGACTGTCAAATCACGACTATCCTGATGGTAATTCGTCCCTAATAGAATTGAGCAAAAGGAGTAACGAAATCAATAACAATTTTGTGCGACCTTTAGGAGTCGCGCACGCTGCCGTAGGTAGCACAGGCACTCTTGCCTGTGCTTGTGCCGCGTCGAATGAGCCTAGGCCACAGGGCCCCGCTGGCGCGGGGGCGACGCTCATTTTCCTAGAATTTGACCAGAATATCCATGTCGATAAAGTTCTCGTTCTTGCGCAGATCAGGATACCAGACGCCGCCGTTGCCGCTACAGCCTCCGATCGTCAAGGATGGGCTGCCGTTCATGCAGGCGTATTCGGAGGGAAATCCGTTGTTGCCGCCAGGAGGCGTTATTCCCCCAGCGCCCGACCAATACGGCACGTTCGCGTGGCGATGATCGAACTCCCAGCGGAAGGTGATGTACTGCTTGGGCATCCAATCAAAGGTGATCGAGCTGTCCCAGGCTTTGAACGGGTTGCCCGGGTTCTCAGTGAAGTAAGGCGAATTGGTGGCTGCGGAGATGGCCGTCTCTCCGTTGATCGGTGGCAACAGTACCAGGTAGCGCCCTGGGTTGTTGATCTCGCCGCCGCCTACCGTCAGACCGTAAAGGTCCTTTTTAAACCAGAAGCGGTTGTAGAGCATGTAGCCTATAAAGCTTTGCTTAGGGCCGCCGTTCGTGTCGCCGTGGCAACTCACGCCGCCGCCGAATTCACAACCCATGTCGCCGGTGAAAGTAAATGCCATCTTGTCCATGGTTTTCAGCGGTTGGTCGTAGTATTTGACCTCGATGCTGTCGTCGGTGTGGATGCGGCCGCGGTTGGGGACAAACAGGTCGTCGTGCCCCAAACCGTAATTGTTCGAGATGATGTTCACCCACGGTTTGGGGGTCCACTTGATCTGTCCTCCCAGGCCCGGGCGGTGGTTGGCGGAGCCATAGGACTGCCATCCGTTGATGAACCACGGCTCAATCTTCAGATGGGCCGTGGGAAAGATCTGGACGCGCACGCCGTTGAAGAACCAGGGTGTGTTCGAGGAAACATAGGACGGCTGATAGGCCCAGTTGTCGAAATTGTAGTAGCTGAAAAGGCCAATGTACGACATGAAAATTCCGGCGTCGAGATTGATTCCATGCAGCACGTTGAAATGATATCCGCCGTAAGCTTCTGAGACGTAGCGGTAAGCGGTGTCGAGATCCCATTGGCCGTTGCCGGGACTGGCGTCGTTGCGCGGCGTGGTTTCCGAATACATGCCAAACTGCGTCATCAGCCGGGCGCGCACGTTGTCGTAATGAAAATCGCCGCCCACGCCAAGCTGCTCCACTTGAACTTCTTGGGAGCGGAAGAGTTCGCTCGACCCGCCCATGGAATGGTCGGCCGGATGATTGAAGTCGTAGGTGTAGGTGATATCGGACCTGATTTCCGGCGTAAAGAACTTCGAATCCCAGTAAATGTTCTTGGTGCGCGGGTTGCCGTTCAGCCAAGTCCAGTCCGCGTCGGAGAAGGGCTCGATCTTGCCCGGCGCTTGGGCGGCTGCTTCCTGGGTCGCGGCGGGCTCGGCCGGGATAATCTCGGGCTTTGCCGCCGGCTTCAAGCCTGCCGTCCCCTCGAGCGAAGCCACCATGACGGGCTGCGGGGGAGAGTCAGGTTTGATAGAAGCCTGTCCCAGCGAAGGCGGCAGGCCTCCGGAAGCGTTGGCTGGGGTGTCGGATCGGACCTCCAGTTTCGCGGGCGTGGCGGGCGGCGTGGCGGCAACCGTACTGATACTCGCCTGTGCCGGAGCGGCGGGAAGTTGGTTCACCGCAACCGCCGGCAGGTTTTGCTTCGCGGAAGCAGCGACGCCGGGCTGATCAGCCGCAGCCGCCTGCGTAGAGACCGGTGGTCTGGGAAGCGGCTCGGCGCTTCTTTCCTGGCTCGCTTCCAAGGCAGCAAGGCGCTGCTCGAGCCGGTCGATGCGCTCGAGCAATTGCTTCTCCCGTTGGGTAAGAGGCGGCCCGTCCGCATTCGAGTTTGCCGCCGGCTTGGGCAAGTCAGCCGCCCGAGTGGAAGCGATCGTTTCCCTCGAATCGGCGGGCGCGGCAAGGGTCATATCAACTTGCAGGCTCTGCTGCGGCCCGAGTTCAACCGTGGCCGTTAACAAGCTGGCCAGACCCGACTTGTTCGCCGTCAGTTGGTATCGACCCGGTTCAAGATTCTCGACGAGAAAGGCGCCCCGTTGATCGCTAAGTGTGGTGCGGTCGGCGCCCTCGTCCAGGCTGTGGATAACCACCTGCACGCCGCCGAGCGGTGCTCCCTCGGCGTTTCGCGTGACCCCTCGAACGGTGCCGAAACTTCCTCCCCCATAGCTTAAAGGCGTCAAAAGCAGTACGGCGCCCACTAAAGACACAATACGAGTTCGCAACATTTGAACGGACCTCCCCCAGGGCTGTATCAAACTCGCGGCGGTGTTTTACCCTGCCCGCTCTGTGAGTGAGAGCGAATTTAGCCTCTCCAAGAGTATAAGAACCGGCATAAAGAAGGCATGAAAAAGGCATAAGGAATGTCTAAACGGCATCTGGCATGTGGTAGGTCGTATGTGGGAAGAGCAGATTCGAGCAGGGTGTGAGGTGGTGCAGCGTTCCGCGGACGACTATGCAGGTTTCAAGACGGTGCAGACGGAGGCGCAGATGGGACCGCCGATGTTAAAGGTGGCGGCGACCCTGGGATTCTTGACCTGCAATTCAGGCGGAACCTTGCCGAGTAACTGCCACGCGGACCAGCCCAGCATGGCAATGCCCGTAGCGCCCACGGGGTGACCCTTGGCGATAAGACCGCCGGAGGTATTGATGCCGCACTCGCCATCGACGCGCGCCTTGCCCTCGACCCAGTACTGCGCGCCTTTCGCATAAGGTGCTTTGCCCAGCACCTCCGTGCCGATGGCGCCCATAACCGTGAAGCAGTCATGGACCTCGGCTACATTTACGTCCTCAGGCTTGACGCCCGCCATCTCATAGGCCCGTTTCATGGCTTTATAGGCGCCGGCCGGGCGCAGGACATCCCGACCCTCTTTCTTGAGTGGGTCCGTTGCCTGGGCGTATCCCGCCACCTCGACGCAGTCCAACTTCCGAACCCCCAACTTGTTTAAGCCTTCTTCCGTCGCCAGGATCAGGGCTGCGTAGCCGTCCGAGATCTGAGAGCAGTCGTAGGTTTTGAGCGGCAGGCCTTCCACGATGTAGCGGTTGATGCCCTCAATCTTCACCGCCTGATCGAGTGTGAGGTTTACATTGCGCATTTGCGCGTAGGGATTATGGCGAGCGTTCTCGTACTCAGTGACGGCAACCTGCGCCAGATCGCGCTCGCTCGCCTGGTGGACCTTCATGTAGCACTCCATGACCTCAGCGAACAGGTGCGGAAAGATGTACACCTTGCCGGCGCGCTCGTCAGGGTGGGAGAAGTAGCCGAGCGCTTTGCCAATCAACTTGCCATGCATCTTGCCTTCGGCGTCGCGCATCTTCTCGTAGCCGACGGCGATGCCGACCTCACCCAAGCCCGTCTGGAGTTTCTGGATCACCGAAAGCACCGCCTGGCCGCCGGAGGCGCAGGCGTTTTCGACCGCTTCCAGCGGCTTGCCCTCGAGGCCGGGCACCATCGCCATTAGGCCGGCGAGCAAGCCCTGCTCGTTCAACGAGAAATTGCACGTCGCGCCGATGGACCCCACATCCAGCGCCGAGGGCTCCACATGAATCTCCTGACATGCCCCCAGGATCGCGTTCTTCACAATCTCCGGCACCGGCATGGCCATGAGCTTTCCGAACTTTGACTGATGATAGGCGGCGATATAGATGTGGTTCATAAGGGACTTTCTTCCTAATAGCGTGCCATGATGCGGTCTCGGATGTGATCTGGCAGCGGGTGGTTTGCCTCGAACTCCTGCCAAGCTTGCTCGGCCTCCTTCATGGAACTCTCGACCGCGTCCTGGTGGCCAAGGTAGAAAGCAACCGCGCCATAAACCTGTTCAAGAGTGAGCGTGGGGAACGTCTGACGAATGCTCTCTGCCGAGGCCCCGTTACGAAACTCGAAAACTATACAATCCAACGGGACTCGGGTTCCCGCGATGTAATAGCCCCCATCCCGTTGCTCGATGTAGTCCTGTGCCATGCCGTCTTTCATTATACGCCAAGTCCACGGCCAAGCCTGTGCAGGCCGGAGGTTGACCCAGAGCTTCTACCGGAGGAGCGGTGTTGCCGTCGTCCGCGCCAACTTTCGCTGGATCCGTTCCCTGCGCCGGGCAAATCGCGCGCGCTGAGGGGGGGAAGGGAACTGCCCGTCCAGATGGGCGAGCGCCGCCAGTGTGAATTCGAGGGCTTGGTCAAGATTGCGGAGTCGATGCTCCGAATGCATGGCAAGCTCCTCGAGGGCTTCCACGGCGAGCGGAGGCTCGCGACGCGAAAGCTCCAGCCAGAACTCGACCGCGGACTCGTGCCGTCGCTGGCGTTTGAACTCCGCGGCAAGGTGTTTCAAGGCCAGGCTTTCTATTTGCTGAGGAAGGCCTCCCGCCAGCGCCTGGCGGCAGGTCGTGATGGATTTCTCCTTTGAGCCGGCGCTTCCCAAGATGCGGCTGAGGCTGAAGAGATCGAGAGGGGAATCGAGTGATTCCGCTCCGCCCTCGCCCAGCGTGCGCGCCAACTCCACCGTCAGCGCGGCCAGCGACACCACGTCCAGAGCGTTGTGGTAAAAAACCGGCTGTAGGCCTCGCGCGTCGCCGCTGCGGAGGTAGTCGAAGTAGATGGCCGGTATCTCTGATCCGGGCACATCGCCGTCCCGTGTGATTCCTAAGATGGCCTCTTCCAGAACGGTGAGCTTGCAACTCTCCAGGCGCAGTTTCCACAGGCGGCGCGCCGGATGGAGGGCATCAAAATGGACCAGGTGCTCCAGCGGGGATTTCATGCGGGCCAGCGCATAGCGCGTTTCCAGGAGCGGCACGTCGAACGTCTTTCCGTTAAAGGTGACGAGGCCGTCGCAATCTGCCAAAGCCTCGGCGAGCGATTCGAGCAGCGCTTTCTCCTCCGGATAGTCACGCAGGAAGAACTGCCGAACCACGAACTTCATCCCTTCCACATTTCCAATGCCGATAAGGAATGCGCAGGTGCCCGTCCCCCCGGCGAGGCCCGTGGTTTCCGTGTCGAGGAAAATCAACCGCGAGGGATCGGGCATCGCCGCGTCCTTCAGCACCAGGTTTAGCGGACTAAGGTCCGCCAAAGGAATATCGCCGATCCGCAACTTTCCATAAGGCCGCCCGAAGGGAAAGACCTCGCGGGCCAGGAAAAACTCGCCGCTCGAGTTCCTCACCACCTCGCCGTCTACGTACTCTTCGATTCCTTTGGGAAATCTCTGGGCGGGCAGCTTGCGGGCAGGCTCCGGTTTCTCCAGGCGGCGCAAGTATTCGAGCGTCCGCTCGAGTTCCTTGTCGCGGTCCCGTGTTCCGGAAGCCTGCTTAAGCCGGCGGAGTTTGTCGTCCAGATTCATGTTTGAAAAACGTCAGTTGTCCGTGGTCCGTTGTCCTTAGTCGCTAGATAGGGTGCAAGGGTAGGGGAGAGGGCTGATTACTTATTAGAGTCCACGGAGAGGCTTCTCAAAATCTCCAACGCAACCTCCTTGCCCTTTTCTCCGATCTCGCCGATCGGCCCCACACAGGAGGGGCAGCCATTCTCGCAGGGACAGTTTGCAATGAGTCTCTGGGTTTTCTCAAGCAGAGACTCGCTCATGCGAAAGAGCGGTTCGCTGAGCCCAACTCCGCCAGGGTACTTATCATACAGATAAATGTTGGGCTCGAAGGCCATCAGTTCAAGTTTTACTTGAGATTCTTTAGTTCGGGATTTCAGATTTCGGATTTGAGATTTGTCCTCTTCGCCGACTTCATTCTGACTCTTAATTTCTGGCTCCTGACTCCTGACTCCTGACTCCTGACTCCTGCTGTTTTCCCCCACCGCTCTCCCCAAGTCTCGAGCGTCGCACATCACGAGCAGCGTGCCAATGGCTTCGAGAGCGTTCGCCAAGCCATTAACTCCGTCCAGCTTCTCCGTCGAACTATAAGGTAGGCTTGCCATAAACGCGTGCGGAAGGGTCAGCCAGAAAGCCGTGGTATGCATCTCCTGTTCGGGCAACTCCAACTCTCCCGCGCCGACATTTTCCATAGTGTGAAACTTAATCTTCTTGAAACCAACTACTTGAGTATTAACTTGAACCTCGCCGTGATTCTTGCTGGCCGGGCCGGCGGGCGCCGATTCGAAGCATTCGAGCACTTTGATTTTCGTGTACGAAATCGCGTCGGTGAAGTATTCGCTGGACACCTCGTGCACGTAGGCTTTCCGGTCGTCGTAGTCGAGGCGCTCGACGTGATACTGCTGGCCGTCCTGGATGTAGATGGCCTTTTCGTGCAGCGTGGTCAGCGCGCTCGTAAAATCCACTTCGCCGATCACCTTGGGTTCCCCGGTGTGATCCACGATGACGAAGTTGTCGGAAGAAACGGAGCGCAGGCTGATGGCGTCTGCCGGGTAGCTTTCCGAAACCCAATGCCAGCCGTCGCTCGCGTGGTGCAGGAAGCCGGTTTCCTCAAGGTGCTGGCAGAGCCGCCGCAAATCGAGCGATCCGAATTTCTCGTCTTCCCGTAAGGGCAACTCGAAGGCGGCGCACTTCAGGTGATTGAGCAGAATAAAGAGGTTGTCCGGATTGACGTAGCC
>JBELAJ010000182.1:0-14824 GCA_049508935.1 Terriglobia bacterium | reverse complement strand
CAGACCGCGGACTAACGGCTGTCCTAGGACGCGCCGTCGCAACTCCAAAATCCCAAGGCGGCGTCAAGCCGCCGCACTCCAAGGTGCCGTCGGCACAGAGATCTTCGCAACAGAGAATTAAAACCAGACTCAGGAAAGGAAGGAATCCCATGTCTAACGACAAAGCGCTACGGCAACACGTTCTAAGTCTCCTCGAGGGCGGGAACGCTCACGCGGATTTCGATACAGTTTTCAAGGATCTCCCGGCCAAATTGCGAGGCACGCGGCTCAAAGGCGCGGAGCACTCGCCTTGGGAAGTCCTCGAGCACTTGCGAATCGCCCAGTGGGACATCCTCGAGTTCTCGCGCAACCCAAAGCACAAGTCCCCTGATTTTCCCCAGGGTTATTGGCCGCGCACGGCTGCGCCGCCGGACGAAAAAGCTTGGGAAAAGAGTCTCCGGTCTTTCCGGGCGGATTTCGAGGCGATGTGCAAGCTGGTAGCCGACGAATCCACCGACCTGTTCGCCAAGATTCCGCACGGCGACGGCCAGACTATCCTGCGCGAGGCTTTGCTCGTGGCTGACCACAACGCGTATCACCTGGGCGAGGCCGTGCTGCTTCGCCGCGTCCTCGGCGCGTGGCACTAGGTCATCCGCAATATCGGTAACGGCCAAGCAAAGCTCCACCACAGAGCGCACGGAGGCCACGGAGAGACGGTTTCAGCCTTTCTCCGTGAGCTCTGTGGCCTCTGTGGTAAGTCTTTTCCGCCTGGCTGCCTCGCTGTGCTAAAGTCTCTTGAGGCACGTAAGTCACTTAGGACTGTCCTAATCCTTTGCCGGCGGAAAGAAGACTCTATGCGCAAGACGTTGGCGGCTGTAACCATCTTATTCGCGTCTCTTTCATGGGCCGCAAGCGGCGCAGCACAAGTAGCGGGCCAAATTCCGGGAGCTGCGCCGAGCCCGCAACCGGACGCACGGTTCAAAGCCGACATCCTGGTGATCGTCGCGCATCCGGATGACGAGACAGAGGTCACCGGCTACCTGGCGCGCGCGATTTTTGACCAGCACAAGCGCGTGGCCGCTATCTTCGGCACACCCGGCAACAGTGGCGGTGACGCCGTGAGCAACGCCCAGGCTGCAGCCCTCGGCGACATTCGCATCACCGAGGCGCGCGAGGCGCTGGCGTCGTTCGGCGTGCTGCATGTCTGGTGCCTGGGTGGTCCCGACACCCCAGGGCAGAACGTCTTGCACTCGCTCGAGACCTGGAATCACGGAAATGCTCTCTGGCAGACGGTGCGCCTGGTGCGCCTCACACGACCCGAGGTGATTCTGACTTGGCTGCCCGATTTCGTGGCCGGCGAAAATCATGACGACCACCAGGCCGCCGGTGTCATCGCCACGGAAGCGTTCGATATAGCTGGCGATCCGACGGCGTTTCCGGAGCAAGTAGCGGCGCCGGATAACCGCCTCGGCATTTCGAACCTTGCGGAAGGCCTTCAACCTTGGCAGGTCAAGAGAATCTACTATTTCAGCGATGCCGACAACACCGATTTCCTCATCGGCAAGGGCCCTGAGTACAACACTACCGACATTTCACCTGGCAAACACACGCCCTATTACAAGCTCGCCGCGGAAGAGATGGCGTATCACCTCACCCAGGACGATACGGGACAATTAGCGAAGCACGCTCTGGCCACGGGCGACTTCACCTATTTCAAGCAGCCGGTTCGTCTTGCCCTGGGGAAATCAGCGGTGGCGAATACAAGCGTCACCGGCGACATCCTGGAAGGCATCACGCCCGGCGCTATTCCGTACGTTCCACCACGCGGATACCGGCAGGAGGCGCGCCAAGGGGTCTCCGTTGAACTCGGAGGGCCCTGGGCGTTCTATCGAGACTTTTGGCTCGCGCATGGCCTCGATCACTTGGCCCAGCTCATCAATCCTCCGGAAATGTCCGTGGGCAACGGCGAGCAGGTTCACGTCCCGATTCTGATTCGCAACGACTCCGATGAACCCGTGGAGGTGATTCTTACCTCCACTCTGCCGACAGGGTGGAGGGAACTCCACGGTACGGCGCGTTATCCCGTGCTGCCGCACGAGGCATACACTGCGCACACTGCGTACCTCACCGCATCCACAGCCAAGCCGGAGTGGCAGACGCTGCACTGGAAAGCTGAGTCAGGTGGGCAAGTGGTCGGCGACGTCACGCTACGCCTGCGAACCGCAAGCTCAGGCCTCCCGCAGTGAAGACGCCTGGCCTCATCGTCGTAGAAAGCAGACGCGATCTGTCCAATCCCAGGCATTGGTTTTTTCGAACAAGCTGAGCATCGCCCGCACCAAGCTACCGATTTCGTTCGGGGGCACGGATTTCTCATCAACGAAGACCACGCCCCCGTGCCTTCGGCCTGCTTCTGCCCACGTCTTGAGAAGGGGAGGTATGGTCCTTCGATCGTAAGTAACCAGCGTTAACTGTTGGGCTGCCGCTTCCGCCAGGAAAGCAGAGTCGTCCAGACCAAGGAATTTGCCCTTCTCCCATTCGGACATACAATGCACGACAATGGACCGACGCCGGCGGCGGAGGCCAACTGCCACTTCGCCAGAGATGTGCTCGTCGAGAAGCAACCTGAGCATTTCAGCCCGTCCTCCTCCTCCGGTCCACGAACTCGACCGTCTGAGGCGCCATGCGTTTCAGCGTGGCGAACCCGACCGAATCGTTCTCCGACAGGGCGTCCTCGATTTCTGCCGGAAAGGCCTCCGCGTAATTTATGGCCGCCCGGACCTTTAGCTCCGGCCACTGAAGGTGCCGGGCCACCCGAGACAAGTCAGCCTTGTAACTGCGGACGAGCAGCATCACTTCCCACACTGCGAGGCTGCTGCCTTGGACACACGCTTGCCGCCCTGCGGCCGAATCTCGAAAGTCGATGAAGGCGAACTCCGACCGTCTCAAACCTTCCTCAACCAGGCGGGCGCTCGTATCGCTCGGGGTCCACCCGTGCTGTTTCGCCAAGCGCTTCAGGCGCTTTCCGCTCGTCATAGGCAACCGCATACTCAAGACCATGGACCGGCTCGCTTTCATTCGGTCAGCCTCCGAATTGTAACTCTTGTAAGGATTGTAGCATTTACTGCCCGGGGCTTGAACCAAATGCTTCTGTTGGAGCGACGCTTACCACAGCCAGCGAGAGCCGCGGACCCCAAGAGCGAAGGTCCAGGCTACCAGCAAAGCCCTTTTCATGAATGGGAAAGTAGGGTACCTTGTGGTGTGCCTATACGCGAGGCGCCGACCTTGGCGTCGGCAAGCCTCAGCAGTCAAGTGACAGGAGACCTGACATCATGCGCTCACATGCATTTGCAGCACTTCTGATTTTAGGGACAATGGCGACGGGTTTGCCCGTAATCGCTACGCCGAGGGCGGCAGATGATGATGTGTTTCTCGGTCGCTGGGACATCACCGCCACGGGTTCACCCTCCGGCCTCCCCAGGAACTGCTGGCTGGAAATAAAGCGGGAGAACGGAGTACTGAAGGCCCGCTTCAATCAGGGCGGCGGCGCGGTATTCGATCTGCCGGTGGTGAGCATCGAGCATGGCGAACTCAAATTTCAATACCCGCAATGGAAAACGAAAACCCCGCAAGTTTGGCAAGGCGCGATGAAGGGCGCGCGCCTGGTGGGCACGGCGCACGTCGATGGCGAAACACTCTCGTGGACGGGTGAGCGTGGGCCGCTGTGGCCTGCGACTCCTCCGCAGAGAAAGCCTGGAAAGCCGATCGACCTCTTCAACGGTAAGGACACCTCCAACTGGCTTTGCCAAGACCCGCGCCGTCCCATGGGCTGGTCTGTTAAAGACGGAATTCTGATGAACGAGGGCAAAGAGGCCAACAACATCTACACGCGGCAGAAGTTCAACGACTTCAAGTTGCATGTCGAGTTCAACGTCGACCCCGAAAGCAATAGCGGCGTCTATCTGCGCGGCCGCTATGAGATCCAGATTCTCGACGACGTCAGCCGCCCGCTGGATGTCCACAGTCAAGGAGCCTTGTACGGATTTATCGTACCGCCGGTTAAAGCCAGTAAGCCCGCGGGGGAGTGGCAGACCTATCAAATAACCTTGATCGCCAACCGCGTGACGGTGATCCTGAACGGGACCAAACTCTTCGAGAACGCCGAAGTCCCGGGAATAACGGGAGGCGCGCTCGACGCCCATGAAAAAGAGCCCGGCCCGATTCTCCTCCAGGGGGATCACGGCAGAGTGCAGTTTCGTAAGGTGCGCCTCACCCCGCTCATCTGAGCAATAGAGCATGCTGTGAATTTCTCGTTTACGCTTCCGTGCCTCAAGCGATGGAGCCCACCCTCGATAAGTGGCGCACGCGCGGAAGTGAGCGAACATGCTCAAAGAAGCGGCGGTCTGCGGTTACGAGAGGGCAGTCGAGTTCAACGGCCAGGGCCAGGAAAGAAGCGTCGTAAAAGGTGAGGCTAAATTCCCGCCCTAACCGGAGAGCGCGCTTGAGGAGCGGTGTTGCCGGTGGAGCCACGACGAACGGGAGTGCTTCGAGGCGCTCAACAGCTTCGTCCAATGCCGCAGGCCCCAGACGTGTCTTAAGGAGGATTATGTTACCCACCTCGTACAGGAGCAATGCCGGGACGTGCACCTCCACCTCTTGGCGCTCAATCTCCGCAAGGAGTTGCCTGGCCTCTCGCCAATGTTCCTCGTCGCGGGTCTTGATCCACTTGATGAGAACCGAGGTGTCAATGACGATCTTTGGAGCCATAGCGGCGGTCGCGGTAGTAGCGGACGATGTCCGTCGAGTCCCAGTCCCCAATCCATTGGGCTTCGAGTTCGCGCAGGGGAGCTATAGCCGCCTTCCAGGAATTCCTGGCGCCTCTCTCACCCAGAGTGACTCGCAGGGCTTCCCGTATCAGTCCACTTCGGGATCGTCCCTGCGAGCGCGCGACGCGATCGACTTTGTTCAGGAACCGGGTTGGAATTGAAACCATTACTTTCGCCATGCGGGTTCGGCCTCAGATTTCAGCATAGTCGTGTTAGAGACACGAGGCAATACTTTTTATATAACGCCAGCAGACCCAAGATGGAATGACCTATCGCGAGGAGGCACAATGTTTCGCACGAAGCATCGAAACTTGGGCAGGTATTTCATACCCCTAGTCCTTTGTTGGTGCCTGTTAGGCGGCCCTCTCAAGTCTGCATGCGGCCAGTCCACGCCCCATTTTGACAGTGTGGCGATTGATGCGCTGGACCCGGAGGCCTGGAACGGCATTGTGTTTCTGGCCCGCGCCTTCAACCAGCCTGCGCCTTTTGCTCTGCGGGTGGGCTCGGCGAGCGGCGGGTTTCTTGACGGCAACGAGGTTTTTGATGCCGTGGGAGAAGTCGGACCGCACGCGCCGGACGCTTCTTACTGCCGCCTGGCTTGGCGGCACAATCCCCGCCAGGCGCTGATTACGCTTGAGTGGTCGCGCATCGACGAGACGACGGTTGTGGGCCGTCTGACCGCAGCCAAGGATTTCCAGCTTATCTTGGAGACCTACTTTCCTTATCTCGGCGTGAGCTGGGGCACGCAGGGATTCTATTCCGTCAACGAGTCTCAGCAGGCCATTCTCGGCGAGCGCTCCTTTGACAGCGTGTTCGGCACTACGGCGCGATTTGTAGTGATGGTGGACCGGCCGCTGGAAGGCAGCGGCATATTTCCTTCCCTGGGCCAATTGCGCGAAAACATGCGGGGCTCCGGCAAGCTGGTGTCTTCGCTAGCCGGCGAGCCTAACGCCGGGGCGGCAGGACTGCAGTTCACAACCGGCGGTGATACGGCGCACTTCGTGGCCGCACTCGGCTGGGACAAGGACACCCTGACGGGCAGGGCCAAGGCCCTGCTCGCTCCCGGCAACATCGACGGCATCCTTAAAGAGAAGTCCCAAGCTTACTCTGCCGGCCGTCCGCGCGCTAAAGGGCTGTTTGAGGGCGCGCCGGAAGCCATCGGCAATTCCATGTTCTGGAACACGCTTTACGCTTCCTCGAACGACTTGATCTTCCCCAGTATCAGCCGCCGCTGGGCGCAAAACTGGGGCGGGTGGGTGGTGGGAGAGTGGGATTGCTTCTTCGGTTCCCTGCTCACCAGCCTCGAAGACAAGGCGCAGACGGCGGCGGCAATTCGGGCGATTCTTCTGGCCCAGACAGATACGGGTGTCGTGCCCAACATTGCCGCTGCTTCCGGAATAACTCCGGACCGCTCCCAACCTCCGGTGGGTTCCTACGTAACCTGGAAGGCTTATCAGCGAATCCAGGACAGGCAGTTGCTCGAGTGGGCGTACCCTCGGCTGAAGAAGTGGCACGAGTGGTGGCTGCGTGACCGGGGCGACGGCCAAGGGTGGCGCGATGGTTATCGTGACAGCCTGCTGGAGTGGGGCAGCGACAAAGGTTCTTCGCCCTCCACGGGAGGCCGGGGCTTTCTCCAGGCAGCCAAGTGGGAAAGCGGCATGGATGATAGCCCCATGTATGACGAGGCCAGTTACGATCCCCAGGCCTACACGATGAACCTCGTGGATGTTGGGCTGAACTCGCTATATTCTCTCGACGCGGAGTGCCTGGCTAAGATCGCGACGATCCTCGGCAAAGTCGACGACGCCAAGAAATTCACCGATGAATATGATCACCGGCGGCAGCTCATCCAGCAAAAACTCTGGAACGAAAAGGATGGCATTTACGAAAACCGTTTCTGGGACGGCTCGTTCTCGAAGCACCTCTCGCCCACGAATTTCTATCCCATGTTTGCCGGGATCGCAACTCCGGCGCAGGCCAAGCGCATGGTGGAAGAACATCTCCTGAATCCCAAAGAGTTCTGGGGAACCTACGTCGCGCCCACGATCGCGCGCAACGACGAAGCCTTCCCCGACCAGAACTACTGGCGCGGCACCATCTGGGGTCCCACGAATTACATGCTTTACGAAGGGATCAATCGCTACGGATTCGACAAGGTGGCCCTCGAGTACGCGCACAAGAGCTACGACCTTTTCATGGATGACTGGAAAACCAATCAGCACGACAACGAGCAGTACCACGCCTGGGGCGGCAACGGCGGCGGCGACACGCATTACACCTGGGGTGCGTTGTTGTGCCTGGTGGGGCTGGAACAATACATCGACAAGAACCCCTGGGAGGGCCTGCGTTTTGGCGCGCTCAATCCGCCTTCAAGCGGTGAGCTTACCGGTATCGCTTGGGACGGACATCGATATGACGTGGCAATCGGTCCGGAGAAAACCACTCTCAAGCGCGACGGTTCGGTTCGTTTTGAGGCCGGCGGCGGCGTAGTGGTGCGGCAGTATCAAACGGACGGGTCGCACCTATCGTTCAGCATCAAGGGTGACAGAGCCATCCGCATCACCAGTTCGGAGTTTGATTCCGGCGAGCTCAATTTGAAAATTGATAAGAAGCCGGCCAGAAAGGTCCATGTGCATCAGGGCCGCATGATGTTCGAGGTTTCCGCCGGGGAACACATCGTCGAGGTTAGCAAGTAGAGACGCTTGGCGCACGAGGAGGGAATTCCGTGATCGCTCGTTCTCCTGGAAGCTGAGGCGGCCAAAGCGGACTTGATGCCGTTGCCGGCCCCGCCCGGAATCTTGTGCCCGGCTGACAAGATTTCTAGCCCCCTCGCTGATCATCTCCGTTTCCCGCTTCGAAACCCACCTGCGATGGCCGCAATGATTTCTGCAACCATTCTCCCCGCCTGAGGAATCTAAAGAGATGGGCGCAGTGCAAACCATAAGAGTGTGAAGGAGAGTTCACCTGCCTGTCACATGTCGAGATTTCGACGCGCTCCGTCGAAATCCCGACAGCGTGGGCTTAGCTTCGAACGGTCCCCAGGGCGCCGTAGGTTTGGTGAGCTCTTGTTTGCCGGATTGCAATGAATTCGCCGTGGCGCCCCCCGATTGGCAGCGGAAGTGCCGGGAGTCCTGGTGATCGCGAGTGGAAGCTTCCGTTCGGGCGGCGGTTTCGGATCGATGCGATTTCGTAGAGGCGCGGAGGGACGACCTCTCTATAACGGCGAAAAGAACGCCTCGGCCTGCGCAATAGGAGACAGGGACCATACTCGTCATGAACACCGAACTACCCGTCATCTATTTGGCGCGGCACGGTGAAACCGCGTGGAGCCTTACGGGTCAGCACACGGGGGTAACAGACTTGCCCCTCACCGAGCGCGGCGAGCGGAACGCGCGCGCCCTGGGAGAACGGCTAGACGGATTGGAATTCGCTCGCGTGTTCAGCAGCCCTTCGCTTCGCGCTCGCCGAACTTGTGAACTGGCCGGCTTCAACGGCGCAGTCGAGGTGGACCACGACTTGATGGAATGGAACTACGGGCAATACGAGGGGCGACGCAGTTCCGAAATCCGCGCCGAAAGGCCGGATTGGCAACTGTTCCGCGACGGCTGCCCGGGAGGCGAGTCGCCCGCCGAGGTCGGCGCGCGGGCTGACCGAGTAGTGAGCCGCCTGCGGGCCGTCCCAGGGAACACCCTGGTTTTCTCGAGCGGCCATTTCCTGCGCGTGCTGGCAGCCCGGTGGCTGGGTCTTGAGCCCGCAGGCGGCAGATACTTCCTGCTGAGCACTGCCAGCCTGAGCGCGCTGGGGTACGAACACAGCCTGTGCCAACCGGTGATCTGCTTGTGGGACGACACCCGGCACATCGAATCTGAGGTGAGAAGATGAAAGCGACTCAATTACTTCACAATCTCGGCCAGAGCATCTGGCTCGACAACATCACGCGCGATTTGCTCGAAAGCGGTACTCTCAAACGCTACATCCAGGAATTTTCCGTAACCGGCCTGACCTCCAATCCGACCATCTTCGACCACGCCATCAAAAACAGCACGGCCTACGACGCCGCGATCCGTCAGGATCTGAACAAGGGTAAATCGGGCGAAGCGCTTTTCCTCAAGCTTGCGCTGGAAGACATCGCGCGGGCCGCGGCGCTGTTCCGGCCGACCTACGACCGGACGGATGGTGTGGACGGTTGGGTGTCACTCGAAGTATCGCCCTTGCTCGCCTATGACACGGCCAGCACCTTGTCGGCGGCCAAAGATCTGCATGCGCGGGCAGGGCAGCCCAACCTCTTCATTAAGATCCCTGGTACCAAGGAGGGCCTGCCCGCAATCGAAGAGGCGATCTTCGCCGGCGTCCCGATCAACGTCACTCTGCTGTTCTCGCGCGAGCACTACGTTGCGGCCGCGGAAGCTTTTTTGCGCGGCATCGAGAGGCGCATCGAAGCCGGCCTCAATCCCAGCGTCGGTTCCGTCGCGTCCTTGTTCGTCAGCCGCTGGGACGCTGCGGTGATGGACAAGTCGCCGGAGTCGCTGCGTGGTCAGCTCGGCATCGCAATTGCCATGCGAACCTACAAGTCGTACCGGGAACTGCTTGCTTCACCGCGCTGGCAGCGCGTCTTCAATGCGGGCGCGCGGCCCCAACGCCTCCTCTGGGCCAGCACCGGAACCAAGGATCCCAAAGCGTCCGACGTGCTTTACGTCAAGGCTCTCGCCGCACCCTTCACAGTGAACACGATGCCGGAGGCTACCTTGAAGGCTCTCGCCGATCACGGCGAATTGGGCTCGATCCTTCCTGCGGACGGGGGCGACTGTGAGGAGGTGCTGGTTCGGTTTGCGAAAGCCGGGATTGATGTCGATGCGCTGGCGGCCCGGCTTCAGGAAGAAGGGGCGAAGTCGTTTGTCAAGTCGTGGAACGATTTGATGGCGGTGATCACCTCCAAGAGCGCTGCGCTGAAAGTGGCCGCAGCGCGATGAAGGCTGTTGGAGAGTGGCGACTTGTGGGCCGGTGCGCATATAGCGCCGACCTTCAGAGCCTGCCCTGAGCAGAGCGAAGGGTCGGCAGCCGAGGTGCTGACCTGAAGGTCAGCGCTACGAGAAACCGCAATCAAACTCGGGAAGCAAAAGTGGCGGCAAGCTGCAGCAATCCATATACAGGAGCTTAGGAATGGCTACAGACACAACCGCGCCTGTCCCGGCGGGAGGTCCCGAATCGCTGCCGCAGCGGAAGGCTTGGAGGGCGCTTCAGAATCACTATAAGAAAGTTCGCAACTTACATCTGCGAAGCCTTTTTGCGGACGACCCTGGGCGCGGTGAGCGGATGACGGCGGAGGCCGTGGGCCTCTTCCTGGATTACTCGAAGAACCGCATCACCGGTCGAACCCTCAAGCTGCTCATCCGTCTGGCCGAGGAATCGGGTCTGCGTTCGCACATCGAAGCGATGTTCAGCGGGGAGAAGATCAACGTCACGGAGAAGCGGGCGGTGCTGCACATCGCCCTGCGCGTTCCGGAAAGGGCATCCATCCTTGTCGACGGCGAGAACGTGGTACCGCAGGTGCGCGCCGTGCTGAACGAGATGACAAGCTTCGCGAACCGGGTGCGCAGCGGGGAGTGGAAAGGGCACACCGGCAAGCCAATTCGCAGCGTGATCAACATCGGCATCGGCGGCTCGGACCTCGGGCCGGTCATGGCCTACGAGGCGCTGAAGCACTACAGCGATCGAGACCGCACCTTTCGGTTTGTATCCAACGTGGACGGCACGGACTTTGGGGAAGCGGTGCGCGATCTCGATCCGGCAGAGACGCTCTTCATTGTTTCTTCGAAAACTTTCACGACGCTGGAAACCATGACCAACGCTCACACCGCCCGCGCCTGGTCGCTTGAGGGTTTAGGCGGAGATGAGAAGTCGGTGGCCAAGCACTTTGTGGCAGTGTCGACCAACAAGGCGGAAGTCGAGAAGTTTGGGATCGACACGGCCAACATGTTCGGCTTCTGGGATTGGGTTGGCGGGCGCTACTCGATGGATTCGGCGATTGGGCTGTCCACGATGCTGGCCATTGGCCCGGAGCAGTTTCGCGCCATGCTGGACGGTTTCCACCAGATGGACGAGCACTTCCGCACCACCCCGTTCGAGCGCAACCTGCCGGTGCTGATGGGGCTTTTGGGCATCTGGTACAACGATTTCTTCGGAGCTCAAACGGTTGCCGTGCTGCCTTACGAGCAGTATCTGAAGCGATTTCCCGCCTATCTCCAGCAATTGACCATGGAAAGCAACGGCAAGCACGTGACCCTCGAGGGCGGGGATGTTACTTACCCGACCGGTGCGATCTATTGGGGTGAGCCGGGGACCAACGGCCAGCACTCCTTCTATCAACTGATTCACCAGGGGACGCGGCTGATACCCTGCGACTTCATCGCCTTTGGACAAGCGCTCGTTCCGCTGGGGCGGCACCATGACCTGCTGCTGGCGAACGTGTTCGCGCAGAGCGAGGCGCTGGCGTTCGGGAAGACAGCGGAGCAAGTGAAGGCGGAGGGGACGCCGGATTGGCTGGTGCCGCATCGCGTGTTTGAAGGCAATCGCCCCTCGAACACCATCCTGGCGGAGCGGTTGACTCCGGAGACACTGGGCAAGCTGGTTGCCCTCTACGAACACATCGTTTTCACGCAGGGCGCGATCTGGCAGATCAACTCGTTCGACCAGTGGGGCGTGGAACTCGGGAAGGTGCTGGCCCAGCGGATTGTTCCGGAGCTTGAATCCCCGCAGGAACCCGCGCTCGAACATGATAGTTCAACGAACAATCTCATCCGCCGCTACCGAAAGTCGAAAAGCGAACGGGATTGATTTCTTCGACTGCTCGATTCCACAACCGGCAGGAGGGCTTATGCAATTAGGAATGATCGGTCTGGGAAGGATGGGGGCGAACATGGTGCGACGGCTCCTCCGGGGAGGCCACCACTGCGTGGTCTTCGATCAGTCGCCGAAAGCGGTGGAGGAGTTGGTGAAGGAGAAAGCTGAGGGGAGTTCCTCACTTCCGGACTTCTTAAAGAAGCTTGAGAAGCCTCGTGCGGTGTGGCTAATGGTTCCCGCGGCGGGGGTGGACGGCACACTCGCCGAGCTCTTGCCGCAGCTTGAGAGCGGAGACATCGTGATCGACGGCGGAAATTCCTATTACGTGGACGATATCCGGCGCTCCAAAGAGCTCTCAGGAAAGCATATCCACTACGTGGACGTAGGCACCAGCGGCGGCGTGTGGGGTCTGGAACGCGGTTACTGCATGATGATCGGTGGGGAAATAGAAGTAGTAAAGCGTCTCGATCCAATCTTCTCAACGCTGGCGCCCGGCAGGGGCAGCCTGCCGCGCACGCCGGGCCGTGAGAAGCTCGACGGCACGGCAGAACAGGGTTACTTGCACTGCGGCCCCAACGGCGCCGGGCACTTCGTCAAGATGGTCCACAACGGCATCGAGTACGGGATTATGGCCGCCTACGCGGAGGGGTTGAGCATATTGCGTGACGCCAATGTGGGAAAGAAGAAGGACACCATCGACGCGGAGACCGCGCCGCTGCGGCGCCCGGAGTACTACCAGTACGACCTGAATTTACGTGACATCACGGAAGTGTGGCGGCGCGGCAGCGTCATCGCCTCATGGTTGCTGGATCTGACGGCGGCTGGGTTGGTGAACGACCCCGAACTTACGCACTTTGCCGGGCGCGTGTCGGATTCCGGCGAGGGCCGCTGGACGATCAAGGCGGCCATCGATGAGGCCGTGCCGGTGCCGGTCCTTACCACCGCACTTTATGAGCGTTTTAGTTCGCGCGGGGAAGCGGATTACCAGGACAAGCTGCTCTCCGCGATGCGCTTCGGATTCGGCGGGCACCTGGAGAAAACGAAGTAGCGCTGACCTTTAGGTCAGCATGTTGGGTGCCGACCTAAAGGTCGGCGCTACGAAGGTCAGCATCTTGGGTGGCGACCCGTCGGACTGCTCAGGGCAGGCTCTAAAGGTCGGCGCTACGAAGACCAGTCAGGATGTTACCCGCCTGACGGTCGAAGTTACAGAGATGAGAAGGCGAGATTCTCAATGAGCGATAACCATTCCGACGCGCTGGTTTTTTTCGGCGCCACCGGCGACTTAGCTTACAAGAAGGTCTTTCCGGCTCTCCAGGCGATGGTGAAGCGTGGTCACCTGAGCGTGCCGGTGATTGGTGTCGCGAAGCCGGGTTGGAGCCTCGACCAGCTCAGGGCACGGGCGCACGATAGCCTGGAGAAACACGGGGGAGCTGATCCTGTGGCATTCGAAAAGCTGAGCCAATTGCTGCGTTTTGTGGGCGGCGATTACCAGGATGCCGCGACTTTTCAGGCGCTGCGCAAGCAACTTGACACGGCCAGGCGGCCGGCTCATTACCTGGCCATCCCGCCGGCGTTGTTCGAGAGCACCGTGGAGCAACTGGGAACGTCGGGTTGCGGCGCAGCACCCGGGTGCACGCAGGCTCGCGTGATCGTGGAAAAACCCTTCGGCCATGACCTGGCCTCAGCGCGGGAACTGAACCAGATCTTGCACGAAGTTTTCCCGGAGTCCGCCATCTTTCGCATCGACCACTATCTGGGCAAGCGGCCGGTCAACAACGTGGTGGTCTTCCGTTTTGCCAACGCTTTCATGGAGCCCTTCTGGAACCGGAACTACATCGAGAGTGTCGAGATCACCATGGCGGAAGATTTCGGCGTGGAAGGACGCGGCTCTTTCTACGATCAAACCGGCGCCATTCGCGACGTGGTTCAAAATCATCTTTTCCAGATTATGTGCAATCTCGCCATGGAGCCTCCGGTTCGTTCCGACAGCGAGACGATTCGGGATGAGAAAGTGAAAGTGCTGAAGGCGATCCCGGCGCTCGCGGCCGAGAATGTGGTGCGAGGGCAGTTCCGTGGCTACAGGCAGGAAAAGGGAGTGAAGCCCGATTCGACGGTCGAGACGTTTGCCGCCCTGCGCCTGGAGATCGATTCCTGGCGATGGAAAGGGGTGCCCTTCTACCTTCGAGCGGGAAAGAACTTGCCGGTGAATTGCACTGAGGTTCTGGCCCGGTTCCACAAACCTCCCACGGTCATCCAGAATGGCTCCCTTTCGCAGAATTATATGCGGTTTCGAATCAGTCCCGACATGACCATTGCCGTGGGCGCAACGGTGATGGGTCCGGACGAGCTGATGAAAAGCGAGCAAGTTGAAATCGTGGCCAGCAGTCATCCGTCCGCACAGGAAATGGACGCTTACGAGCGGGTGCTGGGCGACGCCATGATCGGCGACCCCACCCTATTCGCCCGCGAGGATTACGTGGAAGAAGCGTGGCGCATCGTCGATTCGGTGCTCAAGGCCGACACTCCGGTCTTCGAATATGAGAAGGGTACGTGGGGACCCAATGAGGTCAACCAGAAGGTCTCGCCTGAAGGCGGCTGGTACAACCCGACCGCCGAGGGCGGGCCCAGTGCTTAGCCGGGTCATTAAGCAAACGAAGTTGTCGGAAGCGGAAGGGCGGGGCTTCCGAATCTATGTGAAAACTCGATTGGTTTCTTACGAGGAGCCGCGGGCGGCGAGGAATCTCGCACCGCTTTGAAAGTGCTTGTGTGGAAGGCACCTTGGAGTGCGGTAGCGCCAGCTACCGCCGTTCGCTCGAATCCCAGGGCGGCAGCTTCGCTGCCGCACTCCATGGCAGCGGCCATTGCGACAGCGAAAGATCTGTAGGGCAGGTGAACTTTGCGCGTTGCACCCGTCGAACGAGCCATTGGTGCCAGTGCGGCATCCGCCGTCCCGAAGGGAGGCGTGAGCGCCGGACGCAGCTTCCCTGTCGGCGCGACAGTTTATCCCGCCGGTGTGAATTTCAGCGTCTATTCACGCGACGCTTCCGCAATCGAGCTGGCCCTCTTCGATCGGGAGGACGACTCTAAGCCTTCGCGGGTGATCAAGATCGATCCCACGAAGAACCGCACTTATCCCTATTGGCATGTCTTCGTGCCGGGAGTGAAGACGGGTCAGCTTTACG
>JBELAJ010000181.1:0-14901 GCA_049508935.1 Terriglobia bacterium | reverse complement strand
CCTCTTATCGTTGAGCTGCTATGCCTACGAGCATCCCTCCGATGTGATCCCGGAATTCAGTCAGGCTTCGCCCTGCTTTGAAGCCGAAGGTCTGGCTCATCCCTTGCTGTCAGAGCGTGACGCGGTGCGAAATGACGCGTGCTTTGGAGAGGGCTTGCGGGTGCTCATCATCAGCGGGCCCAACATGGCGGGGAAAAGCACGTTCGTGCGGGCGGTCGGCATCAACGCGGTTCTGGCTCAGTGCGGCGCTCCGGTGCGGGCGCGGCGGCTGCGCCTGTCGCCGCTGGCCGTGGGCGCGTCGATCTGTGTGCTCGATTCGCTACAAGGCGGCATCTCGCGCTTCTACGCGGAAATCCGGCGATTGAAGCAAATCGTAGACCTGACCAAGGGAACGCTCGCGGTGCTGTTTCTGCTGGACGAGTTCCTGCAAGGAACGAATTCCCACGACCGCCGGCGCGGCGCGGAAGCGATGGTTCGCAGCCTGGTGGAGCGCGGGGCGGTCGGACTCGTGACAACGCACGATCTGGCGCTGGCTGAGATCGCCGCTGAACTCGGCCCGCGCGCTGCCAACGCCCACTTCGAGGATCGCTTCGAAAATGGGAAACTGATCTTTGATTACCGCCTCCAACCGGGAATCGTCAAGACCAGCAACGCGCTTGACCTCATGCGGTCGATCGGCCTGGAGGTGTGATCCTTTAGCTGCGACTTGGTTGTGTTCGTTCGCCGCCCGATGATAATCTCATGGCTTAATGCTTGTATTGAGCGACTACGAGGGGCGAACCGTTCGACTGACCGACGAACGGTGGCGTCATATCCAAGCGCACCCCGAAATGGCCGGTATGCAGGCGGCTCTTGCCGAGATTGGTCGTGAAGGTCCGTCAGGACGGCTCTTTCGTGGTGACCGCGTACTTGACAGACCACGTGAAGGAAGACACTGTGCTATGGCCGAGAGAATCGTGAAGATGTGGTTTGACCCGGAGGCAGATTTCCTGGAAGTTGTCTTCGAGCAAAAGCCCGGCTATTCGCGCCCCACCGAGAACGATCAGGTGATGGAAAGAGTAGATGAAAAAGGGAATGTGATTAGCTTTTCCATCCTGCACGTGAGCTCCCTTAAAAAGCTCCCCTTAGAAGTGGCGCTGCGGTAGGCGCCAGTAGTTAAGATTCCAAAGATTCCTCGGTCACACCGAGGCCACCATGAAGACCTTCTTCGCTGAGGTTCGAACTAAGTGGCGAGCGTGGCTCGACGCAAACCACAAACAGGCGACAGAGGTTTGGCTGGTCCATTACAAGAAGGAGACGGGCCGGCCGCAAATTGAATACGAAGCCGCGGTCGAAGAAGCGATCTGCTTTGGGTGGATCGATGGCAAGATCAGAAAACTGGACAAAGCGCGTTATGCGCGTCTGTTCACCCCGCGCAAGTCGAGGAGCACATGGTCCCGGATCAACATCGAGCGCGCACGCAGGATGATCGAAGAGGGAAAGATGACCGCAGCAGGGTCGGCAGTCTTTGACCCTCGCAACCAAACCTCCGCGCTTCCTACCAAGCTTCCTACTTCATTGGAAGAGCAATTCCGCAAGCACGAAACGGCTTGGCAGAACTTCACGCACTTCCCTCCTTCCTATCAGCGCATGACCATTGGGTGGGTGGCGAGCGCCAAGCAGGAAGCAACTCAACTTCACCGCCTCCAGCAACTGATCGCCAAAGCGGGGTCCAACCAACGAATCAAGTTCATGTGAACCATCCAATGGAAAAACCTCTATCACCGCTCCAGCATATCCTCGCTTTAGGATTTCCGCTCGAGCGCGCGGACATCATTCATGCCTTCGTCGGGGGCTCCGCGCTGCACGGCGTCAAACTGAGCGGCACTGACGACACCGACGTCTATGGGATCTACATTGAGAATCCCTGGCTCGCGCTCGGACTCGAAAGGATGGACCACTTCGTGGCCTCGACCGCGCCGCAGACGCGCCGCAACGTGGCCGGCGATGTCGATGTGATGTGTTACTCGCTCGGCAGATGGGCCGAGTTGGCCGCCAAGGGTAACCCTACTATTCTCCACTCCCTGTTTACGCCTGCGGCTCGAGGCGAAACAGAGTGGTCCGTCATTCTCGAGCGGCGCCAACTCTTCCTGGCTCGCACACACGCCAGGAAATACCTCGGCTACGCCGACGCTCAGCTCAAGCGCATGTGCGGCCAGCGCGGCACAGGGAAGCACGGCCAGAGGCCGGAGTTAATTGGGAAATTCGGTTACGACACCAAAGCTGCCATGCATTCGCTCCGATTGCTTTACGAAGGCATCGAGCTCATCAAGGATCATTGGGTGACCTTGCCGCGGCCGACAAAGGAGCGCGAACTTCTGCTCGCGGTCCGTCGCGGAGAGTGGTCGGAGGAGCGGGTAATCCGGCAGGCGAATCGGCTGATGAACCGTCTTCGGGTATCGGCTGCGGGCTCGAGTTTGCCGGAAGCGGTTGATCTCCAGCCTGTTTCGAAACTGGTCAGCGAGATCTATCTTCAACACTGGGCAAGTTCCCAGCAAGCAATTGCGACGCATTCCTTCGCAGCGCCGAAGCCATGAAACCGGCGAGTTGGGGGCGAGGGACAGATTCGGATTCACAAGGCAGTTTATTCTTCCGGACAATTCCAATCGTCGCAGCGAGTCTCACTTCTCCACCACCTCGAGCGGCACGCTTTGTGTCTCTACAGAATTCGGCCCGACCATGATGTCAAATACGCCGGGCACGACGACGCGGCGCATTTCGAGATCCAGGATCGAGAGCAACTCCGACGTGAGCTTGAATTCGACGGTCTTCTTCTCTCCTGGTTTCAGACTGATCCGCTGAAATCCTTTCAATTGCAACACCGGCTGAGTCAGCGGAATGACTCGCTCGTGGATGTAAAGACGTCCTTTGTTTACATAGACATTCCCGGTTCGTTCGTAAGTATTTTGCGTATTCGCTCAGGTTGGAGCGCAGGCAGGAATGACATATTGACGCTGTGCAGAGGATCGGCGGACACATTGGCGGAGTCTCGAGGGTCGTAACCATCCACACAGCCTGTCTAGGCTATCATGTTAAGCGCAGTTTGTCAAGTACTTTTTCGGAGTGCGGCGCTTCTCGTCGGGCAATTTGGCCCTTCCCTCAATACGGGGGTGTATCGGCCCGTGTCGATGCCTCCCCACGAAATGGGCCTTGAATTCCTCGGCAGTCGATGATAGAGGTATAGGTATCGGCTTTTTATCGGGGTGACATGCCTTTGAGAAGAGAATATTTCTTCCTCGCAGCACTGCTAGGGAGCGGCGTCCTGTTGCACGCCCAGGCGGGAGGCGCCGACCAGTTCACCGTTCCTGTCACATATTACACGCTGCCGAACGGCCTGCGTGTGGTCCTCTCAGTGGATCACACGGCGCCCACGGTCGTGACGGCTATCTACTATCGGATCGGTTTTCGAATCGAACCGAGGGATCGCACAGGATTCGCGCATTTGTTCGAGCACATGATGTTTCAGGGTTCGCAAAACCTGGGAAAGATGCAATTCATCCGCCTCGTGCAGCAGAATGGCGGAATCCTGAACGGCAGCACGCGCTTTGACTTCACGAACTACTTCGAAGTCCTCCCTGCCAACAAGCTGGAAACGGCGCTCTGGGCGGAAGCGGACCGCATGAAAGGCCTGGCGATAACAGACGAGAACCTGACGAATCAGAAAGGTGTGGTCGAGAACGAAGTGAAGGTGAACGTCTTGAACCAGCCCTATGGCGGCTTTCCGTGGCTCTGGATGCCTCAATACGCCAACACCAACTGGTACAACTCGCATAACTTTTACGGCGAGCTGAAGGACATCGAAGCGGCCAAGCTGGACGAGGTGTTGAAATTCTTCAAGACCTACTACGCCCCCAACAACGCCGCACTGGTCATCGTGGGCGACTTCGAACCCGAAGAGGCCAAGGGTTTCGTGGAGAAGTATTTCGGGCCCATTCCGAAGTCCGAAGTTCCGCCGGTGCCCGATCTCACGGAGCCTCGCCAGGAAAAAGAAATAAAGGCGAAGCAGAAAGATCCGCTGGCGAACCGGCCCGCGCTCGCCTTTGCCTATCACATGCCGGCGCGCAATACGCCCGAGTATTATGCGATGGGGCTGCTCGACCAAATTGCTCGTGCAGGGCGACGATAGCTTACTCTATGAGGAACTGGTCAAGAAGCACGGCTACGCGGGAAGCATCTCCGGCGGTATCAATGAGCTCGGCAACATGTTCGACTACGACGGTCCGATGCTCTGGACGGCTTCCCTCATTCATGATGCCAGCGTGAGCGCTGATCAAATCATGTCCTCCGTCGACAGCGTCATGGATTCGTTGCAATCCAAGCCTGTGGAGCAGAAGCTGCTGGATCGAAACCGGACCAAGATGCGATCTTACATTTACGACTCGATGACGCAATTCGCTGGATTCGGCCGCGCCGACATGCTGGCGAGCTTTGCGCTGTTCGACAACGATCCGTCGCGGATCAACGAGCTCGAGACACAGTTCAATAGCGTGACGCCGGACCTGATCGAGCGTACGGCGCGCGAGTATCTGCGCCCGACGAACCGCACCGTGCTGGTATGGGAACCCGGCGCGCAGGCTTCTGCGGGAGGCGGCCAATGATTCTGCGACTCTGCCTCCTTGCCTGTGTAGCGTGCCTCGCGGCCTTCGGCCAGCAGAAGGAACAACCCCCGGAAGGCGGGCCGCCCAAACCTTTCCATCTCCCGCCGACCGAGGATTTCACACTGGGCAACGGCATGAAGGTGACGCTGGTGCAGTATGGTATTGTGCCCAGGGTGGCGGTCCGCGCTTACGTCACTGCGGGCGGCATCAACGAGGCAGCGAACCAGGTATGGCTGTCGCGGCTCACCGGGATGCTCATGAAGGAGGGGACCAAGACCCGCTCTGCGGAGCGGCTGGCTGCGGAAATTGCCGACACGGGAGGACAACTCGAGATCGATCCCGGGGTGGAGTTTACAACCGTGGGCGGCGTGGCGCTTTCCGATCACGCCGCGCAGTTTATCAACCTTATTGCGGATGTGCTCGAGCACCCTTCTCTGCCGGCTTCCGAGGTCCCTCGATTGAAAGCTGACTTGGCGCGCGAACTGGCGGTGGCGAAAACCCAACCCGGCGATCTGGCGCAGGAGCGTTTCTTGCAGACGATGTTCCCCGACAGCCCGTACGGGCGGATCTTTCCGGCGGAGAGCGACCTGAAGGGCTACAGTGCGGACGACGCCGTCGCCTTCTATCGCAATAATTTCAGTGCTGCCCACACGCATTTGTACGTGGCGGGCAAGCTGGACGGCGATCTTCGGGAAACCGTACAAAAGGCCTTTGAAGATTGGTCCAAGGGAACGGAACCACCCGCAGTCTCGGCGAATCCTGTCAAAGCCCACTCCTTCGCTCTGATCGACCGGCCGGGCGCTCCGCAATCCACCTTGTACATCGGCCTGCCGGTTGCGGGCCCCAACAGCCCCGACTACATTCCGCTGGATGTCATGAATACGCTCCTGGGGGGCTCTTTCGCGTCGCGGATTACCTCCAACATTCGCGAGCAGAAAGGCTACACGTATTCCCCCCGCAGCCAAATCTCGACGCGCACGCATCTGGCGTACTGGGTCGAGACGGCCGATGTGACGACCTCAGTGACCGGTCCCTCGATAAAAGAGATTCTGTTTGAGATAAACAGGCTGAGAAAGGAGCCGCCCCCCGAGACGGAACTGAAAGGCATCCAGACCTACCTCGCCGGCCTGTTTGTGCTGCGAAATACGATCAGCCCGGACGCGGTGATCGGCCAACTGCACTTTGTCGATTCGCAAGGCTTGAGCCGCTCCTACCTCTCCGAGTACGTGCAGAAAGTGATGAGCGTGCAACCCGCGGAGATCCAGGCGGTCACGGACAAGTATCTGCTTCCCGAGAAGATGGCGTTTGTGATCGTAGGCGATAAGTCGAAGCTCGCAGACCAGGTCAAGCCGTACGAGACTTCCACACCCTGAACGGTTCCGAACTTAGAGCATTAAGCCGGTCGGGAAAGTTAAGGTGGGAGGCGTGGGGATAACTGTGTCTTTGCCTAAGCTGACCGGTCAACGGGGCAAGCGAGCCCCACGTCCGCCCGAGGACCTCGTAAGGCGGCGAGTGGCCGCGGATGAGCGCAGCAGAGTGCGCAGGGCTTTGTTTACCGCTGCTGAGCTGCGGAAGGCCCTGGCCACGTCCGGGTCCAGATAAACTGGAATGTTCAGTTCTGCATCAGGACGGAAGAACTTTCCGCGTCCACCTTTCGAAAAGTCGTATTCTCTCTTCATGGCTGGTTTGATTCCACTCGAAGGTGTACCGCAATATTCACCTACGGACTACGCACCACCGACACTTCCTGATCCTTGTACTGAAGCTGATAGAGCTTGAAGTAAATCCCGCGTTTCTGAAGCAATTCGTGATGCGTCCCCACCTCGCGCACCCGTCCTTTGTGCATGACCACGATTTTGCTGGCGTTCTGAATGGTGGAGAGGCGGTGCGCGATGACCAGGGAGGTGCGGTTTTGAATCAAACAGCGCAGGCCTTCGCGCAGCAGATGCTCCGTCTCGGGGTCGACGCTCGAGGTGGCTTCGTCGAGGATCAGGATGCGCGGGTTATGAGCGAGCGCTCGCGCGAAGGAGAGCAATTGCTTCTGGCCCACCGAAAGCGTGGCGCCGCGCTCCTTGACGGGTTCCTCGAAGCCTCGGGGAAGGCCCTCGATGAATTCGAGCAGGTTCACCTGCCGAGCTGCATCACGGACTTGACGGTCGGTGATCCAGCCGCTGCCTAGCCGGATATTGCTCGCGATGGTTCCCGAAAAGAGGAAGGGGTCCTGGAGAACGATGCCGAAATTCTTCCGCAAATCGCGCAGGCGCAATTGGCGGATGTCCACGCCGTCAAACAGCACCTGCCCGTCCTGCACGTCATAGAAACGCAGCAGCAGATTGGTGAGCGTGGTTTTGCCGGCCCCGGTGTGGCCGACCACCGCCACCGTCTCCCTGGCGCCGACCGAGAAGGAGACATTTTCCAGCACGCGGTGGTCATCCTTGTAGGCGAAGCCGACCTGACGGAATTCAACCAGCGGGTTTACGAGGGCGGCGGTGCGCGCCGCTGATTCCTCTGGAACTGACCCCTCACCCGGCCCACGACGGCTGATGAATGCGCCGTCGCGGTCCACCCTCTCCCCTTGGGAGAGGGCAGACATGTCGGCTCTGACGGCTGGCGCAGAGCGAAGCTCTGCGATCAGCGAACCTCCCGCCTCTCCAGACCGCAGAGCTTCGCTCTGCGCCAGCCCGGAGGAAATGACAAGGGGCGCCGAAGATTGCGGATCGGTAATGGTGACCGGCGTGTCCAGCAGTTTGAAGATGCGCTCCGAACTCGCCATGGCGGCTTGCAGAAGGTTGTACTTATCGCTCAGATCCTGGATGGGGCGGAAAAAGCGCTGCGAATATTGGATGAAGGCGATGGCGGTGCCGATCGTCACCAGGTTGCGCAGCGCCATGCCGCCGCCCAAGTAGAGAATGATGCCCACCGCGACGGTGCCCATAAGATCGACCGCCGGGTAGAACAGCCCGTAGGCCAGAATCGAATCCTTGTAGGCTTCCATGTGGGAGCGGTTGATCTTCTCAAATTCCCGGTAGCTCATATCTTCACGATTAAAGAGCTGCAAGACTGACATTCCCGTGATGTGTTCCTGCAAATAAGCATTGATGCGCGCAATGGCCACGCGAATGCGCCGGTAAGATTCGCGCACCGCCTTCCGGAAAGCGGCGGTGACTATCACAATGACGGGCAGCACCGAAAAGGTGAGGAACGCCAGTTTCCAATCCAGCTTCAGCATCACCACCACAATGCTGAACAGCGAGAAGACGTCGCCGAAGAGGGCTACTACGCCGGAAGCGAAAAGGTCGTTCAGCACGTCCACGTCGGTGGTGACGCGCGTCACCAGGCGGCCCACGGGGTTGCGATCAAAGAAACTCATCTGGAGGTGTTGCAGGTGCGCGAACAGTTGCTTGCGCATGTCGTACATCACCTGCTGCCCAACCAGTTGCATCGCGAAAGACTGCGCAAGCTCCAGCACGAAGGTCAGCACCACGGTGGGCAGCAGAAGCATGAATACGATTTGTGCGATGCCCACCAGCGGGTTGTGACTGAGGAAACCCGCCAGGAATCCGGGAAGCTGCGAGCGCCCTGCCGGGTCGAGATAACGGTCCACTTCAACCTTGAGCAGATAGGGCGGCACCGCCTGCAAGATCCCAAACAGCAGGATCGCCACCAGGGCAAACAGCGTCATGCGCCAGTACGGACGAAGGTAGACGAGCAGGCGCCGCATCAGGCGCGCGTCGTACGCCTTGCCCAGGATTTCTTCGTCGTGGAAACTGTCAGCCATAGGAGTCAGAAGTCAGGAGTCAGGAGTCAGAATGCGCTCCGCCCCATTAACAAACGAAGTCAGTAGCCGGCAGTCTGAATAGCCTTCGAATAAGCATTCAGCAACCGACTCACTTCCTCAAGGACTGCCATCAAATCCTTTGTCTCGCCATAGCCCAGGTCTTGAGCAAGAATCAGATAATATCGGCATTCTTCGATCGATCCCTCCGCGGTGTTCATAAACCGCACTTTATCCGCCCTACCGCGCTTTCGGAAACCCTCCACGATATTGGCTGCAACAGACACGGCGGCTCTGCGCAGTTGGCTACACAATCCGTACACTTCCTGCTTGGGGAAACCCGCGGTGAACCGGTATATCGCCAGTACAAATTCATGTGCCTTCCGCCAGACAACCAAGTCGCGGAATGTCCTCGCCGGAACCCTTCGCTGACCATTCTGAGTTTTCGAATCCGGCTCTCGATTGACAACGTCCATGACTCCTGCTCCTAGCGTATTGCGTTCACGCTACCCGCGGCAGTTTATTCTGACTCCTGACTCCTGACTTCTGACTCCTCTTCGTGTATCACGTTTCCCTTTCCAATTCTTCCTCAATCAACTGCTTGTTATACAAATCCGTGTAGTGGCCATTGAGGGCCAGCAAATCGGCGTGGGTGCCGCGCTCGGCGATCTCGCCGCCGTGCAGGACCACGATCTCGTCGGCGTTCTGGATGGTGGACACGCGGTGGGAGATCAGGATGGTGGTGCGCCCCGCCGTGACGCCGGTGAGTTGCCGGAGGATTTTCTCCTCCGTATAGGTATCGACGCTCGAAAGCGCGTCGTCGAGAATCAGGATGCGCGGATCGCGGATGACGGCCCGCGAAATCGCGGTGCGTTGTTTCTGCCCGCCGGAAAGCGTGAGCCCGCGCTCGCCCACCATGGTGTCGAAGCCTTTTGGGAAGCTCTGGATTTCCGGCAGGATGTTGGAAATCTCCGCCGCGCGCTCCACCTGCGAATCGGTCGCCGCCGGCACTCCAAACTTGACGTTCTCGCGGATGCTTTCGCTGAACAGGAAAGTCTCCTGGGGCACAAATCCAATGTGCTGGCGCAGCGTTTGGAGCGGAATCTCGCGGATGGGCACGCCGTCAACGAGCAGCGTGCCCTCCGGCGCATCGTAAAGCCGCGGGATCAGCCCCACCAAAGTGGACTTGCCCGATCCCGTCGCACCCACGATGGCCACCGTCTTTCCGGCAGGTATTTGCAGGTTCAGGTTCTTCAATACGGGTGTGCCGTTGTAAGCAAAAGTGAGGTTGCGAAACTCGATTTCTCCCCGCAGCGATGTAAGGGGATGCGTGGGAACGGCGCGGTCATCAATATCGGGCTTTGCATCGAAGATCTGCATCAGGCGTCCCAGCGACGCCAGGCCGCGCTGCACGAGGTTGGTCACCCAGCCCAGCGCAATCATGGGCCAGATGAGATAAGTCAGGAAGACATTGAACGCCGCGAAGGTTCCCACGCTGATCCTGTGCGTGAGCACGTGATGGCCGCCCACCACCATCAGCAGCAGGAAAGCCACTGCGAAGAGCAGTTCCATGCTCGGCCAGAGGAAACTTGAAATCCAGATCAGCCCCTTGTTCTTCGCCACGAAGTCGAGATTCATGGTGTCGAATTCCGCCATTTCCGCTTCTTCCTGGCAGAAGGCGCGGACGACGCGCACGCCCGAGAGGTTTTCGCGCACCCGCTCGGTGAGTTCCGAATAAAGCGCCTGGATCTTCTCAAAGCGTTCGTGAATCTGCTCTCCCAGGAACTTGACGCCAACGGAGACCAAAGGCATGGGAATCAGGCAATACAGCGTGAGGCGCCAGTCCAGATGCAGCATCAGGGCAACCGTTGCCACGCCCAACACCAGCGTGTTGGCGGAATACATGATGCCCGGCCCCACCATGTTGCGCACCGCATTCATATCATTGGTGAGCTTCGCCATCAGGTCGCCGGTGCGGTTCTCAGTGTAGTAACGCGGGGATAGACGCATGAGATGCAGAAAACAATCGTTGCGTAAATCGTATTCGACATCCCTCGATATCCCGATCAGAATCCAGCGCACCCAGAATCCCAAAACGGATTTGCACACGCCCACGGCCACAAGCAGTCCGGCCACGCTAAGCAATTTGCGAGCCGGCCCTCCGTGCGTCAGGTCGTCGATACCGGCTTTAATGATGAGTGGAACGAGCACGCCCACCTGCGAGAACACCAGGCAGAGAAATCCTGCCAGATATCGCGTTTTGTAGCGCGTCAGATAAGGCCAGATTGGACGAAACGGACGCAGCATAATCATTAATTCACGTGAAAGCCCGTGAGCCCTAACGTTCATTATAAAGGACGCGGAAAGAGCGCGGCAAGGTGACGGGCGGAACTCAGGGTTCGGGATGTAGCGCGGGCGTCCCGCCCGCGGTGGCGGGAGCGTCCCGCTCCCGCGCGCGGGCAAGATGCCCGCGCCACAGCGGGCGAGACGCCCGCGCTACGGTTTTCAGAGTAGGGGCGGCGTTACGCCGCCATCTTGCGAGTTAAGCTCGCCGCTACGAATTCAAATTAATACACCTATGCGGTGTAAAATCGGGGTATGCGAACTAACATCAATATAGACGACCGCTTGCTGTCTCAAGCCCGCAGGCTGACGCGCTTGCGCACGAAGCGCGAGGTCGTGCATCGGGCGCTCGAGGTTCTGGTGCAGAGCGAGGCCCGCAAAGGCATCTTGCGCTTTCGTGGCACAGGAATCTGGGAAGGCGACCTGAAAAAGTTACGACGGAACCGTCTGTGATTCTGGTGGACACGTCGGTCTGGGTAGATTTCCTCAACTCGGCTCGAAGCCCGGCCGGGGACGAGTTGGTGCGTTTGATAAGCAACAACGCTCCGGTGGTCGTAACGGGCCTCGTACTGACCGAGGTCTTGCAGGGCCTCAAACGCGATGTCGAGCCGGTGACACAACTGTTGTCGCGCTGGCCCTTAATCGAGCCACGCGGTTTTGCGACCTACGAAGCGGCAGCTGTCGTCTTTCGCCAAGCGCGAAGTCGCGGCCTGACTCTCTCCACAGGGGATGCCGTCCTGACGGTAGTGGCGCTGGAATGGAATGCTGCGTTCTTCACGCTTGATCAGGATTTCAAGCGTCTGGCCTTCACGGGTTTGCAACTATATTGGGAGAATTAAATTCTTACTGAAGGTGCGCGAAAGGCGATGACGTCGAGTGCCCTGGAAGGGAACAAACCAAAATGCCGAAAAAGCGGGATTCTATACTGCTCGCCCTGCTACTGCCCCTATGCTGCACGACAACCGCGGGCGCGGGAAATCTTCGAGTGGGCGCGGCGCGGGTGGATATTACGCCGCAGGCGGATCCTGCCAACCCGCCTTCCGGCAAGTATGCCCACGAACGTCTTTACGTGCGCGCCATCGTGCTGGACAACGGCGCGGCCCGCGCCGCTCTCATCGGAGCCGATCAGGCCATGCTCCCGGACAGCGTCTGGGAACCGGCGTCGAAGGCGATCGCCGCCGAGCTCGACTGCCCCATCGAGAACATCGTGATGTCGGTCACGCACACGCACAGCGGCTGGGGGCCCGGAGCGAATCCCTTTACTCGGCGTCCCCAGTCTGGTCCTCCGGGGACTGCGCGGTCGCCTGCGACGGCCGATGTGCCGCCTCCGCCCTTCGTCGGCCAGATGGTCGACGCGGTGCGGCAGGCGAAGGCGAGACTCCAGCCGGCGCGCGTCGGATTCGGAACCGGTTTCTCCTATCTCAACGTGAACCGCGACGCAATTGACCCGGAAACGCGCCGCTGGACGCAAGCCGCGAATCTGGATGGGCCGTCGGACAAGACCGTCGCCGTCCTCAAATTCGAAACGCCCGGCGGGGAACCGATCGCGGTCTACATGACCTATGCGATGCATCCCGTCAACGGCTTCCTCGCCGGTCTCATCAGCGCGGACTTTGCCGGCGCCGCTTCCCGTTACGTCGAGCAGGCCTACGACGATAAGGCCGTCGCCGTCTTTGCCCAGAACGCTTCGGGCGATCAAAATCCCTTGTATCTTCGCGCCGGAACCAACGCTTTGGCATCGCGGAGCGGAGTGCCCATCACCGGGAACGTCCTGACCCGGGAAAAGATCGAGGCCCCCATCCGCGAGGGAAAGGTTCAGGCCGGGCCGCTGGACCCGAAAGTCCGCGACACCCTGGAGCGCGTAATGGACTGCGAAGGCGTGTTGCTGGGAGAGGAAGTCATTCGCGTGATGACCAATACCAAACAAATGGACGCATCCCCGCGCATTTCTGCAGCCCAGAACACCATCACTTGCCCGGGCCGGCGCCGCACCGACAGCGGGCGCGAAGGCGCACCCGGCACCTATGGGGATGGCGACCCGGTAAACATCCGGTTGGGCGTGCTACGCATTGGAGACGTCGCCCTGGCAACAGTGAACGCGGAAATCTACAGCACCATAGGTCGGGAATTCAAAGAACGGTCGCCGGCGGCTAACACGTTGGTAGTAACACTGGCTAACGGCATGGCCAACTCGGGTTACATTCCCAACGACGCCGCCTTCGGCGCCTACGCGTTTCAAGTGCTCAGTTCGCGCCTGAAGCCCGGTTGCGCGGAAACGTCGATTGTGAATGGGTGGCTGGAGCTTCTGCAGGCTGCGTCACGGTAGCAAAATGTAGTAATGGACAGCGGGACCTGCAGGACCTCTGCTCTGAAAATCGACCGGTTAGGTAGCGCGGGCCCCCGGTTTTGGGGTCCGCGGCTCGTCGATGTTCCCACGGAAAAGCCGCGGACCCCAAAACCGGGGGTCCGCGCTACCAGTCGCTGGCAACGACGGTAACTTTTTCATGGTTTCTGGGTGCCCGGCAGCCGACGGGCATAAGCGACTGCTTTAAAACTCCACGAGCAAGCCACGCGGGTCAGGACGTTTCGAAGGACGGACCAAGCTGACGAATACCAGCGTGGCAAGACAGGGGACGATGGCGGCGCCGACGATCACCGGGGCGAACGACGTCACATCTGTGACGCGGCCGATCAGGTAAGTGGAAATCATGGTGCCGATGCCCGCTCCTGTGCCCGCCATACCGCTGACCGTGCCCACAGCGCGCGACTGAAAGACATCGGTGGGCAAAGACAGGAATATGGTGGAACAGGCTGCGTAGGCAAACGCCGCGTAGGCGAAGATGAGGAGAGCGGCAAAGTAGCTCGAAGTGCGAAGCACGAGCAGCAGGGAGACCATGCTCGGCCCGAAAATGATAAGGACCGCACGGCGCGCCTTGCCGACGGGCCAGCCGCGCGAGATCCAATAGCTCGAGAGCCCGCCGCCCGCGAAATTTCCCAAATCAGCTCCCAGGAACGGCATCCAGAAGCCAAGCACACCGGCTTCGAGGCGAAACCCTTTGCTCAAAAGGTAGAGCGCAAACCACTCGGCGACGAAGAACCAGAAAGGGTCGAGCAGGAAGCGTCCCAGCACGATGCCCCAGGCCTGCCGGTAACGAACCAGGTCTCGCCAGCGCGCAGCTTGGCCGATGTCGCTCGAAATCGCGCGGCCTTCCTGGATGTAGCTCAGTTCCGCAGGCGAAACCGATGGATGCTTGTGCGGCGCATGGTAATAGCGAAGCCAGATCATTAACCACGCAACTCCAAGGCAACCGGTGAGGACGAAGGCGAGCCGCCAGGTGCCAAAGAGCCTGTAGGTATAGAGCACAATGAAAGGAGCGACGGCGCCGCCAATGGACGTTCCGCTGTCAAAGAGCGCCACCGCCCAGGCGCGCTCACGGTTCGGGAACCATTCCGCAACCGTCTTCGCAGCGCCTGGAAAGTTGGGGCCTTCGCCCAGCCCGAGAAGGAACCGGAAGATCCGGAAGCTGGCCAACCCTTGAGCGAAGCTGGTGGCCATCGCAACCAGCGAATAAAATCCCACGACGAGTGCGAAACCGAGGCGCGAGCCGACCTCGTCGAGCAGGCGGCCGCCCACGCCCTGCATGATCGTATAAGCGAGACGGAAAGCAATCAGAAGGGAAGCAAAGTCGGTGTTGGTCCACCGAAACTGGACTTTCAGAATCGGCGCCAGCGCGCTGAGCGTTTGTCGATCAATGAAGTTGATGACCGTGGAAGCGGTCAGCAGCGCACCCACTGCCCAGCGAACTCGGGTTCGGCGTATATCGGGCGTGTCTTGTGGTGTGAGCGGAGCGTGCATGCGAAGCAGAATAACTCAGCAGGCCCTGCACCTCAAAGGGCCAATTAGCGAATTGAGAATTCGCGCGAAGCACCGTTCAGTATTCACGCGAAGCGTTTGGTCGCGGGATGCACAAGCTATTACGCTTCTGGCGGGTAGTGCCTGCCCGCATCTGCACGGTTAACTCGCATGTTGTGCCCGGATGATAATGTCCCCTACTGTCCCGGATAGAAATGTCCCCTAAGCTGATGGCCTCGGAGGAGGCCACAGTGAAGAGGACAAGGATGGATGAGCGGGAACTGAGACGAGGG
>JBELAJ010000180.1:0-14942 GCA_049508935.1 Terriglobia bacterium | reverse complement strand
GGTGGGTGGTTGCCCCGCCGCCCGGCAACCACCCCTGACCCCTCCTTACCAAGGAGGGGAATCGTTTTCATCACGGGGGGTGATTCGAGGGATCATGAAGCTTTCGCTCGGGACCTTTCGAATGGCGTCCCAGGAAAGCCACATGGGGCGTCCCTCCAACGTGACCTGCCGTTTCCGGCCGCCGTGTAAGAGAAACAACGACAAGGCAAATCCATTAAGCACGACACAAATATCCGCCTTCAGGTGATAGTGTCCATGCCGCGGATGGGGCAAGCTGATACGTGAGACGAGCCATGAAAGTCCTAATCGCTGACGATTCCGAAGTTTTCGTGCAACGCCTGGTTCGAGCGCTTGCTGAAATCGACGGCGTCGAAATTGTAGGGCGCGCTCGCACCGGTGTGGAAGCCTTACAGGCGCTCCGCGATCTCCACCCTGATGTCGTGATTCTGGACATCCGGATGCCTGAAGGAACCGGCATCGACGTGCTGGAAGGTATGAGGAGGGAAAAACTGACACCGACCACCATCGTCCTGACCAACTTTGCCTTCCCTCAGTACCGCAGAAAATGCCTGCAATTGGGGGCGCGATACTTTTTCGACAAGTCGGCCGAATTCGCAGAGGCCAGGGAAGCGCTGCTCGAGCTAATTCACAAATCTTCGGAATCAGCCGACAACGGCACTGCGGAAACTGAGCGAGGCACTTCTCAGAAGCGCTAAGGGAGAGTTGTGAGATGGAGCGGCTGTTTCTAATTGGCGCGATTGCGTGCTTGGTCGTTTCGTGGCTCTACATACTTCTCTTGAAAACCAAAGTGCGCGACTGCATGACTTACATTCAGAATCGAATCGACACAGCGAACCGCGGCCTCGAAGGCACACAAAGCAGTCCTGAAGGCGGGCGAGACGCAAAGCGAACCGGCAGCTCTTGGCGCCTCGGCAGGGAGGAAACGACCAAGCCTGTCCTAGGAAAGGAAACCATGGACGGAAAACCCAAACTCGTAGTCGGTGGCTCAGATAGTCCTCAACCTCTACACTATCTTTGTTCGCATTGCCAGCAACCATTCTATCTACCTGCAAATCAGCCTCCGAAGGAGGCCGTGGCAGAACTGCTCCGGAACTTTGGAGAACACCTTGAACGCGAACACCCGAACCTCGCCAGCGATTCCAACACGTCCCCGCCGGAAGCCGCTAAACAGGATGGTCACTAAAGTAAGAGTGTCAAAGCGCGGTTGAACAGCGAGGCCCGGAGGGCCGACAGAGAGTAGCCCATGGCGTAAGCCGTGGGATCGAGGAGCGGCCGCGGGGTTGTCTTAGCCCCGGAGGGGCGACAGATTCCCCGGCACTGTCTCTGTCGCCCCTCCGGGGCTGCGGATATGAACGCCGTACGGCGGTCCCACGGCTTACGCCGTGGGCTACTTTCTGGCGCCGCTCCGCGGCTCTCTTAGCCGTCGCGTCTTCAAGTTAACGCTTATGGGGCTTACGCCCTGGACTACTCGATGCCGCCCCTGCGGGGCTACGAAAAACCGGCGCGCATACGAAAGACTTTCTTGACGAAACTTCTGACCGAGGACAATAACGAGTACCTCACAAGACCGTGGTAACTCCGGAGAATGAAGCCTCAGGAACGTGATGTTCGATTAGAAGGAGCTGCATGAGTTTGGAGACAATGGAAGGGCAAGAGGACAAGGTGTTTATTGAGGCTATGATTGCGAGCCTGCCTCATCTCTTTTTTGCCGCTGTCGAGCAATCCTCGGAAGCTGTGATTATCACCAACGCCCAAGGTAACATCGAATACGTCAATCCGGCATTCACCCGCATCACGGGATACACCCGGGAGGAGACATTAGGACAGAATCCCCGCCTCCTGAAATCCGGCGAACACGACCCGGAGCTTTACCGCGAGCTGTGGAAGACCATTCTCGCCGGGGAGTCCTGGCGCGGCGAGCTCATCAACCGGCGGAAGGACGGGAGCTTTTACACCGAGGAGATGAACATCGCGCCGGTGCGCAATCCTCGCGGAGAAGTCACCCATTTCGTCGCCACTCAACAGGACGCAACAACCCGCCGCCAACTCGAACAGCAGTTAAAGTGGGTGCAAACGGTGGAGGCGGTCGGCCGCTTGGCGGGGAGTGTTGTCCATGAATTAAACAACCTGCTCGCCATCATTTCCGGTTACGGCCAGCTCTTGCAGGGACGAGTGAAGCCCGAGGGCCTCGGTGCGGTGGAGGAGGTCCTTAAGGCTGCGGACCGAGCGGCCTCACTCACACGCCAACTGCTCTCCTTCAGCAGGGGTCAAAGCCTGGCTCCGAAAATCTTGGGCTTGAACTCGGTCGTGTCCGACACATTGAAGATGCTGCGCCTTTTGGTCGGCGACAGTATCGAACTCGCTACCGTTCAACAAGCAGATTTGGGACGAGTGAAGGCCGACCGGGGACAGATCGAGCAAGTGCTTATGCACTTGACCGTGAACGCGCGCGATGCCATGTCCGAGGGCGGCAAGATCACGATCGAAACGGCCAATATCGATTTGGACGAGTCTTATTCGCGAACTCATATCGGTGCTAGTCCCGGTCCGCACGTGCTGCTTTCGGTGTCCGCCACAGGCGCAACGGAGGATACTGAATCTCAAGCGTCCTTCTTTGAGACTTCTTCCACAGTAAAGAGAGCCGGGAAGGGGACGGGATTGGCCATGGCAAATGTGTTCGGTGTCATTAAACAGAGCGGCGGCCATATCTGGATTCAGAGCGAGCTTGGGCGCGCCGCGACTTTCAAGATTTACCTTCCCCGCATCGAGGAGGCCGCACCCAAGGTGGAGCCAACTCAGCCACGCCCCGCCCTGCCCAGGGGATCCGAAACCATTCTCCTCGTGGTCGAGGAGCAGGGAGTTTGGTCAATCGTGGGGAGCACACTCGAGTCGCTGGGCTACAAGGTCTTGGAAGCGCACGGACCCGTCCAAGCCTTGGCCATCATCGAGCAGAGTTCCCAACCAATTCATCTGCTCCTGACCGACCTGGTGATGCCCCAGATGGGCGCTAAAGAGCTGACCAACTGCCTGAAAGCCTCACGGCCGGAGTCGAAAGTCCTCTATATGGCAGCGCAGACGGAGGACGCCTTTGTCCGCCATAACCCACTGGAAGCCGGAGTCGCATTTCTCCAGAAACCCGTCACGCCAGAAACCCTGGCGCGCAAGGTGCGCGAAGTGCTGGACGTTTCAGATCAATCCAAGTAGCGAACTCCAGTGGTGATACAATAACCCCAGGGCACTCATGACCGTCTAAAAAGGGATGAGATTCCTGTCCGCAGGAATCGGCCTTTCACCGGAGGGGACCGATGTTTCGTCTTGCATGCTGTCTGCTGATGGCGACGCTGGCGCAAGCCGCTGCGCCGGTTTACCAGAATTCGTTTGAGAAGCCGAGCCAGGATTGGACGGTGGTTCGCGGTTCTGCCGCAGCGGACTCCGCCGTACTGCACGAAGGGCGTAAATCGCTTCGCTTGGAACGGGACGCGGCCTCTTCGGACGCCGTCGTTCGCCTGGCGCCCGTCACGCTCAGCATCGGCAAGCGGTACGAACTGAGTGGTTGGGTCCGAACTGAGAATCTCGAGGTGCGGGACCTCGACCGCTCTCCCATCGCTATTGGCGCAGCGTTCTCCATGGCTTCGATGCCCTTCGACGTCCACTCGACCTCGCTGGGCGGCACTCAGCCTTGGACACACCTCACTCTGCGGTTCGAAGCGACCCGAGCGCAGGACCAGATCCAGCTCACCGTCGGCAATGGCGGATCGTTTCGTGGCAAGGCCTGGTTTGAAGGCGTGCGCCTGGAAGAGAACCCGTCGAGTGATGAGTGGCCGGTTCGGGACGCGGTCGAAACCTTTGGCCCTGCCTATCGCTACCCCGCCGCCGGCTGGATTTATCTCCACATCGAAGGTCAGCCTTACGAACGCGGCTACCAGCACGGCCATCTGATGGCTCGCGAGATTCCCGAGTATCTCGAGCGCTGCGCAGCGTTACTCGGCTCGAAGGACCGCTGGGACGACTATCGCACCACTGCCAACGCCCTCTTCCTGCGCGGCTTCGACCGTGAAATCCTGGAGGAGATGCGGGGCATCGCGGAAGGCGCATCCGACGCCGGCGCCCGCTGGCAGAATCGGCGCATCGACCTGCTCGATATCGTCGTCGCCAACACTACGGTCGAGATGGGCGAACTGCCTTCCGCCGTTGCGACCACGCCCACCGGACTCGAGGGCCTCAACTTTGATACGCCTCCGTATGCCAGGCGCGACTCGGCAATCGATCATTGCAGCGCCTTTGCCGCCACCGGGCCCGCCACTCGGGACGGCAAAATGGTGATTGGGCACGTCACCTGGTGGCCTCTGACGCTCGCCGAGCAGACCAACGTCTTGCTCGATATCAAGCCGGCTTCCGGCCATCGCATGCTCATTCAAAGTTATCCAGGCGGCATTGAAAGCGGCACGGATTGGTACCAGAACGATGCGGGCATCGTGCTCACTGAAACCACGATCGAGCAGACGCCCTTCAACCTCCAGGGCACGCCGGTGGCCTTCCGGGCCCGCATGGCGATTCAATACAGCAGCAACATCGATGACGTGGTTCGCTATCTCGGCACTCGCAACAACGGCCTCTACACGAATGAATGGATCATGGGCGATGCCAAGACGAATGAGATTGCCATCTACAATCTCGGGACGAATCACACCCGGCTCTGGCGAAGCTCCAAAAACGAATGGTTCGGCGGAACACCCGGCTTCTACTGGGGAGACAACAACGGCAAGGATCTCAGCGTCCGCCTCGAAGACTACCCTGATCCCAAAGGCGACCCTGATTTCATCCCATATTCCCCGGGGCCCCGCGATCTGGCCTGGCAGGAGCTTTATCGCAAGTATCGCGGCCAGATTGACGAGCAGTTCGGCTTTCTCGCCTTCCGCACCGCGCCGCTGGTGAGTTCCAGCACCATGGATGCCAAGATCGCAACTTCCGACATGGCCAACCGCCTGATGGTTTGGGCCGAAATCGGCAAGCCCAACCAGCGCGAATGGCTGCCGCATAAGTGGGACTATGCCAACGATGACGGCCTGTACCCATCGGGCTACTACCTGTTCGAGGCCGAGCCCTCGGCAAGCCTGATTTCTGCAATTCAGCAAAACGAGAAGCTTAGACTATCGGCAGCGCTCGACCCGCCGCCAGCTACGAACGCCGCCGCCGACCCGCCGTCATACGAGGGCCGGCTCTGGAAGGGTTGGGTCTTGCCTGCCAGCGAAGCTGACGACTGGTTCGTCGCCGGATCGGCCCGATACCGGCGCGTGCTCCAGTCAAACGATGTGGAGGAGGCCCTCAACGCCCAGCGCGCCATAATGCGCGGCCTGGAACTCAGTCCTGACACGCCGCTCAACCACCTCCGCCGCGAGCAGACTCGGGGAGTACTGTTCCTGGATTCGTTGCGTCGCAAAATGGGCGATGAGGCTTTCCTCAAGCTGATGAATGACTATTTCGCAGCCAATACGACCAAGCCAGTCACCGCGGAATCTTTCCTCGAAAAGGCCGGCGTTCCATACGAACCCGTCGACCCTCCTGCCGGTCCCGCTTACCTCACTAACGATATCTGGTACCGCCTCTCCTCGGCCGTGATCGTCTACGGTACGTTGCGTGAAGCGGGCGCGAACCGCTACGCCGCCGAACAGATGCAGAATCACTTCCTCGATCGCTACGAAAGCGAGGTCCCTATCTACAAAGACTTTGAAGCCTCTGAGGAACTGCTGCACCATCGCGACGTGGTCTTTGTAGGTCGCCCGGAAGCCAACTCGGAGCTGGCTCTATGGGCGGGCAAGCTTCGGCTCGATTACGAGGGCGGGGCTTTCAAAATCGACGGAAAGACACACGCCAGCGAGCGCGAAGCCTTGATTTTCGCGGCGGAGAACCCGCTCGACCGCGCCCACATGGTCCTGGTGGTAGCCGGCAACGACGCGCTTAGCACCGTGAAAGCGCAGAGCGCGCAATTGCCCGCCGATGAGTACGTCATTTTCAGGACAGGCGGCGAACCGACCAAGGGCTTCATCGCGCAAAGCTCGCGACGCTGATTTCCAATAACCCCTCCTCATCCATAGCGAACCGGCTGGCAGAGGTCTAAACCACGGTCGCGAGCCGGTCGTGGTGCATTGCTCCCCGGGGCGGCCGGATTAGGCGCTCAGCCGGCCGGAATGCGGACCTCTGTTTTCTCAGGACCTTAGTACCATTGAGGACCTATATCTTAGTGGATATGATTCAGCCTAGAACTGGAAGAATACGCCGAGCAAGTAACATGAAGACGCGCCTCGCACGAGCTCCCTGGGACTAGCCGGAAGGCTGTTGGAGAAGTCCAAGAGAGAGGCTAGTCGCGTTGTGACAGCGCCAGGGGGAAAGTTAATCGGAGTCGCAGATGTCCAGTCGGGAAACGCTCGAGCGGCAGTCAGTAATCCTGGTAGTCGATGATGATATGACCTCGCGCGCCCTCTTTCGGGAATCGCTTATTCAGGCCGGCTTCGAGGTCATTGAAGCGGAGGATGGGTCAAAAGCGCTCCAAAGGTTCACGGAAACGGCGCCCGATCTGGTCGTCATGGACATGGAAACACCCAGCCCGGACGGCCTCGCGGCCTGTGCGGCCCTCCGCCGTTTACCTCAGGGGCAGGACACACCCGTCCTGATGGTCACCGGGCGCGACGACGTTGAGTCTGTCAATCGAGCCTTTGAAGCTGGAGCAACTGACTTCCTGCCCAAGCCCGTGAATTGGGCGCTCTTCAGCTACCGCGTGCGATACATGTTGCGTGCGAGCCAAACTTACCGCGCCTTGAGAGCCGGCGAGGAAACGATACGATATCTGGCTTACTACGACGGGCTAACCGGCCTTCCCAATCGCCGCATGATGTCCGAACACCTTGCGCAGGCTTTGCGTCAAGTGCGAAGAAGCAAGAGGCCGCTCGCGCTGCTCTTTCTCGACCTCGACAATTTCAAGTCCATCAACGACGCCTTGGGGCATAGCTGGGGAGATAAGCTGTTGAGGCAGGTTGCGGACCGGCTTTCACAATGCGTGCGTTCGAGTGACCTGGTATCCCGGCCAGGCGCGCAAACCACCAACCCGCCAGTCTTCCGCTTTGGTGGCGATGAATTCGCAATTCTTCTTTTCAGTCTACAGCAGGAGCAGGACGCGTTGTTGGTGGTACGCCGGATCATGAGCGCATTGGCAGCTCCCTTTGTATTCGAAGGGCACGAGTTATTCGCTACAGCCAGCATTGGCATTGCTGTCTCCCCATCCGACGGCGATGATCTCAGAACGCTTCTCAGAAACGCCGACGCGGCCATGTATCAGGCTAAACAGAAGGGAAGAAATACTTTCGAATTCTACACAAAATCCTTGACCCGGATATGCGTCGAACGGATGAAAATCGAAGCTAAGCTGCGTCGTGCGATCGAACTGGAAGAACTGAAGCTCTGCTTTCAGCCCAAGCTCGAAACCCAATCCGGACGACTCGTCGGCGCCGAGGCGTTGCTCCGATGGAATGCCACGGGTTTGGGCGCCGTTCCCCCGGAACGATTTATCCCCCTTGCGGAGGAAACAGGGTTAATTGTGCCGATTGGGGAATGGGTGTTGAGAGAAGCTTGCCGCCAGCTTCAAGCTTGGGAAGCAGTCGGACTGCCCGTGGTCCCAGTGGCAGTCAACGTTTCGGCCCGGCAGTTCCAGCGGAGTGACCTTTCCAAATCCATCTCAACTTTGCTCGAAGAGACCGGTCTGAGTCCTCAGAGTCTGGAGCTCGAGCTCACGGAAAGCGCCATCATGGCAGATGTCCCAAGGGCCAAGGGAATGCTTCAGAAATTGAGCGAACTGGGGGTCAGGCTTTCCATCGACGATTTTGGAACTGGATTCTCTTCATTAAGTTTGCTTCGGTGCTTCCGGGTAGACGCACTGAAAATCGACCGGACGTTCGTCGAAGACCTTCCCCAAGATGAGGACGACTCAGCAATTACGGTTGGCATCATTGCGATGGCGCATAGTTTAGGGCTCCGAGTCGTGGCCGAAGGTGTTGAGACTGAATCCCAGTTCGCCTTCCTGAAAGAGCATGGGTGCGACGAAGTGCAGGGTTCCCTTTTCGGCCTGCCGGTAACCGGGTTGGAGTTTGCGCAGTCGCTCGACGATGCCGGTCCCACCCTGCGATTTACACTCCCAGTTCAACGGAGGGTGCATTAACGGAACATGAGGCTGGGTTCGATCGAGCCGCCGGCTATTTACCTTACCTTAGTACCGTTGAGTGCCGATGTTCTCACCGGTAGAATTCAGGCCGGTGCCAGCGGAGAGTTGTGAGACGAGTGTGTGTAAGCAGGCGAGGTCGACCCCGCCGACGGCGCAGTGAGGAGTCCGAACGGATATGCCAGATGTGAAATCGCCCCGACGCTTTTCGATCCTGGCAGGGGCATGTCTCCTTCCTCTGGCCTGCTTTCTCTTCGGGAACACGCCGGCCCAAGCCCTAACACCAACCAAATCCTTGACTCAGTACGTTCACGAAGTCTGGCAGCAGGAGGAGGGTCTGCCTGAAGATGATGTGACAACGATCACTCAGACGCGCGACGGATATATCTGGCTGGGAACTGAGGCTGGCTTGGTTCGCTTCGATGGTGTCCGCTTTACCATATTCGATAAAAGCAACACGCCCGATTTCACGAGCGATTATATTCGCAAGTTGCACGAAGGGCGTGATGGCAGCCTCTGGATTGGCACCGATGCGGGGGGCATCTATCGGCTGAAGAACGGAAAGTTCGAACCCTACGCGACCCCGGATGGTCTTTCCAATGACACTGTCCTGGCATTTTGGGAGAGCGATGACGGAAGTCTATGGATTGGAACTGAGGGGCATGGCCTGGGACGCTTAAAGGACGGCAAATTCTCCCGCTATACCACCAAAGACGGCTTGTCGGATGACTTCGTTTGGGCACTGATGGGAACCGAGGACGGTAGTCTTTGGATCGGCACGAACCATGGCCTCAACCGGCTAAAGGACGGAAGGTTCACGCTCTACACCACCAAGGAAGGGCTCCCCAATAATGTCGTTTGGTCGCTGGGACCAGGACAAGGTCATACCTTCTGGGTCGGAACGGGCGCCGGACTATGCCGAATGCAGGACGGGCATTTGCAGGCCTTCTCCGGGAAAGATGGTGTGGAAAGGAACAGGGTGATTTCGCTCCACGAGGACCAACAGGGCACATTATGGCTCGGGACGGATGGACATGGGCTGGAGCGGATCGAGAACGGAATCATCTCTGCTTTTACCACCAAGGACGGCTTATCGAGTGACACCGTTTCGGCAATCCTGGAAGATCACGAGGGCAGCATCTGGCTCGGCACGTTTGGAGGCGGTTTGGTTCGATTGAAGGACGCTAACTTCGTCACCTACGGCAATGATCCGGGACTGCGCTTGGGCGAGGTCGACGGCGTTTATGAAGGCCACGATGGCAGCATGTGGATAGGAAGTGCGAGCTACGGGTTGTTCCGAATCAAAGGTGGGAAGGTCACCACTTATACCCATAAACAAGGCCTGCCGGAGGACGAAGTACTGAGTGTTCTCGAAAGCCATGACGGAAGCCTCTGGGTGGGAACCAAAGGCGCGGGAGTGGCTCGGATCCAGAACGGCAAGGTCACCACGTACAGCACGAAAAACGGCCTCTCCAATGATTCCATACGCGCGCTGCTCGAGGCCCAACAGGGAGACCTCTGGATTGCCACGCGGAGCGGTGGGCTCAATCGCTTTCGGGACGGAAAATTCACCCTTTATTCAACCCGAAACGGCTTTCCTTCCGATGTCGTCAGGGCCCTTTACCAGGATCCTCGAGGCACGCTGTGGATCGCCACCGAGAAGGGGCTCGTCGCAATGCAGGGCGACAGCTTCCGAACCTACACCACCAAAGACGGGCTGGCGGACGACGAAACATGCTCCATTTATCAGGACCACGAGGGAACGTTTTGGATCGGATCATGCTCCGGCGGGCTGAGCCGATTCAAGGACGGTAAGTTCACCGCCTACACGAAGCGACAAGGATTGTTTGATGACGTCGTATACGAGATCCTCGAGGATGACCAGGGTAATCTCTGGATGAGTTGTAACCGAGGCGTCTTCCGTGTCAGCAAGAGGGAGCTGAACCAGTTTGCGGAAGGGACCATCAAGTCTATTCAATGCATTTCCTATGGCAAGTCCGACGGTCTGGCCAGCTATGAATGCAATGGCGGCTTCCAGCCGGCAGGGTGGAAGTCCAAAGACGGAAGATTATGGTTCCCTACAACCAAGGGAGTTGCCGTGGTGGACCCGGCCCGCCTGAAGACTGACAGGCGCCCGCCCGCGGTCATAATCGAACAGGTCTTGATTGACGGCAAGCCCGTGCCGGCACTGGGGCGCATCGAGGTGCCGCCGGGGCAGAACAAACTGGAATTCCGGTATACAGGCCTCAGTTTTTCTGCGCCTGGGAAGGTGCGATTCAGGTATCAGTTGGCAGGGTTTGACGAGAGCTGGGTCAGTGCCGGATCACGGCGTACCGCCTACTACACCAACGTTCCTCCCGGCAGCTACCGCTTTCGGGTGATCGCGCGCAACGAAGAAGGGAATTGGGGCCAGGAGGGTGCGGCCGTTCAGCTTTATCTTGAACCGCACTTTTACCAGGCGCTCTGGTTCTACACTTTTTCGGGACTATTGCTGCTGGCTATGGCAGTTGCGGGATATCGGCTTCGGATCCGGTCAATCCGGACGCACGCGAAGGTGTTGGAGTTGCGCGTGAAAGAGCGGACGGAGGAGTTGCAGAAAGAGATCGTCGAGCGCAAGCGGACGGAGTTGGAGCTGCAGAGAGCCAAAGAGGATGCCGAGGCTGCCAGCCGGGCAAAAAGCATGTTCCTGGCCAACATGAGCCACGAGATTCGCACCCCGATTAACGGTGTCCTGGGGATGACGGAGTTGACGCTGGAGACCGACTTGACCGCCGAGCAGCGCGATTTCCTGGGTATGGTCAAAACCTCCGCCGACGCCTTGCTGACCGTCCTCAACGACGTGTTGGACTTCTCCAAAATCGAAGCCGGCAAGCTCGACCTCGACCCGATTCGCTTTAAGTTGCGCGACAGCGTGAATGATACGCTGAAGATGCTGGTCTTGCGTGCTGACGAGAAAGGCCTCGAGCTGACTTGCGATATTCACCCGGAGGTCCCGGAAGTGGTCGTTGCCGACCCCACGCGGCTGCGGCAAATCCTCATCAATCTGGTCGGCAACGCCATCAAGTTCACCCCCCGAGGCGACGTCAGCCTTGAAGTCGTCCTCGAATCCAGATCTCAGGATCAAGCCCTGTTGCATTTCATGGTGCGTGATACCGGCATCGGCATCGCGCCTGAGAAACAGAAGCTCATCTTCGAAGCTTTCTCCCAGGCCGATGGCTCCACGACGCGCACCTTCGGAGGCACGGGGCTGGGGCTGACCATCTCCCTGCGGCTGGTGACGATGATGGGCGGCCGCATGTGGGTGGAGAGTGAATTGGGGAAGGGCAGCCGCTTCCACTTCACGGTTCCGGTGGGGACAGCGAAGGACGGGGCGGCGCTGGAGCCTGCGGAGCAAGTGCAATTAGCGGGGCTGCGGGCGCTGGTGGTGGACGATAATCTGACCAACCGGCGCATCCTGGGAGAGATGCTGCGCCACTGGGAAATGCGGCCGAAGTTGGCGCCCAGCGGCGCGGAGGCCATCACGATGCTGCAGGAGGCTGACCGCCGGGACGCGGGCTTTGCTCTGCTGCTGGTGGATGCGCAGATGCCGGGCATGGACGGCTTTACGTTCGTGCAACGCCTGCGTCAGCAGACCGAGTTGCGCAAGATGACCATCATGATGCTGACTTCCGCCGGGCAAAGGGGTGACGCCGCGCGCTGCCGGGAGTTAGGCATCGCCGCCTATCTGGTCAAACCCATCGTCCAGTCGCAACTTCTCGACGCCATAGTGAATGTCCTGGCCGCGAAGGCTCAACGGCCTCACGAAGTTCCCCTGGTCACCCGTCACTCTTTGCGCGAAGCCCGCCAGAACCTGCGCATTCTGCTGGCTGAAGACAATGTCGTCAACCAGGTACTGGTATGCCGGCTCCTGGAAAAATGCGGTCACAGCGTGGTGGTGGCCAACAATGGCCGCAAAGCCCTGGAAGAACTGGAAAAGGAGAAGTTCGACTTGGTCCTCATGGATGTTTCGATGCCGGAGATGGATGGCTTTGAGGCCGTCGCGGCCATCCGCGCCAAGGAGGGGATGGCGCGAGCTCGTGTTCCCATCATCGCCATGACCGCCCATGCCATGAAAGGTGATCGTGAACGCTGCCTGGCCGCTGGAATGGACGCCTACATTTCCAAACCCATTCAACCCAAAGAACTCGTTCAGGTCATCAAATCGCTGGCGCTGGTTCCTGCCTAGGCGCTCTGGAGTCTGTATGAGAACCTCGTTCAGGCTGTCATTCCGAGCCCTTCGCTGTCATCCTGAGCGAAGCGAAGAGCCTGTCCTGAACGAAGTGAAGGAATCTCGCTCTGAATGTCTCGAAAGCAGTCGCTCATGCCCGTCGGCTGATGGACACCCGAAAACCATGAAAATCACACGACGGTGGACGGATGTGGTGCGGGCGTCTCGCCCGCTGTGGCACGGGCATCCTGCCCGTGCGTTGGAGCGAGACGCTCCCGCGACCGCGGGCGGGACGCCCGCGCCACGATTTTCAGGGCAGTGCGGGATTCCTCGCTTCACCCGGAATGACAAACTAATCGAGTTTTCACACAGACTCTGAAGCCCCGCCGTTTCAAAGCCCCCCTCGATTATCCCTTTTCCCGCAGGCCGGCTGTTAACAGTTCTCTTCATCCGAACATCCATATATAGATAAAGGACCGACTACTGATGGGCTCAAGTTTGGAAGAGGGTTTTGAAATGCTCACTGCGGGCTTGGGAGGCCAGCCTGTACGGGAACGGCTCGAACTCTCCGAAGACGCCAGGTTAGTGGTTGCGGCGCGCGACGGCGATCGCGCGGCCTTCGGCCGCCTCTACGACCGGTACGCCCGGATGGTCCACGGAATCCTGTTGGCGAAAGCCCCGATCGCGGCGGTGGACGACCTCGTTCAGGACGTCTTCGTACTGGCGCTCCGCCGCCTGTCAACGCTGCGTGAAGTCGGAAGCTTCGGCGCGTGGCTGGCAGCCATTGCACGCAATCTGGCTAGGGATCACCACCGCCGGTCGGCGCCAGAGGAGCAATTGACAGTGGACGTGCCCCAGGAGGAAATCGAGCTACGCGCGAGCGCCGGCGATCAGGACGCCTCGGCCAACCTGGTTCTGGACGCGATCAAAAGTTTGCCGGACGCGTATCGTGAGCCTCTGATCCTCCGCCTTGTGGAAGGGATGACGGGTCCGGAGATCGCTCGCCGCACCGGCCTGACGCCCGGCTCGGTGCGGGTCAACCTGCACCGAGGTATGCAGCAGCTCCGCGCAAGATTGAGCCCCGGTCCAGGAAGGTCAGGACAGGAGGGGGCGGAATCATGAATGCCGGAAAGAACGAACCAACGAAAGAAGTTCACGCAATGGGTAACGACTATTTATGGGACCGGTCAGGAGAGTCTGACCCTGAAATTCAGAGGCTGGAAGCATTACTCGAGAGGTTTCAGTCACACCGGCCGAGGCCAGCATTCCCCGAAGTTGCGCCGGCCAGGGGATGGTGGATTATGCCGCGCCGGCTGCGATGGGTTCTCGCCCTGGCAGCGGTCGCTGCAGTGGCTGCCGTGTGCTTGATAACGGTGTTGGTCCATGAAAGGAAGCCGGGCCGCGACGCATCGGCGGGGTGGGATGTCTCGGCGATGGAAGGAACACCTCGAGTGGGGCGGAAGGCCGTCAGCGAAAAAGAGGGAGAGAGCAGACTCGGCGTCGGCCAAACCCTCGAAACGGGCCCACAAGCTCGGGCAAAGCTTCGGGATGAGGAGGTCGGCCAGATCGACGTGGAACCCGGTTCGCGCCTGCGGCTGCTGAACATGGGCTCGGGCTTGAAGCGGATTGCTCTCGATCGCGGCACAATTCACACTTTCATCTGGGCGCCTCCTGGCCAATTCGTGGTTGATACTCCGTCCGCAATGGCGGTTGATTTGGGCTGTGCATACACCTTGAACGTGGACGACACAGGCGCCGGGCTCGTGCGCACCTCGCTTGGTTGGGTAGGGTTCAGACTGCATGGGCATGAGTCCTTCATTCCGGCGGGCGCCGCCTGCCTGACCAGGCCTAAAGTCGGTCCCGGCAGCCCCTATTTCGAGGATGCGTCTTCGGAATTCCGTTCCGCACTGATGAGATTCGATTTTGAGGACACCACCCCCGAGCAACGCGTCGCCGATCTCGGCATCGTGCTTGCGCAAGCGCGCTCTCGTGACGCTCTCACTCTGTGGCATCTGCTGTCGCGAGTCGATGAGCCGCAACGGGCCCGAGTCTACGACAGCTTGGTGAAGTTTGTTCCATTGCCATCCGGCGTTAGCGAAGCAGGCATTCTGCGCCTCGACCAGCCCATGCTGGATCGGTGGTGGAACGACCTCGGGTTTGACGATATCTCTGTTTGGCGCTACTGGGAGCGTTCGTGGTCCGGCGGCGCGTCGCAGACCAACGCAAAATAGCCAGTCTGCAGGTCGCCTCGCAATTACCTACCCTTCAGTTTCTCTCGTGCTTAACATCAGTTTTGTGTATCTGGGTGGCGCGGACGACGGCCCAGCTTTGTGGTGCGGGCGTCTCGCCCGCTCTTGCGCGGGCAGTCCTTCGCTCCGCTCAGAGCGGGTGTTCACCATTGAGTTGGAGTGACGCTTTACGTGCAAGTTGCTGCAAGCTAACGAGGTTTGCGACGCTCGGGCAGTTTTTTGCGCGTGACTACAACAATCTTCCGGTGCGGCAGCA
>JBELAJ010000018.1:0-38687 GCA_049508935.1 Terriglobia bacterium | reverse complement strand
GCGCATGCCATAGAGAAAGAACCCCAGGCCCAGCACCAACGCACCCACCAGATAAGCCTTTCCCGCCTGTCCCAGGAAGGCAGGCATTAAGCTGGCAGGAATCAACGCCAGCGAATACCCCAGAATCTGCGTCGCAGTTATCCGGCCTTCGCGATCGTTCCTGGGAAGTAATTGCAGGCCGGCGCGAGCGTAATCTTCCCTGTACATCCAGGCAATGGCCAAAAGGTGTGGAAACTGCCAGAGGAACAGAATGGCATAGAGCACCCAGGCCTCGGGGCCCAGGCTGTTGCGTACCGCCGCCCAGCCAATGAGAGGCGGCATGGCGCCTGGAAAGGCGCCCACCAAAGTGCATAGCGGCGTCCTCTTTTTGAGCGGAGTGTACAAGGCAAGGTAGGCGGCGAGCGTCGACAAGGCGAGCGTGCTCGTTAACGGGTTCGCGAACACCCACAATTCCCAGCCGCCCAATCCCGCTAACGCGATTCCGAACCAGAGCGCCTCGGAGGGCCCCAGTCTCCCTGCCGGCAGAGGGCGATTGGCCGTTCGGCGCATCTGCTTGTCCGACTGGCGCTCGATATACTGGTTCAGCGTTCCTGTGCCGCTGGCCACCAGCAGCGTGCCCATCAGCGTGTGGAACAAGCGGACGAAACCCAGCGGGCCGCGCGAGGCAAGATAGAAACCGACCAGGGTGCTGACCAAAACCAGGAAGTTCACTTCCGGCTTGGTCAGCGTCCAATAATCCGCCAGAAACTGAAGCCGCTGACGCAGCGTGTTGTCTTTGAGTCGAGGCATCCCTTTTCTGTCATTCCGAGCAAAGCGAGGAATCTCGCCCGGACCGTTGGGACTCAACGGCACGGTGTTCTCTCCCGCGTTGTCTGATGGCATGTTCATACTGCCGCCCCGTGCGGCGCCGAAACGACTTTCGCCTCCTCAGTTCGAGGCGCAAGAAAGCGGTGCGCCTGGTAGGTCAAGTAGAGACTGCTCAACAATACCAGTGCACCCACGGCCACGTGTGCGGTGGTCGTGTTCACCAACGGCGGCAGGGGTTGAGGCGCATTCCGGTCAGTCATCTTCACGACGTAGGAACCGATGCCGAGGGAGACTTGCACCACCAGCAACCCACCCAATGACAGCGCGGGCCTCAGCAAAGCGGGCGTTTGCGCGAACTTGAGCAGGATTCGCGTGACAAGATAAGCGACGAACATGGTGACCACTCCCGCGCCTACGATGTGCAAATCGAGACCCTTTCCGGAGTGGCGGTACACTGCCCCGACCACCAACTGCACAAGGATTAAGGCCGTGGTCACCACGGTCAGGAGCCGAAGCGTGGGAACAGAGGGGTCTTCGATCTTGGGTTCGTCCCACCGCCAGCCTGCTCTCGTGAAAAATGCCAGGCTCGCCGCGAGGCAGAAGAAGATCTGGCCGAGTGTGGCGTGACTGGTCGAAATGGCCACGGGCAGATAGAACAACACCGTGATGCCGCCCAACACAGCCTGGGCCAGCACGACCAGCACGGCGCCGCCCGCAACCCATTTGACCCAGCGCCTGGAATCCCTGATCCAGATCGCCAGGGCCAGGATGATCGTCAGGATTCCCACCGTGCCGGCGATCATCCGGTGGCCGTGCTCAAACATCACCCCGCCAACCATGCGCGGCATGCGGAAGCTGCCGAAAGAGGTCGGCCAATCAGGCACGGAAAGCCCTGCGTCGTTGCTGGTCACCAGCGCGCCCGCGATAATCAGAATAAAAGTACAGAATGCTACGAAGATGGCGTAGCGATGTAACCACGGACTGTACGGTTGGGTTTTCATAATTGCACCTGGGGTCGTCCGTCGTCCGTTGCCAGTGGTCTCGCGCCTCCCGGCGTTCCGTCAAAGTGTGCGCCTCCGGAGGGTCCACCGGCGCCGGAGGGGACTTTATCCGCGGGTCGCCCCTGCGTGGCACCCGCGTCCATCTGAGTTAATAATTCGCGCAGTTCCCGGTCCTGCACAGGGCTCCACTCAGCGGTTCCGAGAAACCGGTTCCGGGAACGGTAGATGACTACAGTAATGCCTGAACACATTACGAGTACTGGAAGCAGCAAGATCAGAATGCCACTTCGTAAGGCTTGCACCGCGCCGGCCTTCGCCGCCGCCGCGCTGGTATAACACATCGCGCATCCCTGCGCATAGACCAGCGACGAAGTGGATAACAACACAGTTGCGGCAACCAGCCAGACAATCCAACTGACAGCGTGCCGTGAAACCTTTGCTGACTGTTCCATTCCGAACCCATCACCGAGGTGGCGCAAGCGCTCTGCCCTGTCTTCCAGAAGTTTAGATGCTTCAGGCTTCTCTACAGGCAGGAGTATTTGTGCTCCTCGCTCGTTCAGCATCCACAAATCTCGAGAGACGTACCACAGCCCTATGCCTGAATTTACACCTAATGTGGCCTCATCGCCAACAGCCTGAAGCTGTCCGGGAACACCATAAACATTAGAATAATGACCATCACCAAAGCGGGCATTAGGGTGGCGGCCATACTCGGCTTTTCGTAGCGCAAGTGCATGAAGTAGGCGATGATCAAGGAAGCCTTGATCACCGAAAGGCCCATCAGCAGGACGATCATGATGTTCACTTCGAAGGCTTTGTAACCTAAGAAGACTTCCACACCCGTCAGCGCCAAGAGCCAGAACCAGACCACCATGAAGATTTTGACGCCCGTGTCAGCGTGCTTGTGCTCCGATGCTTGATCCATGCAGCCTCCCAGGTTCGAAGATCGAAAATCGAAAACCGAAATTCGAAACTCGCAGGAATGACAACGCAGGCATTACGATTTTCGAAATTCGATTTTCGAAATTCCGCACTTGTCATCCCATCTTCACCGACATGATATACACCAACGGAAAAATGAACATCCAGACCAAGTCAACAAAGTGCCAGTACAGTCCGCTTACCTCCACATCCTCGGAGGTCAGTTTTCCCTTAGCCGTGAGGGCGGCGACGACGGCCAGATAGCACACGCCACAGAAGACGTGAGTCATGTGCAAGCCGGTCAAAGTGAAGAATGCTGCCCCAAACAGCGGGGCGCCCCAGGGGTTCTTGAAGAGGCGGACACCCTCTCCGATCAAGCCGGCCCACTCCGTGGCGTGGATGATGACGAAGGCGAGCCCGCACACCATGGTCGCTATAAGCCACTTCACGACGCTCGCTCGCCTTTCCAGTTTTGCCGCGCGCACGGCCATCACCATAGTGACGGAACTGGTCAGGAGGATAACTGTCATTACCGTGGCCTTGACAATCCCCGGATAGAACTCGAACGGTGTCGGCCATTGGGGGCTGGCAACGCGCACGTAGCTGTAAGCCATGATCAGCGCGGAGAAGGTGATGGCGTCGGAGAGGATGAAGAGCCACATCCCCAGCTTCTTTGAGCCGGTGGCAAAGGGCGCGACGCCCCCTCCCCAAGCCGATCGTGCAGCTTGGCTTAACTCCCCGCCTATCGCTTCATGACTGGCCATGCTTAACCCCCATCATCAACTGCGGAGATCCTTCGCTTCGCTCAGGATGACAACCGTTTCGATTTATTATCTCTTCACTTCTCTGCGCCGCTGCGTCTCTGCGGTGCCAAGTCCTACAGATATGTCATGAGCACGAAAAACACATAAATCCAAAGCGCATCCATGAAGTGCCAGTAAATTGCCGTCACGTCCACGGGTGTGCGTCGCGCCAAGCCGCGCGCAATTGGGCGGGCGCGAAAAACGACGTAAGCGAGTGCCACAACGCCCCCCAGCAAGTGGAAGCCGTGCGCGGCCGTCAATACGTAAAAGAATGAGCTGCCAGGATTGCTGGCCAGATAAATTCCCCGCGCGGCCAGTTCGCGCCAGGCAATGAGCTGGCCCGCCAGGAACCCCAGGCCCAGTACCAACGCCGTCGCGAGCCAGCGGACGAAAGCCTTCGCTGCGCCAGTTCGGAGAGAACGCCGGGAGAATTCCAGGGCGGCGCTGCTCGCCAGCAGCACGAATGTGTTCAGCCACAGGATCCGAGGCACGCGAACCGGAACCCAGTCAAACGACATTCCCTTGCGAACCACCAAGGCGCTGGTGAAAGCCGCAAACAACATCACAATTCCGGTCAAGGCAAACCACATGCCCAGCCGATAGGTCCGCTCCGGTACTCGGAATTCACCCCAACCCTCGCCCCCGCCAAAGCCGCCGGGATAGGGACCTCCGCCCCGGCCGCCATCATTGGTCCTGACGGCCTCTTCCGGCTTGGTTAGCGTTGTCGAACCCATGGAAACCCTTCGGCATCGGGAGATCGGGTGAGCCGGTGATCGGGTGAACAAAGAACGAGGCGCGCAGTTTCAAACTTGTTCACCAGATCACCGGCTCACCCGATCTCCCGATCTACAGAAACCTTCAGTGTCCCGCCACAACCCCTTCCGGTGAGTTCTGCATGATGTAGTCCTTCGCGGCGCCCGGCACGCTGAATTCATAGGCGCCGTTGAAAACCACGGGGTGCTTTCCCGCAAAGTTGTCAAAAGGCGGGGGCGAAGGAATCGTCCACTCGAGGGTCGTGGCTTCCCAGGGGTTCTCGGTCGCCTTCTCGCCTTTGAACATGCTCCAGAAAAGGTTGAACAGGAAGAAAATCTGCGCGGCGCCGGTAATGAACGCTGCGATGGAAATGAACTTGTGCACGGAAATCAGCGGCAGAAGGAAATTGTCAATAAACTCCGAGTAGCGCCGAGGGTTTCCTTCGAGGCCCAAGTAATGCATGGGCATGAAAATCGCGTACACACCCACAAAGGTGAACCAGAAGTGAATCTTCCCCAGCGTCGCGTTCATCATTCGGCCGAACATCTTGGGAAACCAAAAGTACGTGCCCGCGAAGATTCCGAAGATAGCGGCCACGCCCATAATCATGTGGAAATGAGCCAGGACGAAATACGTGTCGTGGAAATAGAGGTCGATAGGCGGCTGACCCAGGAAGATGCCGCTGAGGCCCCCGGTGATGAAGAGCGAAACGAACCCGATGGCGAACAGCATGGGCGGCGTGAAGCGAATCTTACCGCCGATCATCGTGCCGATCCAATTAAAGGTCTTGATGGCGGAGGGTACGCCAATCGCCATGGTGAGGATCGAGAAGGCAAACGCCGAATACGGACTCATGCCACTCACAAACATGTGGTGTCCCCACACGCAGAACCCCAGAATGCCGATGGCCGACATGGCGTAAACCATGGCGCGGTAGCCAAACACCGGCTTGCGAGAGAAGGTCGAGATGATGTGGGAAGTGACGCCCATGCCGGGAAGGATGGCAATGTAGACCTCGGGGTGGCCGAAGAACCAGAACAAGTGCTGCCAAAGCAGAGGCGAACCCCCAGTGTGAGGAATAATCTTATCGCTGACGATCAGGCCGCCCGGGATGAAGAAGCTGGTGCCCCCAACGCGATCGAGCAGCAGAAGAACCCCGGCAGCCAGCAGCACCGCAAAGGAAAGCAGTCCCAAGATGGCGGTCAGAAACCACGCCCAGCAGGTGAGAGGAAGCTTCATCAAAGAGAGCCCGCGGGCACGCAGATCGAGGGTGGTCGCAATGAAGTTAATAGCGCCCAGCATCGACGCGACGCAGAATAGCGCAATGGAAATGATCCAGAGATTTTCACCCATGGCCATTCCCGGACCTGCCGCTCCGCCGACCGCGCTCAAGGGGGGATATGAAGTCCAGCCTCCAATGGGCGGGCCGTCGTGGATGAAGAACGTTGCCACCAGGGTGATGAAAGCAGCGAAAGTGACCCAGAAGGAAAGCATGTTGAGCCGCGGAAACGCCATGTCCTCAGCGCCGATCTGGATGGGCAGAAAGTAGTTTCCGAAGCCGCTTTGCGGGGCCGTGGTCAAAACGAAGAAGACCATCATCGTGCCGTGGAGCGTCAGCAGCGAGAGATAGTATTCCGGGGAGATAACGCCGTTCGGCGCGCCGAGAGGAGAGAGCTTGTCAAGAAGCGGGACGCTCGCTTGCGGCCAGACCAGGTGCAAGCGCATCAGGATCGAAAGCGTCAGCCCGATGAACACCGAGACGAGAGCCAGCAGGTAATACTGGATGCCAATCACTTTGTGATCGAGGCTGAAAAGGTACTTTCGGATGAACCCAGACGGCGCATGCGCCGCGTGGTGTTCAATCGCCTCAGCGTGTCCTTGTGACATCAATTGCCTCCCAACTCCCCGTGTTCGAAAGTCGAAATTGAAAAAACGGAAATTGGAAAATGGAAACTGGAAAATGGGCCAGACGCCACGCTGCCCGAACCGGTCATTCCCGCGCAAGCGGGAATCCATTGCCCCGTCAAAATGGAGCCCCGCTTTCGCGGGGGTGACGTTCTACTACTTTTCCAGTTTCCAGTTTCGCTACCTTGCCACTTCGCTCATCAGCGCCATCAGGTTGTCCTCCGAATCCCGGAAAAACGCCATCCACAGATCATGGTCCGGCATGCGGGCGATCACATGCGGCTCTTCCTCGAAACGCACGCCGCTCTGTTTCAACTGCGCGTGGGCAGCCTGGATGTCCGGTACGGCGAAGTACAAGATCGAAGACGGGTGATCGAACTCCGGCTTCTCCGGGCGGTCGATCATCAGCCGAACTCCACCACAGTCGAAAAATGCCAGTCCTGGCGGCGCCTTGAACAAGAGCTTCAGTCCGAGCTTCTCCTGGTAGAACGCCGCCGCCCGGTCGACATCGTGAGCTCTCACCTGGACTTGTCCTAATCGCGATACTGCAACGCCCGCAGTTGCCGTATTCATGTAGTCACCCAGTCAGTCGAGAATCGAAAGTGGAAAATGGAAATTGGAAAATCGAAATTGGTAGCTGGAAGCCAGAAAATGGAAAACGGTGCCTTTGCGGAGCTGTCGTCGCAACGGGCTTGCATTTTCGAATTTCCAGTTTCGATTTTCCAATTTCCATTTTCCAGTTTTCGTTTTCCGCTCTACTGTGCCTCCGCCATACTCTGCAGCCACTTTTGGAAATCCGCGGGTTCCATCACGTTCAAGAAGGCTCGCATCTTGTAATGGCCCAGGCCACACAACTCCGCGCACGCAAGCTCGTATGTGCCGACCTTGGTGGCGGTGAAGTGGATGGGAATCTCCATGCCAGGAACCAAATCCTGTTTCAATCGGAGTTCGCGAACGAAGAACGAATGGGTAACGTCCTTGGAGCGCAAGATGACCTCGACCGGTTGGTTGACCGGGATAGCGAGGGTGGCCGTAACGATGTCGTCTTTAGAATCCGCATCGTGATCGCGGTCGAGTCCCAGAAAATTGCCCGTGGCATCGTCAACCTTCTCGACGTGAACTGGACCGAACTTGCCGTCGGGGCCGGGGTAGCGGAAGTACCACGCGAATTGCTGCCCCCAAACCTCGATTCGCATCGATCCCGGCTGGGGTCCCATAAAGTGGACGAAAGCCCAGATGTGGTATCCCATCAGATTCAGCCCGATGAAAATGATGGCGGCCGCAAGCGTCCAGGTGAACTCGAGTTTGTTATTGCCGTGAGAGTAGCCGGCCCTGCGCCCGTCTCCTCGATCGCGAAAACGCCAGACAGCGTAGGCCAGCGCCACTTGGGCGACAACAAAGATGATGCCCGTAATGACCAGCGTCAGCATGAACTGGTGGTCGATGGCGTGGCCGTAATTGGCGGTGATGTCGGGTGGGAACCACCACGTCTTGGCCACGAAGAAGTAGCCGGAGACAAGTGTGATGAGAACCACCACCAGCGCAATCGCCAGCCCCATAGGTCATCGCTCCTATCGAAAATCCACGACCCCGCAAGACTGCGAAGTGAAGGATTGAGATGGATCAAATTTTGATCGAAAAGCCCAGTGCAAACAGTGCGGAACTTTCCTCTGACTTAGATGAAACTCTACCACTTAAGGTTCGAAAAAAACGCTAACGGCGAAAATTGCTGGCCGCGGGACGTATCCATTGCCCAAGTCAAATAACCCCTCGCCCGGCCCGCGACGGCTGATGAAAGTGCCGTCGCGGTCCACCCTCTCCCCCAAGGGAGAGGGCAAGTTTTTCGAGGGGGCGCGGGCCGCTCTTCCGGAGTGATAGAGTGCTAACCCTCACGGAAAGAAAGCCCTCGACTCTCAACTTTCAACTCTCGACTGTGAACTATCGACTGTCAACCCTTAAAGCTGAAATCCACGGACTTGGTCTCTTTGGCCCCCACGGTCACTTTCTGCTCTTGCGTTTGACCACCTCCGCCGCCAGTCGCCGTCCACGCACCGATGGTGTAATCCCCCGGTGGAAGGCCTTTGATAGTGTAGGTGCCGTCGCTGCCTGTCACCGCGTAGAAGGGAGTTTTCAACACGCCGATATAAGCGCGCATCCAGGGATGCTGGTTGATCATCACTTCTTCGCGCGCGAATTTCTGCTGAATGGGAGCGGCCCCTGGCGGCTGAGACATATTCCATTCCCGATTATCCTTGGGCATGGGATGGATGTTGTGGGTGGTGGCGTCGCTGGAGACGATGTTGAGAGTCTGCCCCACCATGATCCCGAGCACATGCGGCTTGTACATGCACCCGTCCTGGTCCAGGGTTACGGGATCGGATGGCGGTGTGAAAACGTACTTCTCAGCCCCTGCCTTCACGTACACGAAAACGTTAGGCAGCGTATTGTTCGAATTAACCTCATCATCCTCAGCAAAGACGGCCCCGTTGTGCTTCTTAACGCAAACAGGGTCCTGATCCATCATGATTCGGTGAGGTTTCGGCTTGGCGCCGTCAAAAGAAACCTTACCGGTAACTTCGCCCACGGTGGCTTGGTCGATGGGCGTAGGCTGAGACGCGGTTGTGGTTTCTGCCGGTTGCTCGGTGGTTTCCTCCGTCTTCTTGCTGCAAGCAGCCATGAGCAGGGTGAGCGCGGTAACAAATGCGAGCGAAAAAACGAATCGTCTTTTCATGATCTTAACCTTTCTGCGCCTACATGCGCGGCGCTGCAATTGAGCGAACTATTGAGCTGGTGGCACAGGTGCTTCTGTCGGCGCGGCTGACGCGTGCCGTGCGTACGGCACAGGCAAGAGTGCCTGTGCTACTTGCTTACGAGGCCTGTCCCGGTTCTCTGTCGTCTTGGGTTTGGCCGCAGCCGGATTCAAATTACTCCCGCTCATCTGGATGAGCCGTTGCTGCTCCTGAGGCGTCAACTCGAACAGGTAACGAACCAATAATTCCGCCTGGTCGCCGTTATAACCATGGAACGAGGGCGGCGTCGGCCCGGCAAAAACGTAATGGTCAGCCTGAAGCTTGAATAGGCCCGAAGGCATGGCCGTGCCGGGATCGATCAGTGCCGGGTCGAGGATCCAGTGCCGCGCCCAGTCAGGCTTCAGCCGGTCCGCGGCCAGCAGGAAATTCGGCGCCGTCGCGTACTGGTCGTGGGACGGCGACCCGATGGCATGACATTTCAAGCAAGGCGCGCCCTGACTGGTAAATAACGCCCTGGCCATGGCAATTTCCTGCTCCGTGAGCGGTTCCTCCTTGGCAGGAATATAGGGCAGAGGCTGTTGAGAAAGCGCCTGGAAGAACGTCACCAGTTTGCGAATCTCGATGGGGGAGAAATAGAAGGTGGGCATGCGCAGTTTCAAGTAATTGCGCACCCCGTCCCGGTCGGTGTCTCTATCATTCAAAGCAGGGTTGGCGAGGAACCGCGCCAGCCATTCCGGGTTGACGCGCGCGCCTTCCGTGAGCAGGCGGGGAGGCAACTGGCCCTTGCCATCCGGCGTCTGGTACTGAGGCAAGTTCATCAGCACACTGCTTTGGTCAAGGGTGAACTGGTGGCAACCCATGCAGTTGTATTTCTGGACAAGCCACCAGCCTTCCTGGATGTCGCGCCGGTAATCGGCCGGACGGTAGAAGTATCGCTCCGGGTACTCGGAGGTGACGCTGCCCATCAGGAACGTGGCGAGAGCTCGAATCTCACCCGGCTTGTTGTCAAAATCGAAATCCGGCATCTTCAGTTCTTCGCCCTCGGCTTTGATCATCCCCTCATCGAAGATTTCCGGCTTGGCCAGTTTGTGCTCGAAGAAGCCCTTATGGCTGTACCAATCCTTCTCTTTGGCCTGTTTGATAAAAAGTGCGAAGTCCATCTGCTCGAGGGGCTTGCTTCCCTCGGCCGTCAGTTCAGTTCCGATCTTGCCTTCGTTGTCGAGGCCTGCGATTTCGTGGCAACCGGCGCAGCCGTAGCGCCGGACGATCTCTTCTCCCTGGGCCTTCAACTTCGGGTCGTTCAGGTAAGGAGCGGGTGCATAGCTCGACGGATCTTTCTCCTTCAACGTCATAAGGTAGCTGGCAATGTTCCGCGCTTCGTCCCAGGAAAGGCGCAGATTCGGCATGGGAGTCATCTGCTCGACCAGCAGTTCGTGCCCGTCGTTAGGGCACTTCGAATGCTGGGTGTCAAAAACGAATGGCAAGCCATGCTTCTTGTAGTCATCTTCCGTCAAATCGCGTTTTTCATAGGGGCAGTAGGGATTGGTGCGCTCGCGGGGATTGTGGACCCAACGCACGAGGTAATCGTAGTTGTCCTTCTCCCCCACCCGGCTGAGGTTGGCGGCGAACCATCCGCCCACAGCATTCGCGCCTTCACCCACGGAGTGGCATCCCATGCAGCCGCGCGTTTGGAAGCTCTCTTTACCTTTGACCGGGTCCCCGGCAGGCTGCTTGGGGAGTTGCCCGTTGAGCCCGCTTTGCCAGATGAAGGCAGAGACGGCCGGCAGTTCGTCCTCATCCAGACGGAAGCGCGGCATCTTCGTTGCGGGCCGGAAGGCATGAGGGTTTTGGAGCCAGACCGGGACCCACTCCGGCCGAAGCTTCATGCGAACTTCTTTGAGATCAGGCCCCACCTTCTTCATGTCCTGCAATAGGTTCTTGACGCGCCGGTCGTTCTGGTCGATCCCCAAGCTGATCTTGCTGATCGTGACTTGAAGCTCGTTGGCCTTCAAATAAAGTTTCTGCGCTGTTTCGTTGTCCGGAGCCTGGTCGCCAGCCTGGATGCTCTTTTGCACCTCCAAGCGATCTTCCGCCCGCTGCTTCTCAGCCAGATCGATCGCCCGCTGCGTCGAGACCAGCTCTACCGGCTCGGAATCATAGCCTTGATAAACATGGCAGCCCATACAGCCACGCCATTCGAAAAGCTGCTTGCCCTTGGAGAGCGTGGGAGCATGGGCGAGCACCATGTCGCTCGCATGGCACTGCTGGCAGCCGGCCTCGACATTATCCATAGGATGGAGCGGCCAGAGCCAGTGCTCGTCGTGGCCGTGCGCCTTTTCCACGTGGGCGATGTCCATGCCGTTGCCGTTGTGACAAGGCGTGCAGCCGTATTTATCGGGGTCGTGGATAGTCAGCAGATCCGGATCAGGATGCGAAGTGAAGGCGGCGGACATGGGATCTTTGGTTCCACCCATGTCTTTGCGGGTCATCACCACCGGCTCGCGAATACCTACGTGGCAGCTTTCGCAGCGGTCCACAATCCCGGCGTCGGGGTTGTTGATCTGCTTAATCTCCACCTCGAAGTCAGCGTTCTTTTTCTGCAGCCCCTGTAGCGCCTCAACCGTGAGTCCATCAATGTGATCCTTCACATAGGAATCAACCTGGTTTTGCAGCTCCGACACAGGGTGAAGCAGGCTCGCCTTTTCGAGCAGGAGATCTCCTTTCTCCTTTTGCAGTTCGGTGAATTTGCCTTCGAGTTGGTCGAAGGTCACACGCAACGCCTCTTCATTACCTCCGAGTTGGGCGGGAGGCAGGCTGACTTGGAAAGGGCCTCGTTCGTAGGCGTCGAGGTCTTTCTGCAGCGATTGCTTGCTTCCCCGGCTCGAGGTGTGTTCAATGATGTAGATCTGTGACCCGACATAAGCTCGCGCCGTAGTCAGCAGATTAAGGACGGCGGCAGTGCGGGCGTCCACCTGGGCCGACTTCGCGTCCAGTTCCGTAACCTTCGGCGCCGTTTCCTTCTCCATCGCCTCGAGTTTCTGCTTGAGGGCAAGATAATCCGGAGAGTTCTCAATTGCCTTTTCTTTGGCGCGCTGAAGGGGAATCTGCTTTCTAAGGAAAGCCCCGTAGCGCTGCACAAATGCCCGCTGGTAGTCCTTCCATGGCCGCAAGCCAAAGAACTCATCGTAAAGAGACCACCACAAGGTTAGGAGCAGCAGTACCGAGGAAATAAGCAGGTACACCGCCAGCGATTGGCTTATGACCGGGTCTTTGTCCGGCGAGTCAGGCAAGTTCTTCCTCCCTGGAAATGTCAGTCGCTGTCATCCTGAGCCTTTCGTTTGTCATTCTGAGCGAAGCGAAGAATCTCCGTAGTTCGCTCGGGGTAAAATCTCCAGAGAATCACCGCAGCCGTTCACGTCGGAGCCGCAGAGATTGTTCGCGTCGCTCATAATGAAAAAGGCCGGTGTTTTTTCCGCACGGTCGTGGATGAGGATGGCGACTTAGACGTTGAACCATGGGGTAACCCAGACGTACTTGATCCGGAATAAATGACGAATCAGAATTTTGATCGGCAGCAGCAGCATCATGATCAAAAAAACTTGCATGGTGGCGTACTGGAGGAAGCTCATACGTTCATAAACCTTGCGGTTGAAAGCTGTCGACGTGATGATCTTGTGCAGCCCGTACCCCGCCACGGCGAAATAGAGTCCCATGGCTATGGCCCCCAACACGACTTTCCCCCACATGGCGCTTATGCCGAAAAGATCGGGAAGGTCCCGGTTCACCTCGAACACCACCCGGCTGGGGTCCCAGGTTTGCCCCGGCCAGAACCACATCCATCCCGGACCGCGAATAAAGGTCCCGATCACGACCATCAACAGCCATAAGAGCATGAACCCGAAGTAGAATGTCCCGATGGAGAATTTCCTCTGCTTCAGCGTGTAGTAGCCCGAGCCCAGCGGATTCGCATCAATGTAGGGGATAATCATTAATCCCACAATAATAAGAGTTGGCATCACTACACCGGCAATCCAGGGGTCGAAATACACCAGCATCTCCTGGAGTCCCAGGAAGTACCAGGGCGCCTTGGCCGGATTCATGGTCAGATTCGGGTTGGCCAGCTCCTCGAGCGGGGCATTAAGGGTCAACGACCAGACCATGAGTATCACGGTGAGAATGATGGCTGCCAAAAACTCGATGCGCATCAGATAAGGCCAGGTTTGCACCTCGCGCGACCAACCGGATTTCCAGGGCTGCGTCTTGCGGTGATGGGTCTTGGCGAGTTGGGGGTCGGCCTCGAGTTGCGCAATCAGCCGGTCATTGGCGCGGGCTTGCCGGATCGCGTACCAGGTGTAAAAGGGAACCAGGAAGAGGATGGCGACAATAGGAACGTTGTCGGGAGCTGAGACGATTTCCCAGAGTTGATGCCAGTCCATGGACAAACCCATTCAGAGTCCAGAGTCGAGAGTTGAAAGTGAGCGCATAAAGGCGCGCCTGCAAATGAACCGTGCCTCGACCTGTATACCCTTCGACTTCTCAACTGCACTTTCGACTCTCGACTTTTGACTCTCGACTACTCCTAGAATTTCCTTTCCGGCTTAATCTCACTTTCCAGTACCACGGGAGCCGGGCCGGAAATGCCTCCGTCCTTTCGGACCCGCCAGAAATGCACGCCCATAAACGTTGCGGCAATAAGTGGAATCGCGAGGCAGTGCCAGATATAGGCGCGCAATAGCGCGTTGGCGTCCACGATCGAGCCGCCTAGCAGCGCAAAACGCACGTCGTTGTAGGCGGTCATTCCGAGTTGCGGCCCAAAAGGCCCCTCGTTCCCCAAGAGCGGCGTCGCCCGCGCCATGTTCGTTCCCACCGTTACCGCCCAGAATCCCAACTGGTCGTCCGGCAGCAGGTAGCCGGTGAAGGAAAGCAGCAAGGTCAACACCAGAAGGATCACCCCCACGCACCAGTTGAATTCTCGCGGCTTCTTATAAGATCCTGTGAGAAAGACCCTGAACATATGCAGCCAGACCGCAATGATCATCAAATGCGCTGCCCAGCGGTGCATGTTCCGGAGCAGCCTGCCGAACGGGACGTCGTTCATCAAGTAGATGATGTCGCGATAGGCCTGACCCTTGGTGGGGTGGTAATAAAACATCAGCAGCACACCGGTGATGGTCAGCACAAGGAAGAGGTAAAACGTCATGCCGCCCATGCCCCACGTGTAGTTGTAGCGCACGGCGTCGCGGTTGATCTTGGCGGGATGAAGGTGGAAGAAGACATTGGTGAGGACGCTCAGAGCGCGGCTGCGGTCGCTGTCGTCGTGCTTAACCCTGAACATCGACTTGTAGAGCTGCGTCTTGGTGGGCTTCTTGAGGCTCTCGAGGTCCTCCTTAGCCTTCTCCCGCAAAACCTTGACGTCCTCCTGGACGTCTTCCAATAGGCCGGTGAGACCTCGTTTCCCGTTCTTTTCCTTCTGCTCTTCTGCCATTACCGCTCCAAGTTGCTAGTGGTTAGTGCTTAGTGCCTAGTGAACGCCAGCCGCTCTCGGCGTTTCACCAAGCGCTAGGCGCTAAACATCAGGCACTAGACTGTAATAAACGCACCCGGATCCTCAAAGTTGTCCGGGCCGCCCTGGCTCTTGAACCACGAATACAGCCGCGCCGTGTCCACCACAATCTGCCCGTCGGCGCTCACCTCGACGTGCGCACGATCCATCGGTCGTGGCGCGGGGCCTTCGAAGTTAATCCCCTCGGGAGTGTATCCGCTCCCGTGGCAGGGGCATTTGAACTTGCCCTCCGCGGGTTTCCAATCCGGCGTGCAACCCAAGTGCGTGCACTTGGCAAAAATGCAGAAAAGGCGCGGAGGCTCCTTGACCACCCAGATACGGTAGGCCTGCTTGTACTTCTCATTGACCCCGATGCTGAAGTCCGAAGCGTAGCCGATATTATGGACCGTCTCCGGCTCGAATAAGGCTCGCGGGAAAAAGAAACGAAGGAACATGAGGAAATTGGCAGCAACGAATCCCCACACGCAACTCCAGATGATGCGTCGTCGCATTTTGCCGGGGCCGGCCGGCTCTGCCGGCGAAGCGCTTGCCGGTTTGGGTGGTGCGGCGGGTTTTGCAGCCGGCTTGGGCGGCGCGGCGACAGCACTAGCCGCCGGAGCTTTTGCTGAGGTCGTGGAAGGGACATCGTCCGCATGCGCCATGCCCGAGATTCCTCCGGATACAAAGTAGGTTCGATGAGTTTTTCCGAAAACAGAGCCCGAAAATCCACTATAAGAGAAAGCGCAAAGAGGTGTCAACAGCCAGTGCAAGAGAAAAAAAGGAGGGAAGGGAGAGCGATTCGGACTTTATGTCCCTCGCCGCGAACCTCGCAGTACGCTAGCTATGTACGTTATACGATTCCCTTCACCCAGGAGGTCAGCTCAAGCGCACGCGGGAAAATGTACGCCATCCGAGTCTCAGCGAGAATTTGTTCTCGCTGTCATTCCGAGGAGCCGCCAGCGACGAGGAATCTCGCAGTGCGTTCAAAATACTCAGAGCGAGATTCCTCGCGGAGTTTACCCTGAGCACCCGAAGCGAGATCCTTCGCTGCGCTCAGGATGACAGCGAAGGGCTCGGAATGACAGTCGAAAGAAGGCTTTCACGCAGACTCAACCGCACCCTCCTCACCAGGTCAGGATCACCTTTCCGGCCTGGCCGGAGAGCATGGCTTCGAACGCGTCCTGATATTGGTTGAAGCTGAAACGGTGCGTAATAACCGGCTTGATATCGAGGCCGGATTGGAGCATCACCGTCATCTTGTACCACGTTTCATACATCTCGCGGCCGTAGATGCCTTTCAGCGTGAGCATGTTGAAGATAACCGTATTCCAATCGATGACGAACTCTTCGGAAGGAATGCCCAGCAGCGCGATGCGGCCGCCGTTTGACATGTTGGCCAGCATGTCTCGGAGGGCCGAGCCGTTGCCCGACATCTCCAAGCCCACGTCGAAGCCCTCTTTCATGCCCAGTTCCTTCTGCACATCTTTCAAGTTGGTGTCGCGCGGATTCACAGCCATCGTGACGCCCATTTTGCGCGCCAGTTCCAACCGCCACGGGTTGACGTCCGTCTGCACAACAAAGCGCGCGCCGGCGTGCCGCACCACGGCCGCCGCCATCAACCCGATGGGCCCCGCGCCGGTGATCAGCACATCCTCGCCCAAGACGGGAAAGGCGAGCGCGGTATGTACGGCATTGCCGAAAGGATCGAAGATGCAAGCGACCTCCGGATCGATATTGGCGTGATGCACCCAGACGTTGCTCATGGGCACTGAGATGTACTCTGCGTAGCTCCCCGGCCGGTGCACGCCCAACCCCTTGCTGTGCGCGCATAGGTGGCGTCGTCCGGCCAGGCAATTGCGGCAACGCCCGCACACGACGTGCCCCTCCGCGCCCACGAGTTGACCGGGGAAAAAGTCAGTGACGTTCGACCCCACTTTCGCCACCTCGCCCACGAACTCGTGCCCGACGACCATCGGCACGGGGATGGTTTTGGCGGCCCATGCGTCCCATTTCAGGATGTGCAGGTCGGTGCCGCAGATGGATGCACGCTGCACGCGAATCAACACATCGTTGATGCCGATCTCCGGCGTCGCCACTTCCTCCAGCCACAGCCCCGGCTCCGGCCGGCTCTTCACCAGGGCCTTCATTGTCTCGGGAATGTTTTCACTCATTCGTTTCCTCCGGAATCATCTGTGGCATTTTAGCAGCGAATACTACCCGTGACATCGTCTCGTGACATCGTCTTGAAGGCACACACCTGCGTTGTCACCGAAATTACTGGCTGAGGGCAGTCGCGTACGCCGCCAGCAACGACCGCTGCTCGATTTGCCAGTTGAGACTCTCCTCGATGCGTCTGCGCCCGCACGCACCTAACTCGCTCCGCAAGCTTTCCGAGTCAAGTATCCTCAGCATGGCTCGGGCGAAGTCGTTCGTATCTCCTGGACGCGCGTAAAGCGCCGCACCGTCCGCCGAGCGCCGACCTTCCGTGAGGTCGTAAAGCACCACCGGAAGGCCAAAGGTCATATATTCGAGAATCTTGTTCATCGTGGACTTGTCGTTCATCGGGGTGGGCGGGTCCGGCGCAACGCCCAGGTCGGCGGTCGAGAAATAGGCCGCAACCTCATCGTCGGAGAGATGCCCCGGAAACCTGACCAGTCGCTCGAGACCCTTCTGCGCAGCCAGGGCTTTAAGCCGCACACGCTCAGTCCCAGTCCCGATCAAAACGAACAGAATATCCTGGCGATTCGAGCCGTGGACCACCGTGTCAACGGACTCCAGCAGCAGATCAAGCCCGTCCTGCGGCCCCATAACTCCGAGATAGACCACGAGGAAGCGCCGGCCCTCCTTCAGCTCGGCCTGCGCCGCTTTCTTCCGCATTCGCGTGAGGTCGGGGCAGCTTCGCACAACGAATGTGTGCTCTCGCCGCATCTTCCCCCGCGCCAGAGCAACTTCGCGGTAGGACTCGTTGGTGGCAATCGAGACGTCGGCAGTCCAGAAGGTCAGTCGTTCAGCCCAGCACACCAGCTTATATCCAAAGTCTCTACGACCGAATTTGGCTTCGTACAGCTCGGGATTGAGATCGTGATGGTCGAAGATGAAACGAACGCCAAGAAGCTTAAAGAAAATTCCCACTAAGAAAATTGTGTCGGGCGGATTACAGGCCTGGAGGACGCGGAAGCGTGTGCGCGCGTAAACCCGGAGGGACAGGGCGAACTGCGCGACGAGCGCCAAGGCGTACTCGAAGAAGTAGCCGAGCGGCCCGGAGGCTTCCCAGACGCGGTATCGGTAGATCTCGATATCTTCCAGGGTTTCACGGCCTCGCTCGAAGCCGCGGGCTTTCGGGCAGATCACCGAGACTCGGTATCCGGCGTCCCGCAGCGCACGAGCCTCCTGCCACACCCGCCGATCCACAGGCACCGGCAGGTTTTCGATTATGATGCAGACACCGGGTCTCTCATTTTCCATGCCGGCACCAAAGGGTAGAGCAGATGAAACAAAGTCATGACTTGTGGCCGCGGATACGAGCGCGTGTCCCGGAGGAGAACATAATCTCCAGTGGTGTAGGCAAAGCTCCCGTCAGGCCGCTGCCGCGCCAGAAGCCGAGCATAGCACCGCGCGCTCAGGTCAGTGTTCTTGACCAGCTTCTGTTCGGCGGCTTCCCAGAGGGCAGCAGCGAGCACGGCGGTGTAGTAATCTGTCTCGGGCATACGGTGGGAGCAATCCGCGGCGCTGGCGCCTGTGGCCGTCACTCCCTTTGAGAGAAAGCTTGCGAGCGACGCAAGAATCCCGCCCGTGCGACGGTCGGGACGCAGCGCATGCGACCAGGCAAGTTTCAGGAACTCGAAGGCGTTGTATTGATAGCAGAGATAGTGAATGCGGCCGCGCTCGTACGGACCTTCGACGATGTAAGGAAGTTCGCCCCTGGGTAGCTGAACCGAGCCTAGGAAATCCAACATCGCGTCAACATGACCTATAAAACGGGCCTCACCCGTCGCTTGCCACAGGCGTAGGAAAAACCAGATAGCTTCCACGGAATTATTGGGGATCTTGCCGCGGGGTTTATCAAAGTAGTTGATAGCCTTTCCCCGGTCGTGCTTTTGGAAACCGATCGTGGCGACCAGGTAATCGTACCACTTGACCGCGCCCGCAAGAAAGTGCGGCCGGGGTTCATGGGCATAAGTAGTCAGCAATCCGATAGCGCCCCAATCCCCTTCGACCGTGGCGATCAGGCGCTTTCGCTCGGGAAGCGGGTAAATCCAATAGCCTTGGGTTTGTTGAAGAAGCAGGGTTGTTTCAGTGGCCTCGATCGCGATATCGCGGTAGCGGGGCTCGCCGGTGGCGTCGTGAAGCATCCAGTTGGCTAGAATCCAGTAGCCCTGGCTCTGGATGAAAACGTAATCGTCTTTCCAGGGTATGAAGTCGAGCGCACTTTTCCAGAACCGCCATAGATGAAGGTTGAAGCGGATGCCAGCGTCCGGGCCATGGACCAGCCCTCCCGAGTAATGAAGGCGTAGGAGGTGCGCATGCAGGCGCTCGGCGGCGGCGAGGAGTTCTTGGTGTGTGGGCACTGTGGTGCAACAGTATAACTCAGATCGTGAGGCTTGAGGCGCGGGGGACAAGGGCTGCCAGAGGTGACTTTCATCCCCCACACGTCCGAGATTCAAGAAGACAGCCGGCTCTGGGGGACTACACTCGAGTAAACCTGCACGATCTGCCTGGCCACGTTCGCAATCGAAAGCCTTGCAATTCTGTCGCGCCCGCACGTGCGCGTCCCCCGGCGGCATACCTCGATGACCTTGGCGGCAATTTCTCCGGCGTCGCGCCGCACCAGGTGGCATCCTTCCGTTTGGCCGATTAAGTCAGCGGTGTCTCCTACATCCACGCCAACCACGGGAAGATTTGTGGCCATGGCTTCTTTGACCGCATTGGGAGAACCCTCGAATTGGGAAGCCATAACCAGGACATCCGCAGCGTTCATGTAGAGGGGAATACGTGACTGAGGAATGCCGTGGACCCGAAGGATCTCCAGCTCGGGAATCACCTGTCGCGCTTGAGCTACGGCCGATTCAACCAGATCAAAGCGCTTCCGTGGGTCTCGCGCGTCATAAGGAAAGAGGACGAACTTCTTTTGCGCGTCGAGGCCCAACTCGCGTCGCGCCTCAGCTTGGCCGCAGGGGCTGAAAAGATCCAGGTCAACCCCATTGGGAATGACCCGTACCGAGCTTAGCTTCAGACACCGTTTCATCTCTGCGGTCTTCACGATGACTGCGGCGGCCATGCGCGCCAGTATGAAACTCGAGAGCTGATAAAACCGCCCGAAAAGCGGAACGTGGTCGGTCCCTTTGGTTATCCCTGTAACGTCATCACCCATAAATGAGATGACGAGAGGCAGGCTGAATTGGCATCGCGCCACGAGTGCGGACAAGCCCTGGTGGGCGTGGATCAGGTCATAGCGCCGGTCTCGTAGCCGTTGCCACATTTTCGGCAGTGCGCGCAGATAGTTCCACCGGGATTCGCGTCCATTGAAGAAAAAACAGTCGTAATCCACCCCCAGAGGTCGCAAGGAGTCCATCTGGGCTTTCACGAAGCAACCATAGCTCGGATCGCCTTCGTAGGGCCAGATGTTGGTGACCACAAGGACGCGAGATGAAGTCATACAGCCCGGCAGTTCCTCGAGATTGCCGATGGATGACTGTTGATTGTCGATCGAAGTCGTAATGTGGCGACCTCCGATACCTTCAGGCAGCAACCCGAGAATCGCAAAACAAGGGAGAATTCTAGCGCGCCAAAGATGAAATCGCCAGTGCTTGAATAGGCACGCGACAATCGAAAAGCGGCAATTCCGCCACCCTCCCTACTTCGTCTGCGGAGAGAAAAACCCGTGTACAATGGTCATTTTGAGGTAGTGTCCTAGTTTCGGCGTAGCGCTGGCCGTCAGGCCAGCATCTGCCGACCCGTCGCTTCGCTCAGGGCAGGCTCTAAAGGTCGGCGCTACGAGTCAAATTAGGACACCAGCTATTTTGAGGATTACTGCGCTTTGTTTTGCTATTAGTTCCATGTGCGGAATTGCGGGCTTTATAGGTTCGGCGCCGGAGCAAGGGATGCGGGCACAAGTGTGCTGCATGGCCGGCCAACTCACTCACCGTGGGCCTGACGACTCAGGGTTGTGGGTTGACGCCGAGGCGGGAATCGCACTGGGATTTCGGCGGCTAGCAATTTTGGATCTGTCTCCCGCCGGCCGCCAACCCATGACCTCGTCGGATGGCCGGTACGTCATGGTCTTCAACGGCGAGGTTTACAATTTCGCAGACATGCGAGCCGAACTGGAGCCGCTAGGACACACTTTTCGGGGTCATTCGGACACAGAAGTCATGCTGGAGGCGGTGAGCGAGTGGGGCCTCGAAGCGGCGGTCAAGAAGTTCGTCTGCAAGTTCGCCTACGCCCTATGGGACAGGCGCGAGCGTGTGTTGCATCTGGTGCGCGATCGGCTGGGCATCAAGCCTCTGTACTGCGGCTGGCAGGGCAGGACATTCCTTTTTGGGTCAGAGTTGAAGGCGCTCCGCGCGCACCCTGACTTTCGCCAGGAAGTAAGCCCCGACGCGGCGGCTTTGTATCTGCGCCTCGGCTACATACCCTACCCTTATTCCATTTACCGGGGAATCTGGAAACTGCCGCCGGGACACATACTCAGCCTCCAGGAAGGAGCGCAGCCTGCCTCGGAGTTGCCTCGAACGGTTTGCTATTGGTCGGCGGATGACATCTATGCGAACGGTGCCGCGGACCCCTTTCGGGGCTCCGAACTGGAAGCGATCGACGAACTGGATCGACTGCTTCGCGAGTCGACCCGGCTGCGGATGATAGCGGATGTTCCTCTAGGGGCCTTTCTTTCCGGCGGGATCGACTCGTCGACCGTCGTAGCCTTAATGCAGGCACAGAGCACCCGCCCCGTGAAGACATTTACAATCGGCTTCCGCGAGCAGGAATTCGATGAAGCGTCGCATGCCAAGGCGGTGGCGGCGCACCTGGGGACCCACCATACCGAACTTTACGTAACTGCGGAACAAGCCCGGGATGTGATACCCAAGCTGCCTACTCTCTACGACGAACCCTTCGGAGACTCCTCCCAAATTCCAACGTACCTGCTTTCCGCGCTCACGCGCCGGCACGTGACGGTGAGCCTTTCCGGCGATGGCGGCGATGAGCTGTTCGGCGGGTATCCGCGTTACGCTCGCATACGCAGGTTTTGGGGGACTATCCGATGCTTTCCGTACGCTTCCCGAATCGCGTCCGCCAGGCTGCTCCGCGCCTGCAAGCCTGCCACGTACAATCGCCTGTTTGGCGGTCTCGGTCGGTTCCTCCCCAGGTTGGTGCGCCCCTCCACGGTGGGGGATCGAGTCTATAGACTCGCAGAGACCCTGGCGGCTAGGAATCCCGATGAGATCTACTGCGGCTCGATCTCGTACTGGAAGAGCCCCGCGCAGGTTGTTTCCGGCGCAATCGAGCCCCCCACCGTCCTGAGCCGTGGTCCCGACGGCATCCAGGGGGCTGACCTCTGCCATCGGTTCATGCTGCTTGACCTCTTGACTTACCTTCCCGAAGATATTCTCGCCAAGCTTGATCGCGCCAGTATGGCGGTCAGCCTTGAGGCCCGCGTCCCCATTCTCGATCACCGAGTGGTAGAGTTCGCCGCACGTGTCCCGACATCCATGAAGGTTCGCTCGGGCATGGGGAAATGGCTGCTTCGCCAGGTCCTTCACAGGTATGTTCCGCGAGAGTTGGTGGAACGGCCCAAGATGGGCTTTTCAGTCCCGATTGAAGACTGGGTGCGGGGGCCATTGCGCGATTGGGCCGAGAGCTTGTTGAACCCCGCGCGCCTGCGCAGCGAGGGGTTTCTCCAGGCCGAGCCGATCCGCGAAGTTTGGGACGAGCACCTCTCCGGGCAGCGTAATTGGCATGGTCAACTGTGGAACGTTCTCATGTTTCAGGCTTGGCGGGAAAAGTGGGCCTGAATCATCCGCCGCAAGTTCCAGCCCTGACATTTTCGCAAGCGAGATCTTTTGCGGAGCGCGAGGATTTCCGGTCTGGAATTTTGAATCTGGAATTTTGGATGCGGCCGACAGGCCGCGCTGTGCCTCTCTGGTAAACCTTCTCTACACCGGCTTGTTCCCGCGCATAGCGACAGGGCGAGGCAGATAGGTTATGTACTCGAACCCGGCTTTTTCGAACCAGGCTTGAATCTGCGGGTAGGTATGGTTCCACTGGTAACGCGGAGAGTACCAATTGAACGTGTCGAGCACACGCCGCTCAGACTCGGGATGCATGGCGATCTTCGCCAGGAGGCGCAGCGGGTAAAAGATCGGAATTCGATACAGGTAGTAGAGCGGAATCGCGACGTGGCAAAGAGCATAGAGCCACCGCCTTGGCAGGCGAGTAGTGAAGAAGCGCTCGAAACGGCTGGAAGTTTCCCTCGCCCAATCCAGCCCCGGGGCGAGGCGAGAAACCAGCTTTTGCCACTTGGCTGGAATCTGATAGTCACTATCCAGAGCCAGCACCTCATTTACCTGATCCGGAAAGTACTCGAAAGTTTCGCTCAAGCGGCGCAGCGGGCAGACCCAGATGGCCGCAGCGCCCCGTGGCCTCACCGTCGCAGCCATGCGCCTGAAACCCTCGCGGCTGTCGGAGGTGTTGGTCAGCGCGCCGATGCTGTAGGCGAAATCGAAAGTACCGGGGCGAAAGGGCGGGAAAAGCGCATTAGCTTGAATGAAGTGGCAGTGCGGCAGGCTGCGCAGGTTTTCCCGGGCGACATCGACCGCCAGAGTGGGGTCGAGTCCCACGGTTTCGGCCCCCGACCGCGCGACAACATCCATGAAACGGCCGCTCCCGCATCCTACGTCAAGCACGAGCTTGCCGGCGAGTTCTTGAGGCCCCGTCCCAGTGGAAGCTACGAACGTGGACTCGCTGCGCTTTCTCGACTCTGAATCGAACTGTGTGAGCCGCCAGCGTTTCCACTCGAAGCTCGAACTCGACATGTAGGCGTCACTGGGCACGAAGCGGGGAATTCCATCCCGAATGGGAAAGTCGCAGCGGCATTTCGGGCAACCGAGAAGGCCTGCAAGAATCTCTTCGTTGTCACTTTGCTGGATGTCAAGCCGCAGCGGACCTGAACATTCCGGACAGGCCAGCAACTCGGCCAAGCGGGGTTTCACAAGAAAGGCACCTCAGCAGGGAATAACCGGCGACCGGCGAGATTTCCGTAGTCTTAGCGTAGCGCCGACCTTTAGAGCTTGCCCTGAGCGCAGCGAAGGGTCGGCAACTGCTGACCTGAAGGTCAGCGCTACGAAAGGTCAACGCTACGTGCCGAACCCTTTAGACGTGATTGAGCAGCTTTCGGCTCACGCAATAGATAAATGGCGAAGTCCAGCGGTTCTGCGGGAGCCGAACGATGTGGTCATCAACGAACCACACGGCCCGGGATATGGCCGTGTGGGAACGGATGGTGAACCAGTAAAGAAGATTCCTGGGCCAACGCTCCACGTTAATGACCTCCAAACAGATGGGCATGAAATAGTCGCAGCTTTCAATCTCTAACCCGGCCTCCTGGTGTGCGGAAGCCAACTTCTCGCGGCTCATGGGCACATGAGCATCGTACATGCCTCGGTCAAGCAGCTTTTGATATCTTCCCAAAACACCGGTAAGATTCGGAATGTCGTCAAACATCCTCCCGCCGGGTTTCAGTAACTTGGCCATAGCCCGCAGAGCTTCCGCAGTCTGCTTGAAATGTTCAATGACCCCAAACGAGATCACGACATCAAACCGCCCGATGAGCTCGGGGGGAATTGCGAAGAAATCTGCGCAATAGATTTCCCCTTTGACTCCTTCTCTCTCCAGAATCTTGCGCGCCCTTCCGCAGCCCGTTTCCGAGCGATCGATCCCGGCCACCTTGAACCCAAAGTTCTTTGCAAAGTAAGGCAGATAAACCGACTGGGCGCACCCAATCTCAACCAGTTCCATTGACGAGGCGTCGTAGCCTTTGAACAGTTGCTGGAAGGCCTGATGAAATCTCCTTACCTCATAGTTCTTGAGCCCAGGGCGGTGGGGGTCAAGAGCGGGCGGCAGGGGCAGGCGAACCCGTTTCCACCATTCCTCCCAGAATTCTTCTCCTGCTATGTCGCCGCCGGGTAGCTTGCTGTTCTTCGTTTCAATCAACTTCCACTCCTCTCAGGACATGGTATCACGTTAGAAGCCATCGTTTCCTGACACGTCACACCCGGCGCCTGAAAGCTGCTCAAGTGCCGAGGATTTCCTCGTATTCTCGCAGCACGGTCTTCACATCGAATTGGCTGAGAAAAGGGTCGAGACTCCAGCAGGGCTGCAGTTCTTTCTTTTCGGATCGGAGGGCAGAAATGATTGCCCCTGCCAGCGCCTGCGGGTCAGAGATTGGCACGAGCCGGGCCAGAGGACAGTTCGCAAGTATCTCCCGCACTGCCCCGAGGCAGTCTGTCGCCACCACCGGTGTCCCGACGGCTAAGGCTTCGATTGCCACCAGGCCGAAACCTTCGTAACGCGAGGAGAGCACAAACAGATCTGCGTGCTTGAAGTACGGATGGGGATTAAGCTGAAAACCGGCGAAATGAACCGTGCCACTAAGCCCTAGCCGCTCCCGCTGGGCAAGCAGATCCGGCTTGAGAGGTCCCTCGCCCAGAATTGTAAGGTCGGCATTCGAAACCGCAGCCCGCACTAACGGCATGGCGTCCAGAAGCACATCGAATCCCTTTTGGTTTGCCAGCCGACCCGCGGCGACAAGATGAGGACCGTTGCCGGAGTAAGGACTGCCACCCGTCTCAGCCAGTCGTCTAATTAGATCCAAATCCAAGGGGTTGTAGATGCGCACGAGTTTGCTGCGAGGAATTGCAAAGGTACCAACCAAGTCGTTGAGGACGTGGTCTCCCACGCAAATGATCTTGTCTGCCCGCGGGTACAATCGCCGATACAGCCAGTTCCAGATCCGCAGGTGCTTGCGCTCTTGAACGTTTAGAGCGCTAGCCAAGTTGTCCTCCCGAATCAGCACGCGCAACCCCGGCGGAAAGAAAGCCCTTAACAGAACCGTGGCCAAATTCAGCTCCACCATAGCGGAGTGGATGACCTGCGGCTTCAGTTTCCAGGCCAAGCGAATTATGCCTGGAAAGGCGTGCCGGACCCGCTTAGCCTTAAGATCGTGGATCGGGATATCGGCAGGTAAGTCGTTGCAGAGCGGGCCTACCGCGTCGACCAAAGCCAAATGGGGCTCGAAGCGGGAGCGGTCCAGGTGCTGGAGGAGTGTCACGATCACCCGTTCCGCCCCGCCCCCGCTGAGGGTAGGCATGAGAAACAAGACTCTTTTGCGGATTGCTTTCAGAGGTGCTTTTTCCATAACGCGGAAAAACAGGCCCCGTCGAGCGGGTACTGCCGGCTCAAGCGTTCAGCGACGCGTCGCCACTTGCGAGGCAACGTGCGTTCCGAAAGCCCGCCTATGAAGGCGTAGGTTCGGACGGCCTCGATCTCGAGCCCCCACTTGGGGTCGCTCGCGATTTCTTCGAAGTCCAGTCCCTCGGCCGCACGCGCGCCGCCCGGGTGCGGAACGTGGTAGTCGACGAGTTCTCCCACGACGTGCGCAGGCAAGGGTGTGACGGTTAGGCCGGTCCGAGCGGCAGCCGCTGCTGTGTCACGCAAGAGATCGAATTCCATGCCGAGCCTGCGTCTCACAAAGCGCGTCCAGTTGCCGAGCACCAGAAGACGCCGCCACCTGTGTTCCCGAAGAAAGCTATTGTATTGCCTCTGGCATTCGGGATTTGAGTAGAAACGAGATGATGGCTCGTGCCCCATCAGATAGTGACCGCCGGGCTTCAAGAACCGCAGGAGCTCCCGAAGCACGGTCGACCATTCGAAAATGTGGTGCAACACGGAATTGGTCAGCAGGATGTCGAAATGTCCAAGCCACTCCTGGTTGGCGCGGAACGCCTCCACCTCCGAAATGTAACGCGCGCTGGGGATCAAACCAGACAAGCGCTGTCTCGACCGCTCCAGCATCGACCGAGAAGGGTCTACACAGACGAGTTCGTGAACGCTCGAGGGGCCGAGGACCTCGACAGCTTGAGAGCAGGCAAAGCCGGTCCCGCAACCGTAATCGAGCAGCGATACCGGCGCTCCCTTGAGGCCTTGCCCGGCGCGACCTACCAGCTCACGGAAGATGGGAAGCTCCTGCAGCCAAATTTCATCGTGAATCCCGTCGTAGTGATCGGCCTCGATTTCGTGATAGAGGAGGTTGAGATCCCACACGAGTTCCGGGAGCGGCACAGACGGCTGGCACTTCGCCACCATTTGCGCGATATCGCCCACCCTTTGAGCCTCCTGGTTCTTCACTGCGTCCGCTGGCTCGACGAACGACAAAGATGGTGCTTGAGCAAAGCCCGGTGCTACGCTCAAGTCACGATGCCGCCGCCTCTCCGCAATGACATCGCAATTGAAGCGTAAATCAGTACGCAACCGATAAGGTATACGAACGATGTCGAGAGCGCGATTCCTGCCACACCGAGGTACCGCATCAGAATAAGATTGAATACTACATTTACGATCATATTGACGGCGGCAATCACCATGAGCACCCAGTTTCTCTTCAAGGCACTGACCAGCCGCACGCCCAGGTTAGCAAGAAAGTAGAAAGGGATCTGAAGGGAGAGGAGAGCCTGAACCCGGCTTACGACTCCTGTGTCGACCGCCGTGAAAGCTCCGCGCTGAAAGACAGCTCTGATCAAAAGATGAGAAAAGGCGACCAGACCCACCGTAATGGGGACCGTCACCAGGACGACCAACCGTGAATAGACTTTTAAAGTGTGGCGGCAGGCGCTCCAATCCTGGTTCGCCACCATCTGTGAAAAGTAAGGAAGCGCCGCCGTGCCCAGCGGTGTAGCGCCGATCACGATGAAGACACTGACGATCTTTCGCGCATAATTCAAAGCTGCTACGCTGCCCGGCTCGAGCATGGCGGCCATCGATTGATCCACCAATTCCGTGCTGCCCATCAACAATGCCCCGGCCAGCATAGGCGCGTACTGCCCGACGACCGTGCGCAAGCTGGGCTCCAGGCCATGCCAGCGAGGCTCCAGCCGCACACCTCGCTCCTTCAACAGCCAGCCCAACACAGCGGCCTGCAAGGTGACTCCCGCCACTGTCCCCGCGGCCAGCGTATAAATGCCCCAGACGTTTCCCAGCAACACAAGAAAAGCAATTATAGAAAGCGGAGTCAGTATGGCTGATAAAGCAGGCAGGCCAAAGTGTTCCCCGGCATTCAAAACCGCAGTCCATGCAACAGCCAGCCCGCTTAACGCGATGAATGGTAAGAGAGCGTAAAGAAGATGCCGCGTAAGCATCAACTTTGCCGGACCGAAACCTGACCCCAACAGCGGCAGGAAATACGGTGCGAGTATGCCGACCAATAGCGACACTCCCACCAGAAGGGCCAGGCTGAGCACCATAACTCCTGAGAAGAGTCTTTGGGCAGCCTCTTTTCCTTCCCTCTCGCGAACTTCAATGAACGTAGGGATCATCGCGGCGTTGAAAGACCCTGCAATCAGGTTCACAAGAAAGGAAGGCAGGAGGTACGCGATCAGAAATGCGTCCAACGCGTCGCCGCGCCCGAACCAGCGCGCCACGGCCAGCTCTTTTGCAGTGGACGCAAGTCCCGCCACCGCCGAGCACGCGGCAACGCTGACGGCTGCATTCAGAATCTTCCGGCCGGGCGTCAACTGCGGGATCGTTTGTGGCGGTGATGAGGTAGGTTGCATGCCGTTACGACGGGATCTTCCGCCACTCGGGGAGCGAGGCTGTTAATGACGGTGGAGAGGCGGGCCTTGAGGCGGCGCTGGGGCGCGTCCAAACATAAAGCTCGGTCGCAGCGTCTTTGATCTGCTTCGCGGTTGGCTTTGGCCGCGTGTAATCTGCCAGCTCGTCAATGTGGTCGCCGATCAAGGCCCGAATCCACGTCTCGACGTGTCGTTTGGGAATCAGCACGGCGATTGGCTCAACGTTCGCGACCGAATCCGTGCCCCCTGCCTCAAGCGCGTTCGCCAGTTGTGCCGCGCGGTGCTGCGTCGTTTCCTTGTCGGCATCGATCATAACCACAAGCAAGGCAGTTGCTCGCCTGCCGAGTGAAGAACGGCACGCTTGAACCTGCTGCGGGTATTGGTCCCGAACGTACTTCTCACCACTACCGCCGAGGCTTCGGGCGGGCAGCGGCACAAACCTGCACTCTCGACTATCGTGGCCTCAGCGTTGCAGGTAGCGGCGAACCAAGTTTTGCTGCTCCGCGTCCTCCGTGAGGACTATCTTGTTCGCGATCCGCTCAGGCAAGCTCCCACCCTCGCGCGATGATCTCGGACGGCTTCAAACCGCTATCCTCAGGCGGCGAAAAAGGCAGGACTCGCGTTTCGCCGCCGGTCGGCCGGTCCAGGAGCACCCCGCCTTGGCATGCTAACTGATCGAGCAGTTCCGGGTGATGGGAAACCAGAATGACTTGCCCGCCAGTCTCATCCACGCGGTCAAGCAATTTCATCAGCCAAGGTTGGATTTCCGCGAGGGCGATGAAGTTGTCGGGCTCATCGATGAGTAGGGTCCGCTCCTTGTCAAGAGGGCAGTAGAGCAGCACATAGAGCGCGATCAAGCATCGTTGTCCTTCCGCCAAGTCGGTGAAGGGCAAGTCAACGCTCTTTCCGTCCGGACCGCGCAATCTGGTCTGGAGCACTCGCACGTCGAGCCCTGCCTCTCTTGCGTCGAGCGCTTCCAGACCTGGAAGCGCTTCGCGTAGGCTGGCTATCGCCTCAAAGATCGCGTCGCCACGTTCCAAGCGAAGATGGCGATACCAGTCGGCAAAGTTGCTCAGGTCTTTCGCCGGTTGGGGTGATTCGTGCTCCGATCGGGCGGACATTGCCCAGGGATTGATCTGCACCTCGGTCACTCCTCGAAGCCAGCGCCTGAACCAAACAAGCTTTGTGTTGTCCTTGCCGCTCGCTTCCGCGAGACCCGAACGGTACAGATTGGAGGGGTATTTGACGCTCGGTTCGGGCTGCTGTTGATCGTTGAATAATTCGATTTGACCTTCGCGGAAGCGATACAAAGGCTTGCCGTTGAAGTCCAGGGTTTCTTGATGAATGCGGGGGAGTTGCGAGAGATCGGTCCCGCCTGAGTATGAGTACACGCTAATGAAATTTCCGGATTGCGCTCTTGCGCCCCACTTCACAAGCAGAGTGTAGCGGTAGTCACCCCCATTCCCTTTAACATCAAGTTCGAACCGTTGCTCGGAGACATCTTGCCAGAGTGTGCGGGTTCTTTCCCCAAGGTACTCTTCACACGGTTTCCCGCGCGCCGCGAGGTCCCTGAGCATAGCGAGCACGTCGAACACGGTGGTCTTGCCTGTCCCGTTCCTTCCGATGATCAATTGTTTGGCGGTGGGCTTGAACTCGAAATTCACGAGGCAGCGATAATTGGTGGCGTATAGTCGGGCTAACATGTGGGCATTGTAGCGTAGTGAAAAGGCAATAGGGAATAGGGAACAGAGGACGCGCTAATCCCTACTCACTACTCCTGCCGGAAGCGCGCGCAAGGCTGCCAGTGCTGCGAGGTAGGCGACACTTCCCGCACCGCAGAGTTCGCAAAGATAAACAAAGTTCCGAAACCCGGAGGGAGGCGACGCAACCCAGAGGCGCATGGCCCACACCGCGAAGGCAGTCAGGACTGCCCCAAGAAGATTCTTGGAAGCAACCCGCACCTCTTCCCGGCCCAGGGCTCGACGAAGGTCGCCCAGATTTCTCTTGATAGACAGGGCGCAGACAAGGACCGAGGCCACCAATAAGCCCAAGGGTATGCCCTTCGCCCCCAACCGCAGAACCCCGACGTAAAACAGATCGAACCCCAGGTTAAGACTGTAAAGGAGGATCGAAAGACGCAGAAAGGCTCCGCCCTCTCCGCGTGCAAAAAGATAGAAAGTCAGCAAACGGATGAACGACAGCGGTAGGAGGCTGAGGCAGTAGCAGAAGAAAACTCGCGACATCAGGCCGGTGGCGACCGTCGTGAAGTTGCCACGCTCAAAAACCAGCCGGATGATATTGTGGGCGAGCAGGAGGCAGAAGACCACCATGGGCGAGGTGAAAAACAGGCTGATTTCCGAAATATCTTTGAAGGTCCTTCGCTCTTCGTCGTGAGCTTTGTTCATCGCAGCTCGCGAGAGCCGCGGCAGCGCGGCCGTGCCCACGCTGCCGCCCAGCAATTCCACCATGGTGTACAGAATCTTCGAGCCATAGGTCACGGCGGTGAGGGTTCCGGCGGGCAGAAACGAGGCGATCATCCTCTCCGCCAGCACCACAACCTGCCACGCTAGCGCGCCGCCGACCTGGGCGGTCCCGGCGCCGCGCAACCTGCGAAAAGCCTCTCCGCTCCCCGTGAGTGTCAGGGAGTACCGGACGGGAAAGGAAATCACAATCTGCGCGCCTAGCACCAGCACCTGGAGTAGATATCCTGCGATGTAGCCCAGCACGATGCTGAAGGGGCCGTAGCGGTTGAACTGCCATAAGATGACCGCGATGACCGCGACGTTGCGGACAAAGCCCGCCGACGACGAGAGAACGAAACTGTGTCGGCTCAAGAGGAACGAGCGAAAGGTCTCCGCAATGCCTGCCGGAACAATGATCACGAAGAGCCATCGGCTTAGCTGGGTGGCCAACTCGATTTCCGAGCGCGTGAAACCCGGGGCAATCCCGCGCATGAGCCAGGGCGCGCCCAGGGCGCCTGCGGCTGCAAACAATCCCAGCCCGAGGAACATCAGGTTCACCACATAACTGACGCCCCGCCCAAGGCCCTCTCGCGAATCAGAAGGATCCAGCGTCGAAAAGAAGGGTACCAGGGAAAATTGGCTGGTCGCGGAAAGCAGATTGGTAATGATATAAGGAATAGTAAAAGCGGCATAGAAACTGTCAGAGTTCCTCGAGAGTCCCAACTGGGCCGCGATGCTGGTTTCGACAAGGATGCCCGAGATACCGCTGAGCAGGCTGAAGAAGCCCACCACCGCGGAACCCCACAGTAATTGCCGCTTAAACATAGTGCTGTTTCCCGGGCTTCTAGAGTGCGGTGGCTATTCTCAAGTCCTCGACGGTGGCGCTCATATTCTCCGTTCCTCGTTTTCCGGGCGGTCGGCGCCTGCGGCTTTCTCAAGCCGCTCCGCGATGAATGGCGTCGACATCAGGAACAGGAAAACCATCAGGACGGGTGTGGTGCCAAAATTGAACTCGAAAAAACCCTCCGCTACAAACGCCAACCATGCAGCAAAAGCGGCGTCCGCGACCCACGGCGTGCTTGAGAGACTGCGACGAATCCTCAGAATGTGCCAGCCAAGTGCCAGCATGAACCACAACCACGCGATCAGGCAAGGCAGACCTCGCTCCGCGGCCAGTTGCAGCACGTTGTCGTGAAGATGGTCGTGGTACCCGAGAATGGGGGTGGTGCCTGGCGGCAGATACTTCATGTACACCAACGGTATATTGTCAGGTCCGACTCCTACCCAGGGGTGTTCCCTCACCATCCTTAGCCCGGTGCGCCACATCTCGAGGCGGATGGCGAGCGCAGGGTCCTCCTTGGGGTGGAAGACCAGCGAAACGCGGCGCCGAATCAGGGAAGGTCCGGCCAAAACGACTACGAGCAGTAGAAGCGGGACCGCCCAAAGGGTGCGCGGTTTCCACCTGGCAAGCACGTAGAGAGCGGCCACGAGACATCCTAGCCACACACCGCGAGTGAAATTCAGGACCAAAGATATAGCCACGAGGGCGAGGATCAGCCAATACAGCCATCGAGTAATGCCCCTCCCGGGTAAGGAGGGGGTGAGGGGGTGGTTAATGGAATGCCGGTCCTGGTACCCACCACCCCCTAACCCCTCCTCCCGCTGAGGAGGGGAGCCAATGACAGCGCCGGACAAGAAGACAAAGGCCAGCAAGGCTGAGAAAACCAGCATTTGTTGCCCGCCAAAGTTCATCCAATGGCCCATGAATCCATGCGTGCGGGTCAGCGTCATGTAGAAGTAAACGCGGTTATGGTGATAGCGCAGAACTCGATCATACTGGGTAATGAACTGTGCTATTCCTACCAAACCGGCCACAGCGGCCACGAAGAATATGCCTCGCAGGAGACCGCTGAGGTGCCCTCTGCTGACCACCAGATTCACACCCAGCAACAGGATCAGAAAAAGGACCAGCTTGCGCAGAGCGAATCCGCCCGCCTCTGGATGCTCGGCCCAGAGAACCGAATTGATCGTGGCCAGGCAGAAGAGTAGTAAGGGAAGCTTGACAGGCGGGAAGTTGATGGCCAGTAGCGCGGGCGTCTCGCCCGAGGTGGCGCGGGCATCTTGCCCGCGCTCTGCAGCGGGACGCCCCCGCCGTACGCGAACCAAGCAGGCAATATAAGCGACCCCGCCAGCGGCAAGAAAAGCCTGCGACGCGGCTACAGAAATCAGCAGCGTCAGAACATGCAAGCTGAAAAACAGCGACGCCCAGCGCGCTGCCGGGGCGCCGGGCAGCTCCCTCCACCAAGATTCGACAAAGCCTCGTAAGCTCGTCACGGCAAGCCAGAAACCAGAAAGCAGAAATCAGAAAAAAGAAAAAACCAAGACAATGAGAGAAGGGAAACTAACGGGCTCTCGGCTGAGGACTCTGGAAGGTCCGTTTCTGATTTCTCATTTCTACTTTCTAGTTTCTAGTTTCCAGTCTCGCCCTCGCCAACTGCCTTGCCGCGCTTAGCGCGTCCTTAACGGCTAGCGCAACAAGGCCCGGCCCCGTAATCAGCACGTTTCTGTTGTAAGCCAAGGCGTCGCCGAACCGCCCATGAAAGAAAGCCGCTAAAGCGTGCAGGCTCCCACAGGCAGGGCAGGCGCTAAAACGAAAGAGGTGTCGCCAAAGGCAGAGGTTGGGACCTCGCGATAAGGCAACCGGAGGCAGCAGGCAGAATCCTGCGACCACGATAGCAACCGCGAGCAACCGTGGCACTCCGCGGCAAAACAGCGCCATCATCACCTCTGTCGCAGGGGCACGCCCTGTGCATCCGGGATCTTATTCATCGCAATCAGAATAACGTCAACTAGCCACCAGACACCGCAGCCGCCCAGGGTCACGAGTTTGAGGATTCCGAGACCAATGTAGCCCAGGTAAAAGCGGTCCACACCCAGCGTTCCAAGCAAGGCGGAGAGAATTAGCGCGACTGTCCAGTCCTTTCCGCTCCCTGCCCCCAGCCGCACGCCGCACTTTACGCAAATCTCCGCGCCCGGCACCGTCTCTTGCCCGCAGGATTGGCAATAGCGGCCTCCTTGGAGCGGCCGCTGGCCGCAGTTAATGCAAAACTCGGCGTTGTCCGCCAACTGCCTTGCACAATTTCGACAATACATAAAGAGGCCTCACACGAGGGATGCACCTTCGTAAGCGCGCCCATTATAGCTGGAAAATAGAAACTGGAAAATGGAAACTGGAAATTAGAAATTGGAAAATGGAAACTGGAAAATAGAAAGTGGAAACGAAGGCACGTCCTTTCGGCAGCGGTCTCACCGGGAAACGAAAGGAAAGCGCAAAATCAGAATCGAAAACTGGAAAATCTGGAACCGGCAAATGCGCACCAGAACTTCGTCGGTTCCAGTTTCTATTTTCCAGTTTCCAATTTCCAGTTTCCAGTTTCCATTTTCCGTTCTTCCCTAGTTGGGCGTTCCGGCAGCCACCGGGGTCAAGGCCACTTCACGGGTCGGCTTGCCCACCTCGACGGGCGCCGGATCTTTCTCGAGCGCCAAGTCAATCGCCTCGTGAATGGACTTGACGTAGTGGAGCACCAAGCCGTCCAGGAGTTCGTCATTAAGGTCTTCGTGGACGTTCGGCTCGTTGTCGGCCGGCAGGATGATCTCAATCACCCCGGCGCGCTTGGCGGCAAGGACCTTCTCCTTGATTCCTCCCACCGGCAGGACCTGTCCGCTTAAAGTAATTTCGCCCGTCATGGCCACGCGCGGTTTGGCGGGCCGGGAAGTCAAAGCCGAAACCAGTGCGGTCACCATGGTGATCCCGGCCGAGGGGCCGTCCTTTGGTATGGCACCCGAAGGAACGTGGAAGTGGATATCCTTTGACTGGAAGAAATCCGGGTCGATGTCGTATTCCACGGCGTGCGAACGCACCCAGGCAAGCGCGGCTTGCATCGATTCTTGCATGACCTGCCCGACATGGCCGGTCATCGTGAAACCCTTTCCTCCCTTCATGGCGTTGGCTTCAACATACAGCACATCGCCTCCCGTGGGGGTCCATGCCAACCCCACCACCACGCCCGGTTGGCGTGTGCGCTCCACCACTTCGGTCTCCAGGCGGAAGCGCGGAATACCGAGGAAATCACGAAGATTGTCGGGAGTCACGAGGAGTTTTTCCGCGTTGCCCTCGGCGACCTTGCGCGCCTGCTTCCGGCACACGGTCGCAATCTCTCGCTCCAGGTTCCGCACTCCGGCTTCCCGCGTGTAGTGCCGAATGATATGCGCCAGGGCCGGCCGCGTGAATTCAATCTGGTCAGGAGACTTGATGCCGTGCTCTTCGGTCTGCTTAGTAATCAGATGGCGAACGGCGATCTGAATCTTCTCTTCCTCGCTATAACCCTGGAGTTCGAGCACTTCCATGCGGTCCAGCAGGGGAGGCGGAACAGTATCCAGCACATTCGCAGTGCAGATGAACAACACCTTGGAGAGATCGAATTGAACGTCCAGATAATTGTCCCGGAAGTGAGAGTTCTGCTCGGGATCGAGAACCTCCAGCAAGGCCGAGGACGGATCGCCGCGGAAGTCGCGGCCAATCTTGTCCACCTCATCCAGCATGAAGATCGGGTCGCGCGTTTCCGCCCGGCGGATGCCTTGAATGATCTGCCCGGGCAGCGCTCCGATGTAAGTCCGCCGATGGCCGCGAATTTCCGCCTCGTCATGGATACCGCCCAGTGACATGCGGAAGAATTTGCGATCCAAGGCGCGTGCGATGGACTTTCCCAAGGACGTCTTGCCGACTCCCGGAGGCCCCACAAAACAGAGTATAGGCCCCTTGAGCTGGGGTTTGAGCTGCAGCACCGCCAGATAATCCAGGATGCGCTCTTTCACTTTTTCGAGGTCCCAGTGATCTTCGTCGAGCACTTGCTTTGCTTTCTGGATGTCAACTTTGATTTCGCTGACCTTCGTCCAAGGCAGAGCCACCAGCCATTCCAGATAGGTGCGCGTCACGTGGTAGTCGGCGGCCGCCGGAGACATCTTCGCAAGCCGGCCCAGCTCCCGCATTCCTTCTTTCTTGGCCTCTTCAGTCATGCCCGCCGCTTCGATCTTCTTCCGCAATTCTTCGATTTCCTGTTGCTCGTCGGCGTCTCCCAACTCCTTCTGGATGGCCTTCATCTGTTCGCGCAGGTAATACTCGCGCTGACTTTGCGAAACCTGGTCCTGAACATCGGATTGAATCTTGGACCGCAGTTGCAGGACCTCGACTTCCCTCATCAACTGCCGGTTCAGCCGTTCCAGGCGAACCTTCAAGTCAAGGCTTTCCAGCAATTCCTGCTTCTCGGAACTCGAAAGCGATGGCAGGTTGGCGGCGATGAAATCAGTCAGCCGTCCGGGATCGTCGATGTTCATGACGACGGTTTGAAGGTCGTCCGAAAGGGTGGGCGAAAGCTGCACCACCTGCTGGAAGAGCGCCGTGACGCTGCGCACCAGGGCGTCGAAATCGGCTTCTTTCTCCTTGGGCAGAATATCCGTCAGCGGCTTGGTGCGTCCGATCATGTAAGGCTCGACCTGGCCCACTTCCTCCACCGCTATCCGCTGTAAGCCCTCCACAAAGATAAAGAGGCTTTGGCTGGGCAGCTTGATGATCTTATGGACAAACGCCACCGTCCCGATCTGGAAGAGGTCTACAGGTTGGGGGTTGTCCACACGCGGATCGCGCTGGGTTATCACCCCGATGAACTTCTCCTCTTCCTTAAGATCTCCGACCAACTTCAGCGAACTATCCCGCCCGATGGTGAGTGGTAGTATGGCATTCGGGAAAAGCACCGTATCGCGCACTGGCAGTATGGGAAGATTCTCAAACTCGATATTCGTTTTGTGTTTTGGGGGCATTCCTATCAACCTCGTCTTTCAACATTTGCATTCTTTGACCGTACTGCGGGAACTGGAACCTTAGCCCGTGTCATTCTATCACGCCACCCGCCCTACGGTCCGACTTGCAAGATACTCTTCCTTCCTAACTTGTCAATCCAAAAAGATGCCCGGCAGTCGTACATATTGACGCTGTGGCGGCCGCCCCAGCCCGAGGGATCGCCATCGGCGGCGGCAAGCCGCCCCTATCCCCAACTACTTAGATCGACCTGTCGCGCCGTCCAATTACTCAAGGAGATTAGATGCTAATGCGGTGCAACTCGGCCACAATGTCACGCCCGTGAGCATGCAAGCGGTTCTTCATAAAGCCGCTTACACACCGCCGACGTTAAGCGGATTGCTGAGAAAACCTTGTGGTGTGCCATTCGGAGGAGTTGTCATGGGCTTACCGCCCACCCGAGCGAATGAAAACCACCCTCGTCGTCACCCCCGCGAAAAGGAGGGTCCATTTTCGGTCCGGAACACAATGGAGTTCCCGCTTACGCGGGAATGACGTGATTTTCGGGGAAGCCGTGGGCACGAGGAATCCGGCATTGTCTTTGATTTCAGATCGAGATTCCTCGCTGCGCTCGGAATGACAGCGTAGGGGGAGATCTTTCAGCAAGCTGTTAGAGCCTGCCCGGAACCGATGCGGTCCCCGGCCCCGTGGCGGTTTGCGGAATGGCGTGAAGCACGCTATCTTGAACGTTATTGTCACCGCAACAGGAGATCAGGAATATGGTTGTCGATCTTGCCCGAGTCCTGCACCTCAACCCCACAGTCTTCTATATGCTCTACTTTGCCACGCTGGTGATGGCGTCATTAGCCGTGGGATTTGTCTTGAACCGCATCATCCACTACTGGACCCGGAAGTTCGCGAGCACTTGGGGAGAACCGGTTTTCGCCTTGTTTGAGTCTCTTCCCATTCCTCTGCTGTTCCTTGGTTCCATTTACACCGGCCTGGAACTCATTACCCTCCCGCATCGGTTCGAGAGGTTGGCCTCGAAGCTAATCTTTACCTTGACCGTGGTCGTGGTCTTCTACTTCCCCGCCAAGGTGCTGGTCATTTCCTTGCGCCGCGTTGGCGAGCGCAATCCGGGCATGCAGCGGGTAACCAAACCGGCCATTCTGCTGGTGCGTGCTTTGTTCGCTGTCCTGACTATCATTGTGGTGCTCGAAAACCTCGGCGCATCACTGACCGGTCTTTGGACGACGCTGGGCGTGAGCGGCCTAGTCGTTGCTCTGGCCTTGCAGGAAACCCTCAGCAACCTTTTTGCCGGACTCTATCTGCTGGCGGACCGCCCCGTTAGCCCCGGCGATTACATCAAGCTGGACTCCGGCCAGGAAGGATATGTGGTCCACATCGGCTGGCGCTCCACCACACTGCGGACTCAGTCCAATAACTTTGTGTTCGTGCCGAATTCCACGATGGCCAAGGCAGTCATTACTAACTACTCTATGCCCGAGCTGATGGTTTCGGTCACGATCTTGGTGCGCGTTGCCTATGGGACCGATCCCAGGCAGGTAGAAACGCTACTCCTCGAACTTACGCGGGAAGCAGCGCGGGAGGGGCTGGCGGGGTTGCTTCTGGATCCGCCGCCCAGCGTTAACCTGAATCCAGGGTTCGGGGAATCCTCGCTGGACTTTTCGCTCGGCGTCAATGTTCGACGCTTTGAGGACCAGGTGCCCGTGCAGAGCGAGCTTCGCAAGCGCATCCTGGCGCACTTTGCCTCCCAGGGCATCGTGGTGCCCTTCCCGGTGCGAACCTTGGGACTCGACCCTGCAACACTCGAGTCCCTACAACGTGGATCGTAGCACAGGCAACCTTGCCTGTGATTGTCGAAGCAACGTGCTCGCCTTGAAGATAGGCAGGAGTGCCTGTGCCATAGTCTGATTCCATAATGTCGTCGGCTCCTTAAGAACCGGTAAACTAGGTTGTGCGACGACCAAGGCTGCCGGGAAAGGAGCCGAACATGTCGATTATAGGATGTGATTTGCACACGCGGTACC